>NZ_JBHMFT010000005.1:0-292635 GCF_051433195.1 Falsiroseomonas sp. E2-1-a20 | reverse complement strand
CAGCCGGACCAGCCGGCGCCGGTGGACGCCCTGCCGCTGCCCGCCGTCGTACCGGCCGTGCTGGAGGACGTCCTGCCGCAGCCGGACCAGCCCGCGCCTGTGGACGCTCTGCCGCCGCCAGCCATCGTGCCGGCCGTGCTGGATGAGGTCCTGCCGCGGCCGGACCAGCCCGCGCCGGCGAACGCCCTGCCGCTGCCCGCCATGGTACCGGCCGTGCTGGATGAGGTCCTGCCGCGGCCGGACCAGCCCGCGCCGGCGAACGCCCTGCCGCTGCCCACCATCGTGCCGGCCGTGCTGGATGAGGTCCTGCCGCGGCCGGACCAGCCGGCGCCGGCGAACTCCCTGCCGCTGCCAGCCATGGTACCGGCCGTGCTGGACGAGGTCCTGCCGCGGCCGGACCAGCCGGCGCCGGCGAACGCCCTGCCGCTGCCAGCCATGGTAGCGGCCGTGCTGGACGAGGTCCTGCCGCGGCCGGACCAGCCCGTGCCGGCGAGCGCCCTGCCGCTGCCCGCCGTCGTGCCGGCGGTGCTGGGCGAGGTCCTGCCGCAGCCGGAGCAGCCGGCGCCTGTGGACGCTCTGCCGCTGCCAGCCATAGTACCGGCCGTACTGGACGAGGTCCTGCCGCGGCCGGAGCAGCCCGGACCGGCGGACGCCCTGCCGCCGCCAGCCATCGTGCCGGCCGTGCTGGAGGACGTCCTGCCGCAGCCGGACCAGCCCGCGCCGGCGAACGCCCTGCCGCCGCCAGCCATCGTGCCGGCGGTGCTGGACGAGGTCCAGCCGCAGCCGGACCAGCCCGCACCCGTCGACGCCTTGCCGGCCATCGTGCCCGTGGTGCTGGACGAGGTCCCGCCGCAGCCATCGCAACCCATGCAAGCTGCGCCGGAGGCCTGGGTCCAGGACCTGCTGGTGGTGTTGCGCCCGGACCATGCTGGTCCTGCCGACGATCCCAGCCCCGATCTTCTCCTCCCGCTCGACCCGGTGCCGGACCTCGAATTCACCGGCCCCGATCAGGCGCTGGCCAGCGACTGGCTGCTGTAGTGCGCGGCCCCGGCTACCGGTTGGCCGCCTTGTTGCTGCCGACATTCTCGTGCCATTCGACCGGCAGGCCGTCCCAGGCGGCCAGCGGCTTGCCCGGCCACTTCCTGCGCACGAAGACGCGGAAACCATCGGCCGTCGCCTCGACATAGCCGGACTTGCCATCGGTCAGGCGCAGGTGCTGCGCCAGCGCCTCGGCCTGTTCCTGCATGTAGCTGTCCGTCATCCCGTCATCCTCCCCCCGCCCGCCGCGCCCCGCGCAGCGCCATCAGGCACGCCACGCCCACCGCCGCCATGGTGAGCGACGTACCGATGCCGCTGCCGAATTCCACCAGCCCGACGATGAAGGTCATCAGCGCGCCGAACCCCATCTGCAACGCGCCCACCAGGGCGGAGGCGGTGCCGGCCAGCTGCGGCTTCGCGCTCAGCGCGCCAGCGATGGCGTTGGGCTGCGTCATGCCGTTGCCGACCGCGACGGCGGCCATGGGTGCGAAGAACACCAGGATATGCGGCGGGAACACCAGCACCGCCACCGCGGCACCCAGCGCGCCCACCGTGGCGACGACGGTGCCCAGCCCCACCATGCGCAGGATGCCAAGGCGCTTCGAAAGCACCCCCGCCAGCCAGTTCCCGGCGGCGAAGAAGATGGAGATGGTGGCAAAGGCCAGTGCGAACTGCACCGGCGTGTAGCCCATCCCCTGCACCACGACGTAGGGCGCACCGCCGAGGAAGGCGAAGAAGATGCCGGTGGCGCAGGCCGTCAGCGCCGTATAGGCGCGGAAGGCCGGGATCGCCCACAGGCTGCGATAGGCCTGCCAGATCGCGTACAGGCCCGGCAGCTTCTGCGGCACCGCCAGCGTCTCCGGCAGCCGCAGCCAGGCGACCAGCGCCAGCGGCACCACCACGGCGAGGCAGGCCCACATGCTGGCGCGCCAGCCGAAGCTTTCCTCCAGCAGGCTGCCCAGGATCGGCGCCAGCATCGGCGCGATGGTCATGCCCATGGTGACGTAGCCGAGCACGCTGGCGGCCTCGTCGCGCGGCCAGACATCGCGGATCACGGCGCGCGTCAGCACCACCCCGGCGCAGGCGCCGATGGACTGGATCACGCGCGCCACCACCAGCGCCCCGATGCCGCCCGCCAGCGCCGCCGCGAGGCTGGCCACCGCATACAGCGCAAGTCCGCCCATCAGCAGCGGCCGCCGCCCGAACCGGTCCGACAGCGGGCCATAGACCAGCTGCCCCGCGCCCACGCCCAGCAGGTACAGCGTCACCGTCAACTGGACATGGGCGGTGGAAGCCCCGAGGTCCCGCCCCATCGCCGGCAGGGACGGCACCAGCACCTGCATGGTGAAGGGGCCGATGGCGATGATCGCGACCAGCAGCCAGATCGGCGGTCGCGCCTGGCCGGAGGGCAGCAGCGGCGCAACGGCGGCGCGCGGAGGGGCTGAATGCTTGGTCACCCGGCCGAGTGTAGGCCGCCGGCAGGGGCGCGGGACAGCCCGGCAGACGCCCGCGCCGGACAACCCTCACCCGTGCGTGGTGCTGGGGGCATCCGCCGGGTAGCCCTGGCGTAGCCAGTCCACCACCTCCAGCGGCCGTCGCTTCGGGGCGCGGGCCGCCTGGCGGCGGGCATAGACCTCGTTCAGCAGCACCTCCCCACTTGTCGAGCGGTCCAGTGTCAGGCGACGGTCGAAGGTCTCGGCGGAGCCGGGATGCTGGCCGATCAGCACCAGCGCCGCCTGCGGCAGCCGCGTCCTCACCAGCCGCAGCAGCGCGTCGGCGGAGATCGGGTCCAGCGCATCCGTCGCGTCGCCCAGCACCACCCAGTCCGGCCGCAACAGCAGCAGCCGGGCGAAGGCGAGCCGTTGCAGGTCGGCGCCGTTCAGCACCTCCGCCCAATCCTCGGACCGGTCGATCCGGTCGCCGAGCCCGGCCAGCCCGACATCGGCCAGCGCCGCCCGGATCGCCACGTCATCCGGATCCGCCGCCGCCTCGGGCAGCGCGAGCGCGCGGCGGAGCGTGCCCTGCGGCAGGAACAGCCGGCGGCCGATGGCGATCATCAGCGCGTCGGCCGGCAGGTCCACCCGGCCATAGCCCCAGGGCCAGATGCCGGCGACGACGCGGAAGAAGGCCGCCGCGGCCTCCGGGTCGCCATCCACCAGCACATGTTCGCCCGGTTCCACCCGCAGCGACAGGTTGTTCAGCAGCGCCGTGCCGTCCGGCTCCGCCACCCAGAGGTCCGAGACGCCGAGCCAGGCGCCGGGCGCGCGGTCCATGTTGATGGCGGTCTCGCCGGCCCGCGCCGATTCCAGCGCCACCACCTGCACCGCTTCCTCCAGCGCCAGGACCCGCTCCACGGAGGCGCGCCATTCGGCGATGCGCGGCAGGTTGTCCACCGGCCAGGACAGCGCCGCCGTCACCTGCTGGAACGCCTGCGCCGACTGCATCAGCCGGCCCAGCGTCAGCGTGCCCTCCAGGAAACGCGGCGTGCCGACCAGGATGGGAAACACCGCGGCAAGCGCGACATAGCCGGAGGAAAAGGCGATCAGCCGGGCCAGTCCGACCGACTGGTCCTTCCAGGCCAGCGCGATGGTCTCGAACCCCGTGGTCAGGCGCGCGCGCTCGGCATGTTCGGCGCGGGCCAGCGCGATCGGCTCGGCGCTTTCGCGGGCGCGGACCAGGTCGTAGCGGAAATTGGCTTCCTTGGTCTGGCGCACATCGGTGGTCCGCACCAGCGGCCGGCCCAGCACGAAGGCAACGACAGCACCCAGGCCGGCATACAGGAAGGCGAGCAGCACCAGGTGGCCCGGCACCGCGATGCCCGCGACGGTGATCCAGCCCGACGCCGACCACAGGATGCCGACGAAGGTCACCAGCAGCAGCACGCAGTAGAACAGCGTGCTGGCGAGATCGACCGCGGCTTCGGTCATCACGCGGATATCCTCGGCGATGCGGCCATCCGGGTTGGCGTGGTCGCCGGGGATCAGGCCGGCCTGGAAATGCCGCGAATCCTCCATCCAGCGGCCGATGACGCGCCCTGTCAGCCAGCGCCGCCAGTCCAGTTGCAGATGCCGGCGCACCGCCAGGTGGCCCATGTTGGCGGCCATCGTGCCGCACAGGATCAGCACGAAGATGCCGATCTGCGCCATGGCGTGTTCGGTTGAGCGCCGCTCCAGCGCATCGAACAGGTCGGCGCTCCAGACATTCAGCCGCAGCACCAGGCCGATCTGGCAGACCACCAGCAGGCCCAGCAGGCCGGTCAGCAGCCGTGGCCGCCAGCGTCCCTTCTCGGTCCAGTAGGGCGTGGCCAGGCGGGCGAAGTCACGGAAGAACTTTCGGCTGACGGGCACGGCGTCGCTCATGGCCTGGTCGTCGCTTTGCTGGATCGGGTGAGGTGGGGTGTGGGAATCAGCGGGCCGGCTGCGGGACGCCACGGCGGACCATGGCCTCGCAGCGGTTGTCCTCGCCGGTGCCGAACTGGATGGTCGGCAGCAGCCCGGCGACGGGCGCCAGCAGCGCCGCCAGCCCCGCCACTGCGCCGCCACGCGCCACCAGCTCGCCCAGCTCCGGCCCGACGGACGGGTTGCGGAAGCTGCCGGCGATCAGGATGGAGGTCGGCAGGGTGCCGATGGTGAAGCTTTTGGAGGAGCTGCGCAGCCGAATGTCCAGCCGCTCCCGCGCCAGGTTCACGCTGCCGGTCGCGGCCACCAGCACGTCCTCGGTATCCAGCAGCACGGTGCGCAGGTTGAGCACGCCGCGTTGCAGCACCAGGTCGCCGACGAAGCACTGCACCGCGGTGCGGCCCGGCACGCCGAGCGAGGACAGCAGCGCATTCGCCAGCCGCAGCCCGGACAGATCCACCAGCAGGGCGGAGAGGTTGCCGCCGGACATGCCCAGCGTCAGCGTGCCGTTGCCGGCGCCGAGGATGGTGGCGAAGGAATTGCCGGTGCCGGTCAGGCGCGCGCGGCCGTTGATGGTGCCGGCCCCCTCGAAGGTCCGGGTCGCCTGCATCAGGCGGGACAGGTCGAGGCGCTGGAACTGCACATCGGCCTCGGCCCGCATGCGGCCTTCCTCGGCCGGCGTCAGGGTGACGTTGCCGGCGATCTGGCCGCGCCCGACGCCGAGCGTCAGCGGCCGCAGATGCACCACGCCATCCTTCACCTCCAGCTCCGTGCGCAGGCTGTCGAAGGGCACGTTGCGGCCGATGACGCTGTCGGCGCGGTAGCTGATGCGGATGTCGGTCGACTGCAGCTTCGGCAGGTTGATCGGCTCATCCGGCAGCACGCGCGCCTGGGCCTCGTTGCGGGCCAGGGCGCGGCGTTGTTCCGGCGTCTGGCCGGGCGTTGCCACGCGGCCGGGTTCCTCGCCGATGAAGCCGCCGAGATCGGCGAGGTCGACACGGCGCGAATGCAACTCGCCCACGACATCGACGCGCGATTCAATCGTGCCCACGGTCAGCGTGCCCACAGTAACGGTCCCGGCGATGTCGGTCTGGCCGACGCGGCCGGCGATCTCGCGGAAGCGGAAGCGGCCTTCGACCTGGTCGAGCCGGCCCGCGACCTCGTAGTTCGCCGTGCGCGGAATCGGCACGCCGGTCAGCTTCTCCAGCAGCGCCATGTCGGGCCCGCGCAGCACCAGGCGCAGCTCCGCGCCGCCCAGCGCCAGCGGGTCGCGCAGCGTGCCCTCCAGCGAGAGTTCGGTCGGGCCGTTGGCGAGTTGCACGGCGATCGGCCACGGCCGGTCCGCCTGCAACGCCAGCACGGCGCCGCCGATCGCCTCGCCGGTGATCGGCTGGTCGGCGTAGGTGCCGCTGATGGTGGCGGCCAGGCGCGGCGCCGCGCCGGCCTCGTCCCGCGTGGCAACCGCCAGGCGCAGATCGGCCTGGAGATGCGGCAGCACGATGTGGGCGCGGCCTTCGACGATCCGCAGGATGCCGATCTGCAAGGCCGCGGGCTGGCCCGGTTCGGGCAGGGCGACGTCGAGCGTGTAGTTGTCGCGGCCGTCGTCACGCGACGCGGCCTCGACCACCGGCTGCTGGAGCACGACCTCCGGCACCACCAGCGCGCTGCGGCGCCAGGATTCCATCAGGTCCACCTGCGCCACCAGGCGCGCCGCCTGCGCGAAGGGGGCGTCGGCCGCAAAGCCATCCGGGTTGGCGATGCGCACATCCTCGGCCGTCAGCACGCTGATCCGGCCGGGCTGCAGGTGCAGGTGTCCGATGGTCACGGTGCGCCCGATGGCGGCGGAGGCGCGGCGTTCGGCCAGCGGGATGAACCAGTCCCACGACCAGAAGGCCACCAGCAGCAACAGCAGGACCAGCGGCACGCCCACCCAGGCGAGCCAACGCGGCAGATGCAGACGAGCCACGTGATTCTCCTGATACCCGCCGGCAGAGGATGCCGGGCGCTGATGCTAGGTTCGCAATGATGGTCTTCCGACGGCGCAACTGCCGCGAAGCGGTGGCAGGGCGCTGACGCAGCCGGCACGAGGTGGCGCGGCAGGACTTCTACTTAAGCTCAATCTTCAAATAAAAAATAAAATAGAGCGTTGTACCCGGCGGATCACGGATGATTGTTTGCAATGCGCAACTGCCCCGGCCTACTCCGGCGCCCGGAGCTGCGGAACCACCGCCTCCCACACCGGCAGGATCGCGGCACTCGGCATCACGTCGTAGCGCGACCGCTGCACCAGCAGCGATGCGGCGTGCAGGTCCGGGTCATGGTTGGCGACCGCATCCTCCACCACCACCGGGTAGTAGTCGTAGAAGCCTGCGTCGCGCGCGGTGGGTTCGACGCAGCCCTGGGTGATGAAGCCGCAGCAGACCACGGTGCGGATTCGGTTGGTGCGCAGCAGCATGTCGAGGTTGGTGCCGACGAAGGCGGAGCTGCGCCATTTCTGCACCACGATGTCGCGGCCCGCCGGTTGCAGCTCCGGCACGAATTCGGCGCCCCAGCTTCCGGCGAGGCAGACCTCCGGCTCCTCCGTGATCCCGTTCCGCACGGTCAGGAAGCGCAGCCAGGCGGGGGAGGTGGAGCGGCCATGGGACAGCTTCTGGTTCTGGATGAAGAACACCTGCACCCCCGCGGCGCGCGCGGCGTCCACCAGGCGGGCGCAGGCGCGGATGGCGGCGGGGAAGGTGCTCATGTCCTTGCCCGCGCGGGCGAAGATGCCGCCCTCGGCACAGAAGTCATTCTGCGGGTCGATGACCACCAGCGCGGTATGCGCGGGGTCCACCAGCTCCGTCGTCTCGGTGAAGACCTGCTGGTTGTCGATGGTGATCATGGCGTGGCCTCCCCCGGGTTCGGCAGCGCCTCGTGCAGATGTTCGGCGATGTCGCGGCGGCGCGCGACCCAGACGGCGTCACCTCGTGCGCGCAGCGCGCGCAGGATGCCCTCCACCGCGCGGAAGCGGGCGGGGCGGCCGCAGATGCGCAGGTGCAGCCCGATGTTCAGCAGCTTCGGCACGCCGCGCTCGCCTTCCTCGATCAGCTGGTCCAGCGCGGCTTCCACATAGGCGACGAACTGGTCCGGCAGGACGAAGCCGTTCGGGTGGAAGAACTTCATGTCGTTGCAGTCGAGCGCATAGGGCAGCACCAGCATGCCCGCATCCCAATAGGGCAGGTCATCGTCGAAGGCGTTGCTGTCGTACCGGTAGCCATGCTTCGCCAGCAGCAAGCGCGTCCAGGGCGAGGCACTGCCGCGGCAGAAGAAACCCACCGGCCGCTCGCCGGTCGCGGCCTCGATCGCGGCGCCGGCGCGCAGCAGGCCGGCTTCCTCCTCCGCCTCGGTCGCGTAATCCGCATGCGGGCGCCAGACCCAGCCATGGTTCGCCGCCTCATGCCCGCGCCGCGTCACCTCCGCCGCCAGCGCCGGCGTGCGTTCCACGGCACGGCCGCACATGAAGAAACTGGCCTTCACGCCATGCCGGTCGAAGGCGTCCAGGAAGCGCGGCAGCCCGGCGCGCAGGCCGTAGCCAAAAATCTGTTCCTGGCCGATGTCGCGGCGGCCGGGCGGCACGATGCTGATGACCTCCCCGATGCGCTCATTCTCCGCATCCCCGGCCTCGACCGCCATCTCCGCCCCTTCCTCGTAGTTCACCACGATGGAGACGGCGAGGCGCGCGCCGCCGGGCCAGGCGATGCGGGGCGGCGCGAAGCCGTAGCCGACCAGGTCGCGGCGCATGGTGAGGGATCCTCGCTTTTGGCCCGGATGTTGCAAGCTCCGTGCCGCATGATCCGCCAGGAGAACACCATGCCCAGCCTTCCACGCCGCCTCGTCGCCGGCCTGTTCGCCGCTGCCCTCGGGCTCGGTGCCTCCGCCCAGGCCCAGACCCAGATCCCGCTGCGCGTCGCCGGCAATTTCAGCCAGAACACCAAGCATGTGGATGGCGTGGAGCGCCCGTTCTTCGCCGGCCTCGCCGCCGCCGCCAGCACGCCGCTGGCCGTCACCTACAACCCGCTCGACGTGCTCGGCATCCAGGCGGCGGACAGCCTGCGCCTGCTGCGCTCCGGCGCCTTCGACGTGATGAGCGTGCAGATCGGCATGGTCGCGCGCGATGATCCGTTCTTCGAGGGGCTGGACCTGATCGGCGTCTCCACCAGCGTGCCGGAACTGCGCCGCGCCGTGGAATCCTACCGCGCCGCCTTCGATGAGCGCCTGCAGCAGCGCTTCGGCACGCGGGTGATGACGCTGTGGCCCTTCGGCCCGCAGATCATCTACTGCAACGCGCCGATCAATTCCGTCCGCGACCTGCGCGGCCTGAAGGTGCGGTCCTTCACGCCGACCATGTCCGCGCTGCTGCAGCACCTCGGCGCCACGCCGGTGACGCTGCAGTTCAGCGAGGTGTATCCGGCCCTGCAACGCGGCGTGACGAGCTGCGCCATCACCTCCGCCACCTCGGGCAACACGGGCAACTGGCCGGAAGTCACCACGCATATCCTTCCGCTGGGGCTTTCGGGCGCCGTGCAGGGTCACTTCATGACCATGGCCGCCTGGCGCCGCTTCTCCCCGGAACAGCAGACGGCGCTGACGCGCGAGTTCCGCCGGATGGAGGATGCGATGTGGGACATCGCCACCAACTCCAACGGCGACGCGTTGTCGTGCTCCACCGGCGGTGCCTGTTCGGAACACAAGCCGTTCCGCAACACGCTGGTGGCGGTGAACGAGGCTGATGCGCAGCTGGTGCGCGAAGCCGTCGGCGCCGTGATCCTGCCGACCTGGCGCGACACCTGCAACCGCGTCTGGGCGCAGTGCACGCAGACCTGGAACGGCACCGTCGGCGCCGCGCGCGGCTTCACCATCAACTGAGCAACCCCGCGGTGGAGCGTCTATCCGAAGCGCTCCACCGCGCCGGACGCGATGCGGAAAGCGGCGGCGAAATCGTCCATCTCCATCGCCTCCTCCGGATTGTGGCTGCCGCCGTCGTTGCGGATGAACATCATGGCCGACGCCACCCCCTGGCCCGCAAAGGTCGCGCAATCATGCCCGCCGCCGGAGGCGATGTTCATGCTGGCGATGCCGGCCTCCGCCGCCGCCGCCGCCAGCGCCGCGCGCAGCCGCGGGTCCATCAGCGCCGGCGGCACATGCAGGGCAGGGCCGTAGTCGATCGTCACCCCATGCCGCGCCTGCGCCCCGGCTGCGGCCGTGGCGAGCCAGGCCTCGGCGCGCGCCAGCGTCGCCACATCCTCGGACCGGATGTCCAGGGTGAAGCGCACCTCCCCGGGCACGCGGGTCGGCGCGTGGCGGGTGGCATCGGTGAAAAACTCGCCGATGGTGCAGACCAGGTCGGCGCCGGCCGCCTCCTCCGCGGTCCAGAAGGCGTCGAGCCCCGCGACCAGCGTGGCGGCGGCGATCACCGCATCGCGCCGGGTGCGGCGCGGAGCGCCTCCCGCATGGGCATCCTGCCCGATCGCGCGGCAGTTCCGGTGGCGCAGCGAACCGCGGATGCCGGTGACGAGGCCGGCCGGCAGGCCCGCCTCCACCAGCACCGGGCCCTGTTCGATATGCGGCTCCAGGAACCAGGCGATGCGCTCGGCCCGCAGGCTGGCGCGGCCCTGGCGGATGAAGTCGGGGTCGAAGCCTTCCTCCGCCATGTGGTCGGCGAGCGTCCGGCCGCTGTCGCTGCGCCGCAGCGTGTCCGGCGCCTCGCGCGGCAGCAGCCCGAAGGCCGCGCGGCTGCCGAGGTAGTTGGCCGGGAACCACACCATCTCCTCCGCCCGGATCGCCAGCAGCGTGAGGTCGCGCGGCAGGCGGCGGCCGAGGTGGCGCAGCCGCGCCGCCACCGCCAGCCCCATGGCGACGCCGGCCGCGCCATCGAAATTGCCGCCATGCGGCACGCTGTCCGCATGGCTGCCGATGATCCCGGCGGGCAGGCTGCGGTCCGCGCCCGGCAGGGTCATCGACAGCGTGCCGATCGGGTCCACCGCGACCTCCAGCCCCAGCGCCTCCGCCGCCTCCCGCGCCAGAAGGTGCGCCAGCCGTTCCCCGGCGCCGTAGGAGGCGCGGGTGACGCCCGGGGCATCGAGGCTGCCGGCGCGAAGGGCCTCCAGGTAGCCGGCGGCAAGGTCGAGCGCGCGGGTCTCGGCGGCGGATACAGTCATGGAGAACTCCGATGCGTGAAGCCACCTGCCTCCTGACGGCGGAGGCGCTGGTTTCCGGTGCCACGGACAGCGTGGCGCGGGAAGGCCATGGCGTGCTGGTGGGCGCCGATGGCCGCATCGCCGCCATCGGCCCCGCGGCGGATCTTGCCGCCGCCGCGCCGGCCGCGCAGCGGCTGCACCTGGAAGGCTGCGCCCTGCTGCCGGGCCTGGTGAACGCGCATCAGCACGGGCGCGGGCTGACCCAGTTGCAGCTCGGCTTCCCCGACATGATCCTGGAGGCCTGGCAGGCGACCAAGCGGCGGCGCGGCTGGCTGGACCCGGCGGCGATGGTGCCACTGGCGGCGATGCAGATGCTGGCCTCCGGCGTCACCGCGACGATCCACGCCAACACCACCTGGGGCGAGGCCGGGCGGCAGCCAGACGATCTGGCACGCACCATCGCGGCCTATGATGCGGCGGGGCTGCGCGCGCTGGTCGGCATCGGCGCGCAGGACCGCGCCAGCCTGGTGTTTCCGGCGGAGGACCAGCCCGGCTTCCTGGCCGCGCTGCCCGCGGCCTTGCAGGCGTTGGTCGGGCCGCCCGACCCGCCGATCTACGCCACCACGGCGGAGGAGGCGGCGGCTTTGTACGACGGACTCGCAGAAACCCTGCCCAGCCATGGCCGCATCCGCCTGGCCTTCGCACCCGCCGGCCCGCAATGGGTCAGCGACGAATTGTTCACCGGCCTCGCACAAGCCGCGCGGGCGCGGGGCGAGGTGCCGATCCACATGCATGCGCTGGAAAGCGTGGCGCAGGCCGCCGCCGCGCGAGGGCTGTACCCCGAGGGCACGCTGGCCCGGCTGGAACGCCTCGGCGTGCTCGGCCCCGCCACCTCGCTCGCCCATGCGGCGCATCTGACGCCGGGCGACATCGCGGTCGCCGCCCGCACCGGCACGATGCTGGTGCGCAACCCTGCGAGCAACCTGCGCCTCGGCTGCGGCATCGCCCCACTGGCGGCGTACTGGGCGGCCGGGGTGCGCGTCGCCATCGGCACGGATTGCCAGACGATGGATGACGACGAGGATTTGTGGAAGGAACTGCGCCTGGCTGCCAGGCTCTCCACCGAGCCGTCCTGGCAGGGCGCCGGGCCGCCCGACGCCGCGACGCTGTTCGGCATGGCGACAGGGCAGGGCGCGGCGGCGATGGGGCTGCACCGGCAGATCGGCGCGCTGGCGACGGGGCTCGCGGCGGATGTCATCGCCGTCGACCTGCGGCGTGTGCGCGGCGCCTATGCCGACCCGTCCGTGCCGCTGCTCGACCTGATCCTGGCGCGGGCGGATGCGCGCGACGTGCGGCTGACCATGGTGGATGGCCGGGTGCTGTACCGCGACGGCCACTTCCCGCACCTCGATGCGCAGGCGACCGCCGCCGCGGTCGCCACCGCCGCCACCCGCGCCCGCGAACCCTGGACGCCGGAGCGCGAGGCCGCCGTGGCCGCACTGGTGCAGGCGGTGCGCGACCACTACGCGATGCGAACCTGGAGCATTTTCAAGTCAGGCGGATACGCCTGACGGCTCGGAAAATGCGCCAAATCAACAGCTAGGGCCGTTTCACCTGTGCATGGCGCAGGTGAAACGGCCCTAGTCGAACGCCAGCCCGGGCAGCCACAGCGCGAGGCCGGGGAACGCGATCAGCAGCAGCACCAGCAGCACCATGATGCCCAGGAAGGGCAGCGTGCCCTGGATCACCTCGCCCACGGTGCCGCTCGTCCGCACCCCCTGCACCACGTACAGGTTCATCCCGACCGGCGGCGTGATCAGCGCGATCTCGCACATCACCACCAGGAAGATGCCGAACCACACCGGGTCGATGCCCAGCGCGACGACGATGGGGAACACGATGGGGATGGTGCCCACCATCATCGACAGCGTCTCCAGGAAGCAGCCGAGCACCAGGTAGAAGACGAACAGCACGAACAGGATGCCGATCGGCCCGACCTCGAGCGATGTGACGAAGGCCGACAGAGCCTGCGGCACGCCGAGGATGCCGAGCACGAAGTTCAGGTAGAACGCCGCCGCCACGATCAGCAGGATCATGGAACTGACCGTCACCGTGGTCTCGAAGCAGGCATGCAGCATGGAGACCTTGAAGCGGCCGTAGCAGAAGGACAGCAGGAAAGCCGCTACGACGCCCACCGCCGCGCTCTCGGTCGGCGTCGCCCAGCCGGCATAGATGCTGCCCATCACCGCGACGAACAGCCCGACCGGCGCCGCCAGCCCGCCCAGCGCGCGGATGCGGGCGCCGAGCGGCAGCCGCGGCTCGCTCTGGCCGGCCAGCGCCGGGCGCCACAGGCACAGCACGGCGATCATCGCCATGAACATCGCGGTCAGCAGCAGCCCCGGCACCACGCCGGCCGCGTACAGCCGGCCGACGGAGGTGTTGGTCATCGCGCCATAGATGATCATGTTGATGGAAGGCGGGATCAGGATGCCGAGCGTCGCCCCCGCCGCGATGGTGCCGAGCACCAGGCGCGGGTCGTAGCGCCGGTTCGCGAAGGTCGGCATGGCGACGGTGCCGATGGTGGCCGCCGTCGCGACCGAGGACCCGGAGACCGCGGCGAACATCGCGCAGGCGCCGATATTGGTGTGCAGCAGCCCGCCCGGCAGCGGCCCCAGCCAGGCGGCCAGCGCCTTGTACATCCGGTCCGTCGCGCCGCCCTTCACCAGCAACTCCCCGAGCAGCACGAACAGCGGCACGGCGAGCAGCGTGAAGCTGTCCGTCGCCCCCCACAACTGCGTGCCCAGCGCGTTGATCACCGGCGCGCCGAGATAGAGATCCGCCCCCAGCAGGGCGACGGCCGCCATCGCCACGCCGACATGCAGCCCCGCGAACAGCATGGCGAGCATCAGCGCGAAGCCGATGGCCGCCTCGGTCACCCCGAAGCCGGTCATCGCAGCGCCTCCTTGCCGGTCTCGACGGCGATTTCCTCATCCACCGTCGGCGGGCCATACCAGGCATTCACCTCCCTCACCCGGCCGCGCGCCAGCAGGGATGCGGCGTGCAGCGCGAGCAGCACGGCGACCGCGGCGAACAGGGCAAGCCCCGCGAACCAGACGCCCTGCGGAATCCACAGCGGCACCTGCAACGGGCTGGTGGAGACGGACATGAAGTCGATGCTGTCGGACATCTCCGCCCAGCCGCGGCTGGCGGCGAAGGCGGCGAGCGCGGCGATGGCGAGCGCGGCCACCACATGCGCCACGGCGCGCGGGGCCGCGGGCAGGCGCGACAGGAACAGGTCGATCCGCGTATGCCGCCGCACGACGAGGGTATGGGCGAAGCCGAAGGCGACCAGCCCGGCCAGCGTGTAGCCGCCGATCTCGTCCGTGCCCTGCAGCGACACGCCGAGGTAGCGCCGCGCGATCAGGTCCGCGCAGACCAGCAGGCTGTAGCCCAGCAGCCACCAGCCGCAGAGCAGGCTGAAGAAGCGGGTGACGGGCGCGACGCCCGCCGCCACGGGGTTGATGGATTTGCCGGCGCCGGACGCGCCGCCGGCGGGTGATCTGGGAGAGACGGCCATGGGCACCTTGCTGCAAGGACCCGGGCGGCTGTGCAACATCGGTGCCAGCCGGCAGCCTGACTCAGGCTGCGGCGGCGTCTCCCTCCGCGGCCGCGCTGTCCGTCGCGGCCCGGTGGTCCGTCTCCTGCGCGTCCTGCTCCAGCAGAAGCAGCGCTTCGTCGAAGGCCTGGGCCAGATCAGTCATGATCTTCCGCATGGCGTCGATTTGCGACTCGAGAAGTTGCACTTTGCAGTCGGAATGTTCGAGCATGATTGCTCTTGGCGTAGTTTCCGTTGACTTGAAACCGGATATTTGTGCGGATTTGTCCTGGCCGCAGGGCTGCCTTGCGTTGCCGCCCCCGCATCGACGCGCCGGCGCGCTTCGCGATACCCTGCGTGCCGCTTCATCACGCCGGGAACCCCCTGCCATGTCCGACGCCACCCGCCACGACCCGGCGCGCCTGATTGCCTCGGCCGAGGCGCTGTGCCGCGCCGCCGGGCTGGACGCGCCGAAGGCCGGCGCCGTCGCCCGCACGCTGGTGGAAGCGGACCTGCTCGGCCATGCGACCCACGGCCTGGCGCTGCTGCCGCGCTACCTCGAGGACATGGGCAATGGCGGCATGGCGACGGAAGGCGAGCCGGAGGTGCTGCGCGACCGCGGCGCCTGCGTCACCTGGAACGGCCGCCGCCTGCCTGGCCCCTGGCTGGTGCACCGCGCGCTGGACCTGGCGCTGGACCGCGTCGGCACATACGGCACCGTGACGGTCGCCATCGGCGACAGCCACCACATCGGCTGCCTCGCAACCTACCTGACACGCGCGACGGAGCGCGGCTTCATGCTGGTGCTGTCCTCCTCCGCCTCCGCCGCCGCGGCGGTGGCCCCCTTCGGGGCGATCACCGGCGTGCTGGCGCCGGACCCGGTGGCGGCCGGCATCCCGACCGACGGCGAGCCCATCCTGATGGATGTCAGCGCCTCCATCACCACCATCAACATGGCCGGGCGCCTGCAGAAGGAAGGCGGGCAGTTCCCGCATGCCTGGGTGCAGGACGCCGAGGGCCGCGCCTCCACCGACCCGGCCGTGCTGACCCGGGGCGGCACGCTGCTGCCGGCCGGCGGGCAGGACCATGGCCAGAAGGGCTATGCCTGGGCGCTGATGAACGAGGCGCTGACCCAGGGCCTGTCCGGCTATGGCCGCGCCGACCGGCCGAGCGGCTGGACCGCCTCCGTGCTGCTGCAACTGTACGACCCGGAGGCCTTCGCCGGGATCGACGCCTTCCGCCGGCAGACCAGCCACACCGCCGCCGCCTGCCGCGCGGCAACCCCGCGGCCGGGGGTGGCGCGGGTGCGCCTGCCCGGCGAATCCGGCCTGGCGCATCGCCGGGAGGCGCTGCGGGACGGCGTGAGGCTCTCGCCGGCCATCGTGGCGGGGCTGAAGGACGCGGCGCGGAAGCTGGGCGTCGCGGTCGAAATCTAGGGCCGTTTCACCTGCGCCATGCACAGGTGAAACGGCCCTAGCTGTTGATTTGGCGCATTTTCCGAGCCGTCAGGCGTATCCGCCTGACTTGAAAATGCTCTAGCGGCGCGGCGCGCCTGTAAGTCCCGGGATGTTCGGCATGCCTTGCGGCATCTGCATGGTCTGGTAGCCGGCGGGCACCCGGAAACGGGCCGGGTCCTGCGTGCCATAGGTCACCTGCGTCGCCTCCATGCTGCCCGATTGGCCCTGCGCGCTGCCCTGGGCGCGCAGCATCACGCCATCCGTGGTGATGCAGGCGGTGCCGCGGTCGGTGCCGTCCTCGAAGTTCCACACCGTGCAGCCATGCCCGGCGACGGTGGCACTGCCGGTGCGGCGGAACCGCGCGGTGGGCGACATGCCGGTGTGCTTGGCCACCTGGTCCATCGGGATGTTCATCACCATGCGCATCTGCTCCATCACCATGAAGCCGCGCTGCGCCCGGTGGTCGGCCACCATCCAGCCCATGCCGGCCAGATCCACCCGCATGGTCTGCGCGGCGGCGAGCCAGGACAGCGTCATCCCCGGCAGCGCCGGCTGGCCGGCAGGCCGGCCCTGCGTCTCGGTCACGCGGTAGGCGACGCTGACATCGCGCGTCGGGAACAGCGGCGGGCGGTCCTGCGCCGCGGCCGCACCGGCGAACATCGGCGCGGCCACCGCCAGGGCGGAGGCGATCAGCTGCGGGCGCTTCATGGATGGGTCCCCTCGTGGTGCCGGCCGGGCAGGCTCTCCCGCCCGCCCGGGCCAGGTCAAGCCGCGCGAAACCTGGCGAAACGCGCGACCTGCCGCGGTAGCCTCGGCGGATGCCGCACCCATCCCGCCCGCGCGCCATCGCCCGGCTCCGCCGCATCTGCCTCGCCCTGCCGGAGGCGGCGGAGGTGGAGACCTGGGACCACCCGACCTTCCGCGTGCGCAACCGGATCTTCGCCATGGTGCAGACGGCGGAGGATGGCCCGGCCGCGTGGTTCAAGGCGCCGCCGGGCAGCCAGCAGCTTCTGCTGGAAGCGGCGCCGGAGCGGTTCTTCCGGCCGCCCTACCTCGGCCACAGGGGATGGGTGGCGCTGCGGCTGGAAGGTTCGACGGATTGGGCGGAGGCGGCGGCCCTGGTTCGGCGCAGCTACCGGCTCGTGGCACCGAGGCGGCTGGCGGGGCAGGTCGCGGAATAGCTATTCGGCCGCCCGCCGCTGCTGCACATCCGCCAGCGCACGCGCCAACTGTGCCTGCGAATAGGGCTTCGCCAGCCGCGGCGGCCCCTCCGCATCGTTCCATGGCCCGGCATGGCCGGTCGCCAGGACCACCGGCAGCCCCGGCATGTCCCGCGCCAGCACTGCCGCGAATTCGGCGCCGGTCATGCCGGGCATCGCATGGTCGGTGACCACGGCGGCCGGTGCGGGGCCGGCATGCAGCAGGGCCAGCGCAGCTTCCGCCGATGGAGCCACCTGCACCTCGTAGCCCAGGTCGGACAGCATCGCCGCCGTGCCTTCCAGCACCATCGCCTCGTCGTCCACCAGCAGCACGCGCCCCTGACCCCGCGGCACGGCCACCTCATCCGCCGATCCGGCAACCGCGGCTGCCGCCTCGGCCGAGACCGGCAGCCACAGCGTCACCACGGTGCCGCGCCCCGGCGCGCTGTCGATCTGCAGCGCGCCGCCGGATTGCAGCGCCAGCCCATGCACCATGGACAGGCCGAGCCCGGTGCCCTGGCCCGGCCCCTTGGTGGAAAAGAACGGCTCCACGGCGCGCGCCAGCGTCGCGGCATCCATGCCCTGGCCTGGATCGGTGACGGCGATGCAGAGGTATTCGCCGGCCCCCAGGCTCGGGCTGGTACCGGCGGGCCCGGCGTTCCCTGCTGCGGCAGCCTGGGGCAGGGTCCGCTGGTCGAGCCGCACCAGGATGCGTCCGCCCTCCGGCATCGCGTCGCGGGCGTTCACCACCAGGTTCATCAGCGCCAGTTCCAGCGCATGCGGGTCCACCATCGCGGCCGGCAGCCCGTCAGGTGTTTCCAGCTTCACCTGCACCCGCGGCCCGGCGGATTGCGCCAGCAATTCGTGCAACCCCGCCAGCAGTTGCGCCAGGTCCACCGCGGCGGGCTTCAGATCCTGCCGCCGGGCGAAGGCCAGCAGCCGCTGCGTCAGTTGCGCACCACGCTCCGCGCCCAGCGCCGCGGCATCCAGGTGGCGCAGGAGCTGCGGCGTGGCAGCCTCCCCCAGCCGCTTGCGGGCTAGGCCGAGATTGCCCAGCACCGTCATCAGCAGGTTGTTGAAGTCATGCGCCACGCCGCCGGTCAGGCGGCCCAGCACCTCCATCTTCTGCGCCTCCAGCAGCTGTGCCTGCGCCGCCTTGAGGCTGGAGACGTCGCGCGCCTCCGGCACCAGCAGGGACACCAGCCCGTCCTCGTCGCGCACCGGCTTGATCGAGAAGTCGATGGCGAGCGGCTGGCCATCGGCCGCCCGCATCGCCAGTTCGCGGCGGATGAACTGCCCGCCCGCCGCCAGCGCCACGGCCTCGCGCACCAGGCCGCGCAGCGCCGCATCCTCCGGCCACCAGGGCGCATCCCAGTAGGGCCGGCCGATCACCTCCTCCGCCCGCACGCCGCCCAGCCGCAGCATCGCCTCGTTCGCCTCCAGCAGCGTGCCGTCCGGCGACAGCAGGCCGATGAACTGGAAGGTGGCGTCGAAGATGCCGCGGAACCGCGCCTCGCCCTCCCGCAGCCGGGCACTGGCATCGGCCAGCGCGCCGGTGCGCTCGGCGACGCGGCGTTCCAGCGTGGCATTGGCCACCTCCAGCGCCTCCGCCTTCAGGCGGCGGTCGGTCACATCCAGCGCGATGCCGAGCATCCGGCGCGGCTGGCCATCCATGCCGCGCCGCACCTCCGCCCGCACCCCGACCCAGCGTTCCGGGCCATCCGAAGTCTCCGCATGGGCGAGGCGGAACTCCGCCTCCAGCGGAATCTCGCCCCGCACCGCGGCGGCCAGCGCGGCGGCGAGGCCCAGCCGGTCCTCGGCGCGGACCCCGCGCAGCGCGGCGCGAGCGGTGATGCGGCGGCGGGACCGCAGGCCCCATTCGCCGAAGACGTCGCCGACCAGGGCAAGCCGGCCGTCGCGCAGGTCCCAGTCCCACAACCCGATGCGCCCGGCCTGCTGCGCCAGCCGCAGCCGCGCCTCGCCTTCCTGCACCGAGGCCAGCAATTCCTCGCGTTCCGCCAGGGCCGCGGCCAGCGCGGTGCCGCGTTCCTCCGCCGAATGCCGCGCCGCGCGTTCCCGCCCTTCCGCCCGCAGCGCCGCCAGGCCGAGCAGCACCCCGAGCGCCGCCGACACGACGAAGATCAGGCCGTTGCGCAGCAGCCGGCCGCGGAATGGCGCCAGCACCTGGGCGCGCGAAATGGCGGCGGAGGCCACCACCGGCATCCCCGGCGCCATTCGCCAGGCCAGCAGCCGCTCGGTCCCCGCCGCGTCCACCTCCTCCCGCATCCCCGCGGCGCCCTCCAGCGGGCGTTGCGGGTCGGAGGCCGGGTCGCCAGCGGAAAGCGGCCAGCGCATCACCCGCGCGCCATCCAGCCGATCGAGTTGCAGCAAGGCGCCAGGCCCCAGCGCGAGTCCCTCCATCAACTGGCCGAGTTCCTCCGCCGCAATGGCCGCCACCACCGCGCCCTGGAAACGACCCGCTTCGTCCTGCAACGGCCGGCCCCAGGCAAAGAACCAGCCACCGACGGGTGCTCCATGCAGCAGCCCGGTCAGGTGCCCGGCGGCGCCGGCGCGCAGCGGCTCGAAATACGGCTGGTGTGCGAGCGAGGCGCCGTGCAGCCGGCGGTCCAGGCTGTTCACCACCAGCCGCCCGGCGGCATCCACCACCCAGATGGCATGCACCTCCGGCACGCCCTGGGCCAGCCGGGCCAACTCCTCCCAGCCTTCCTCGCGCAGCGTCTCCAGCGGCGCATCGGCGGCAAGCTGCGCGACCCGCCCGGTGGTCAACTCGGCGAAGCGCAGCACCCGGTCGGCATGCTGGGCGAGCAGGGCGGCGGTGTTCTCGGCCGCGCTCCAGCCCTGGGCGAGGGTGGCGCGGCGATCGGCCAGGGTCGCGGCCAGGAACAGCCAGCCGGCGATCAGCGCGAAGGCCGCCAGGCTGAGCGCCAGCCAGCGTCCGCCGTTGCCGCGCGCCGGCAGCCCCATGGAATGCCTCGCCCCGGACTGGTCCCTCAACCTTTCCACCGCGTCCCTTCGCAGCCCCCTCGCCGGGCGGTATCCTGGACCTGCCCGTGTTTCATGCACGTGTCGCCGGCCGCGCAACAAAACGCCGAACCCTGCGATCCGGCGAGGCCCGGGCGGCGACGCTTTGCGCATCATTGCCCACCCGGCGCATTTTGTCGCGCCGATCGTTTCCATGGGGAGAAAGTCATGACGCTGGCAGGTGCAGCCTGGGAGGGCCCGTGGGAGAAGCTGGCGACGCTGGCACGCCAGCCCGGCGCCGGCGCCATCCGGTCCCGGCTCGAGGCTGATCCGGACCGCGCCCGCCGCCTGTCCTTCCGCGCTGCCGGGCTGCTGCTGGACCTGTCGCGCACCTCGCTCACGGAACCCGTCCTGGCGGCGCTGCTGGACCTGGCCCGCGCGCGCGGCGTGCCGGCCTTCCGCGATGCCATGGCGGCCGGCGAGGAGGTGAACGGCACGGAGCGTCGCGCGGCGCTGCACATGGCGCTGCGCGCACCCGCGGGCCACTTCCGCACCGGTGGCGAGGACGCCTCCGCTTCCGTGCACGCCACTCTCGCCGCCATGTCCGCCTTCGTGCAGGACGTCCATGCCGGCCGCATCCTCGGCGCCGGCGGAGACCGCTTCACCGATGTGGTGAACATCGGCATCGGCGGGTCCGACCTCGGACCGGCGATGGTGACACGCGCCCTGTGGCGGGCCGGGATGCCGATGCGGGCGCACTACCTGGCCAATGTCGATGCCCATGCGTGGGAGGCGCTGCGACCCACGCTCGCCCCGCGCCGCACGCTGGTGCTGGTGGCGTCGAAGACCTTCACGACGCAGGAGACGATGGCGAATGCGCAACTCGTGAAGGCCTGGCTGGCGCAGGCCCTGGGCGAAGACGCGGCGCCGCGGCACCTGGCGGCGCTGTCCACCAACCTGCCCGCGACGGCGGCCTTCGGCATCGCGCCCGAGCGGGTCTTCGGTTTCGCCGAATGGGTCGGCGGGCGGTTCAGCCTGTGGTCCGCGGTGGGCCTCTCCATCGCGCTGGCCTGCGGGCTGGAGGCCTTCACCGGCCTGCTGGCCGGCGCGCGGGAGATGGACGAGCACTTCCTGTCGGCGCCGGAGGCGGAAAACCTGCCGCTGCTGCTGGCGGCGACCGAGGTCTGGCACGTCAACGGCCTCGGCTACCCGAGCCGCGCCGTGCTGCCCTATGACGAACGGCTTTCACGCTTCGCCGCGCATCTGCAGCAGCTTGAGATGGAAAGCCTCGGCAAGCGCGTGACGACGGATGGGCAGCCGGTGGGCCATGCGACCGGCCCGGTGGTGTTCGGCGAGCCGGGCACCAACGCGCAGCATTCCTTCCTGCAACTGATCCACCAGGGCACCACGCCGGTGCCGGTGGATTTCGTGCTGGTGGCGCGGCCCGACCACGCGCATGCCGCCAGCCACCGCATCCTGCTCGCCAACGCCCTGGCCCAGGCCGAGGCCCTGGCGCGCGGCCGGGGGGAGGCGGAGGCGCGGGCGGAGATGGCGAAGGCCGGCATGGACCCGGCCGAGATCGACCGCCTGGCGCCGCATCGCACTTTTCCGGGCGACCGCCCCAGCACCAGCATCCTGCTGCCGGCGCTGACACCGGCCACGCTCGGCGCGCTGGTCGCGTTGTACGAGAACAAGGTCGCCTGCCTCGGCGCCTTCTGGGGCATCAACCCCTTCGACCAGTGGGGCGTCGAGCTCGGCAAGCAGCTCGCCTCCGGCATCCTGCCGGCGCTGGAGGGCAAGGTTGCCGCTGGCGATGCGGCGACTGCCGCGATGATCGCGGAGATCCACCGCCTGCAAGGCTGAGCGGACCCTCAGCCGCCTTGGCCGAAATCCCGCAGGCGGTCGTAGCCGACCGTCAGCCCGTCCATCCGCAGCATCACCGAGCCGGATTCGCGCACCGCCCCGGTGACCTGCCCGGTCACCGAGAAGGCCAGCGGCGTCGCAGCGCCATCGGCGGCGCGGCCGCTGACCGTCACGCGGTACAGCCCATCCGGGCGCTGCCGGGCCTGGCCGTCCAGCCCATCCCAGCGCCAGGTGGTGGCGGCGCCGGTCAGCGGCACGTCGCTGGTCCGGACCAGCAGGTTGTTGGCGTCGCGCACCTCGATCCGGGCGCTGCGGGCGGCCCCGGCGGCGGGCAGGTTCACCTCCGCCCGGCCGCCCTGCAACGGCAGCCGGTCCGTCTCCACCGCCACGCGCCGCCCCACCAGCCCGGCCGCCTCGCCAAGCTGGCTGGACTGCTGCAGGCTGAGAAGCTGTTCCAGGGTGGCGTTGGTGTTGACCTGCTGTTCGACGGTGGAGAACTGCACCAGCTGCTCGGTCAGCTGGTTCGCATCCATCGGCGCGGTCGGGTCCTGGTTCTGCAACTGAGTGGTCAGCAGCTTCAGGAAGGTGTCGAGGTCGCCCGACAGCCGCGTGCTGCTGCTGGCGGCATTGCCGTTGCTGGCGGTGCCGGTCGCGAAGCTGTTGGGCTGGATGGTTCCACTCATGGCCAAGGTCTCCGTCAGACGGCAAGATCGATGAGGCCGCGATGCGGGGCGCGTCGCGGGGCTTGGTCGGCGAGGCGCGGGAAGCCGCCCGCCTCGCGCTGCCCGCCCGGTCCCCCGCCCGGTCCCCCGCCATGGCCCGGGTTGTCCTGGCGGGGGTTCGGATGTCCGGTCCCGGATTGCCCCGGGCCGTTCTGGCTGAGCCCGAAGGACAGCGTCGGCGCGCGATCGCCGAAGCCGGCATCGCCCAGGGCCCGCTCCAGCTCCCGCGCATCGCGTTGCAGCAGCGCCAGCGTCTCGGGCCGCTCGGCGGAGACGCGGATGGCGGCCTCACCGCGGCTGCGCTCGATGGCGACCTCCACCCGGCCGAGTTCCACCGGATCGAGCGTCAGGGTCAGGCTGGAATCCGGCCCGAGCGCCAGCGCCACGGCGAAGGGCGCGACCTGGCGGGCGGGCCAGGCCACGGGAACCGGGGCCGCCGCGCGCGGCACCGGGACCGCAGGGGTGCGGCCGGCCAAGTCGATGCCAGGTGGCTCGAGGCCCAACGGGACAGGCCCCGGCTGGCCAGGGCTTCGCTCGGCCGGGCCAGGCTCGGCCCCGGCCACCGACGTCGCGGGCCGATCCACGGCTGGACGCGGGTCCGTGGCCAGGTGTGGCTCGGCCGAGGCCACCGGCATGCCGTCCTTCGAGGAGACCGTGCCGAGGCTGGTCGGCGGCGCTTCCCCCTGATCCCCGGGTGACGTGTCGCCGGCGTTGGTCGACAGCGGCGCGGCGGGCGCCTCCTCGGCGTCGGACGAGGGCGCAGGGTCCGGGGCCGGCTGCGGCGTGGCCGCCGGTGCGACGGCCAGGGCCAGGCGCCCGTCCGCCGCCGGGTCGCGACCAGCCACCGCCGCGACCTGGCCGGGCGTCGCCGGGGTCGGCGCCCCTGGCGATGTCGTGAGGCCATCCGCCGCGCGAGACGGCTCCGGCCCGCCGGGCGCCGTCGGATGGGCGGCCGGATGGGCCGCCGGCGTTGCGGCCGGACGCAGCGTGGCCGAAAGCGGCGGCGGCGACCCGCTTCCGGCGTCGGGCGCCTGGTGCGGGATCGGCGCCAGGCCCATGGGCGCCAGGTCGCCATCCGCCGCAGCCTCGGGCGCCGCGACATCGGCAGCGAGGCCCGTCGGGGCGGGCACCGCGGCAGCTGGACCCGGTGGCGCCGTACCTCCTGCCGCCACGGCTGGCCCTGACGCAGCCGGCTTCGCGACGGATGCAGGCGACGACAAGGGCAGCGACGGCGCGGGCGTCGCGGCCGGCGTTCCGGCGGGTGGCTGATCCCCGAAGACCGGCACCGCCGGCGGCGGCACCGCCGGCATGAGGAAGACCAGGCCCGCTTGCGTCGGCCCGACCACGTTCGGCTCGGCGCCCATGGCCGCCTCCGGCAGTGCCAGCGCCTCGGTCTCGGCCGGGCCGGTCGTGAGCACTCCAGCCCCTTCATCCCCGGCCCCTTCATCCCCGGCGGGCGCGGCTGCAGGCGCCGAACCCGGCCGTGGCGTCGCCGCGGCCGCCGCCTCGGCCGGTTCCGCGCCTGTCGTGCCCATGCCCGCCAGGTCCTGCGCCTGCACCGCCAGGCCAAGCAGCGCCGCGAAGCCCTGGGGCGCGGTGCCCTTAGCGGCCGGCAGGGGGCCGGCGGTCGCCGTCGGCGGCGGGATGGCGGCCAGGATGTCCATGCGGAGGCGTCTTCCTCGGGCGGCATGCGCCACGGCTCCTGGAAGGCAACCGCCATGCCACGCCCGCCCAGCCATCGCCCGGAAGAATCGGGTCGCCGGCCGGCAGATCCTGCCGCCAGCCGGCAACCCCGGCCGCCGATCCGGCGGTCCAGGCTGGCACGCCGGTTGCCATCATCCCCCTCGGCAGCGGTTCGACCGAGGCCCGATGCCCCCTCTCGCGCTCCTCCGCCACGGAAGGTCCCACGCATGTCGCTGCTCGGCTCCATGACCACCGCCATCAGCGGGCTGACCGCCCAGGCCCGCGCCCTCGGCCATGTCTCCGACAACGTCGCCAACAGCCAGACCACCGGCTTCAAGCGGGTGGACACCAACTTCACCAGCTGGCTCACGCGCTCCACCAACCGGCTGCACATGCCGGGTTCGGTGGAGGCGCGGCCGGACTATACCAACACGGTGCAGGGCACGGTGGAGCAGACCGAGAACCCGCTCGCCATGGCGATCGCCGGGCAGGGCTTCTTCTCCGTCGCCCAGGCGCGCGGCGGCACCGGCGACGACGTGCTGTTCGACGACCGCCGCTTCTACACCCGCGCCGGCGACTTCGCGATGGACCGCGACGGCTACATGGTGAACGGCGCCGGCTACTACCTGGAGGGCTGGCAGATGCTGCCCAATGGCGAGCCCGACCGCACCGCCCTGAACCCAATCCGGATCAGCGAGCTGGTCTACAACCCGCAGCCCACCACCCGCATCGACCTGGCCGCCAACCTGCCCTACAACGTGCCCAGCGTCGTCGCCGCGCCGGCCGCGGCACCCTGGGCGCCGACCGAGGCGCCGGTCAGCAGCGTCATCCAGATCTTCGACGACCTCGGCAACCAGCAGCAGGTGACGCTGGACTGGTGGCGGCTGGACACCGACACTTGGCGGCTGCGCATCACCCCGGCCGGGGATACCGAGAACCCGCCGGATGGCCGCTTCGCCGACATCGAGTTCGGCGGGCAGATCGCCGCCGGCCCGCCGCCGATCGACGCGCCCGCCGGCACCATCTCCGCCATCACCGCACTGGCCGCCACCACCGGCACGGTGCCGCCGCCGATCGCCGCCGGGGATGCGGCCTCGCTGAGCTTCACCGCGGATTACGGCTTCGGCCAGCAGACCCTGAACCTGCGCCTCGGCGGCTTCGGCCAGCCGACCGGGCTGACCAACTTCTCCGGCACCGAATACAGCGTGCGCGACCTGTCGCAGGACGGCGTGCCGCTCGGCGCCTATTCCGGCCTGACGGTCAGGGAGAATGGCGACGTCGCGGTGAACTACGACAACGGCCAGACCCGCATCGTGGCCCGCGTGCCGGTGGTGGCCTTCAACGACCCGGACAAGCTGCAGCGCCTGGATGGCCAGGCCTTCCTGCGCACCGTGGAAAGCGGCGAGGCGCGGGTGACGGATGCGTCCTCGAACGGCGTCGGCAAGCTGGTGACGGGCTCCATCGAGCGGTCCAACGTCGACATCGCCGCCGAATTCTCCAAGCTGATCCTGGCCCAGCGCGCCTACACCTCCAACACCCGCATCGTGACCGCCAGCGACGAGATGCTGCAGGACACGATTAATATGAAGCGCTGACGTGCAAGGCACGTCAGTGGCAACATGAAGCGGTGAGGAGTAGCCCGGTGAGGAAGCCGCCCCGATGAGCCTCGACGGCGCGCTCTCGGTCGCCACCGGCGGCCTCCGGCTGCTCGATCGCCAGATGGCGCGGGCGGCGGACGACATCGCCAATGCCGGCACCGCCGGCCACACTCGCAAATCCCAGGCCGGCCTGGCGCAGACGGTCGCCGGCGCCGGCAATGGCGTGCGCGCGCAGGCCATCACGCGCGATGTCGACCTGGCCGTGCAGGCGGCGCAGCAGCGCGCCGGCGGCGATGTCGCCGCGGCCACGCTGCGTGAAAGGCTGCTCGGCGGGGTCGAGGCCGCGCATGGCTCGCCGGAGAATGGCGACAGCCTGGGCGGCCTGATGGGGGGGCTGCAATCCGCCTTCATCGACCTGCGCGAACAGCCCGCCGATTCGGTGCGCCGTGGCGCCGTGGTCGAAGCGGCCGCGCAGCTCGCCACGCGGCTGAACGGCATCTCCGACGCCATCGGCACGGCGCGGCAGGGCGCGCAGGATGCGCTGCGGGCGGAGGTCGCGGCGGTGAATGCCGGCCTGTCCGAGGTTGCCACGCTGAACCGCGACATCGCCCGCGAACACGCCGCCGGCCGCAGCACCGCCGGGCTGGAGGACCAGCGCGACCTGGCCATCGGCGGCCTGGCGCAGTCCCTCGACCTGTCCGTCATCCGCGCCACGAACGGCGAGGTGACGCTGGTGGCGCGCGGCGGCGTGGTGCTGCCGCTGGTCCCCGGCAGCGCGCCCTTCTCGCTGGCGGATGCGACGGTCGGCAGCGGCGCCTATCATGGCGGGGCCGGCACGCTGCCCGGCGTGATGCTGGGCGGGCGCGACGTGACGCGGCAATTGGCCGGCGGCCGCATGGGTGCTGCGGTGACGCTGCGCGACGCGACCCTGCCGCGGATGCAGGCGGAGGCGGACCTCGCGGCCTCGCAACTGGCGCACCGTCTGGACCAGCAGGGGCTGCGCCTGTTCACCGATGCCGCCGGTGCCGTGCCGGACCCGACGCAACCCTATGCCGGCAGCGCCATGATCGGCTTCGCCGGCACCATCCGGGTGAACCCGGCGGTGGCCGCCGACCCGGCGCTGCTGCGGGATGGCACGCAGGCGGTGGTGGGCGCCCCCGCCGGGCCCACGGCCTTCACGCCGAACCCCCCGGGCGGCCCGGCCGGCTTTGCCACGCTGCTGGACCGGGTACTGGATTTCAGCTTCGGCGGGGAACAGGCGGCCGGCGTGGCGCAGCCGGGCTTCGCCACCGGCGGGCTCGGCCCCGATGGCACGCTGGCCTCCCCGCTGTCCGGCCTGCGCACGCTGGTGGATTACGGCGCCGCGCTGGTCGCCGAGCAGACCGGCGCCCGTGCCGCGGCGACCGAGGCGCTGGCCCGCGCCGGCAGCCTCGAATCGCTGCTGGCCGGCCGCTTCGCCGAACGGTCCGGCGTGGATGTGGATGCGGAGGTCGCGGCGATGGTGCAGTTGCAGACCGCCTATGGCGTCAACGCCCGCGTCATCTCCACCATCCAGGCGATGTGGGACGCGCTGTTCAGCGCCGTCCGCTGATCAAGGGGGCCTGAACCATGTCGATCCTCGGCACCATCGGCGGCCTGGCGACCGACCAGTCGGCGCTGCGCCTTCGCCTCGATACCACCTCCCGCCAGGTCTCCACCGGCCAGCGCGCGCAGGTGTTCGGCGACCTCCGCCCGGAAGCGCGCCGCGCCATCGACCTGCGCGGGGAGGTGGCGCGGCGGGAGACCTATGCCGGCGCCGCCGACCGCGCCGCCGGCCGCGCCGCGGCGACGCAGACGGTGCTGGGCCGGCTGCAGGAGATCGCCGGCAACCTGAACGCGGAGGCGCTGCGCGCCCGCACCCTGGGCCCCCCGGGGACGGAGGCGCTGGCCCGCACCGCCCGCGCGGCGCTGGAGGAAGTGGCGGCGCTGCTCAACACGCAGCATGGCGGGGACTACCTGTTCTCCGGCTCCGATGTCGGCGCACCGCCGGTGCCGGATGCGGCCGGCATCGCCGAGGGCCCGCTGGCGAGCGCCATCGCCGCCTCCGTCGCCACGCTGGATGCGGGCAATGCCGCTTCGGTGCTGGCCGATACGGTGGCGGCGGCCAGCGACCCCGCCACCACCGCCTTCTCCGCCTTCCTGGAGGGCGACGGCAGCACCGAGGCGACGCGCGCCGTGCAGGTGGCGGATGGCCAGCGGGTGGCCATCGGCGTCTTCGCCAACCGCGACGCGGATGGTGGGCTGGCGGCAAGCTGGGGCCGGGAATTGTTGCGCAGCCTGGCGGTGCTGGCCGCCGTCACCCCGGCGCAGGCGGCCGAAGGCGGCGGCCTGTCGCCGCTGCTGCAGGGCGTGGCGGAGTCGCTCGGCGGCGTGACGCGCGGGCTTTCGGCCGAACAGGGCGTGCTCGGCGCGGCGGAGCGCCGGCTGGCCAGCGCGCGGGACGGGCACCGGGATACGCTGGTGGCGCTGCGGACCCAGCTCGGCACGCTGGAGGAGGTGGACCTGGCCGAGGCGTCCGCCCAGCTCGGCCAGCTGCGCTCCCGGCTGGAGGCGTCCTACGAGGTCACCGGCATGCTGTCCCGCCTGTCGCTGGCCCAGCTGCTGCGGTAGCTGCCTGCAACCATTGCGCGAAACCTGCCGCGGGCCGCCGCGCCTTCAAGCCACGTTAATGCGCGCTGCGCCATGATGCAGGGGCGTGGTGCGCCTCGGCAGGTGGCCGGCGTTCGCCACGCACCTCGAAGAAACGAGCCCGCGGCGCAGGCCGCGCGGAGGCGAAAGATTCGCGACGGCCGGCATTCGCCGGCACCCGGATTGGCGGCACGACCAGCCGCCAGGGCCGGCACAGTCGGGAGAGTGGCATGTCCACATTGGTGCTCGAGATGCGGGCCGGCGAGTTGATGGTCGTGAACGGTGCCTCCCTGCGCTTCCGCAGCCGCACCCGCGTGGAACTCGTGGCGAAGGCGCGTTTCCTGTTCGGCAAGCAGGTGATGTCGCCGGAGGGGGCGAACACGCCGTCGCGGCGCATCTACTTCGCGCTGCAATGCGCCTATGTCGGGCCGGAGGAAGACCGGGAAACCGCGATGGCCGACGCGCACCGCCTGGTGGCCGAGTTCCAGGAGGCGACGACCTCCGACATGGCGCGCCAGTTGCTGGAGCGTTCGCTGGCGCTGGCGGAGCAGGATGAATGGTACCAGGCGCTGCGCCTGGTGCGGCATGTGATGCGGCACGAGGCGACGGTGCTCGGCCTTGATGTGCAGACCGGTCTCGCGATGCCGCTGGGCGCGTTGGGTGCCTCGGCCGCGGCGCGGCCGCACGCCAGCTAGAATTTCTCCGGCCGGGCCGGAATCCTCGGCGTGCTTTACGCCGGATTCATCGGGCCGCGGCAGGATGGCAGGGTAGGCCCACAAGCCTGGGTCAGTGGCCGATGCAGAAGGCGCCGTTGCGGCGCCGGACCACCGGTCCCGCGGACGGGAGGCAAAATGCCGCCCCGCACGCGGAACGCTTTTCGAAGGAGATGGGGACAATGTCCTCCGTCAACACCAATGCCGCCGCCATGGCGGCCGTCCGCTCGCTGAACAACATCGGCAAGGACATGGGCCGGACGCAGCAGCGGATCGAGACCGGGCTGCGCATCAGCAAGGCCGATGACGATCCCGCCGTGTTCGCCATCGCGCAGAACATGCGCGCCGACCTGAACGGCATGACGGCGGTGAAGGACAGCCTGAAGTTCGGCAAGGCGGCACTGACCGTGGCGCGCGACGCGGCGACGCAGATCTCGGACGAACTCGGCCGCCTGAAGCAGACCATGACGCAGGGCCAGCAGCAGGGCCTGGACCCCGAGCAGATCAACAACCAGATCACCAACGCGCTGCAGAACATCGACGCCTTCGCGAGGTCCGCCACCTTCAACGGCGTGAACCTGCTGACCAACGGCCTGACCGTGGATGGCGTGACCAACACCTCGGTCGAGATCGTGCGCGACATCCAGGGCTCGGTCACCGCAGTGACGGGCACGGACAGCACCGCGGCCGGCCTCGACCTGACCGGCCTGTCCGTCACCTCCGCCGCCCGTACCGTCACCTTCGACGATACGCTGGCCCCGGCGAATGGGGAGGTGCTGACCGTCACCGTGCAGCGCGACCTGGACGGTGACCCGGCGACGGCGCTGGAAGATGTCGACCTGGTCTTCGAGTTCAGCGACGGACAGCCCGCTGACCCGGATCACCGCGCTGATCACCCGGATGAAGGAAGCTGGCCTGGATGCCGGGCTGAACAATGCCGGTGAGCTCTACATCCGCGGCAATTCGGAGGATGTGACCACCGACATCACCGGCGCCACGGTGGAAGCCGCGCCGGCCGCGGGCACCGGCCAGGACGAGGCGATCGCGCTGGTCGAGGGTGCCATCGACCTGATGGGCACGCGGCTGGCGAATCTCGGCGCCAATATCCGCCAGGTCGATGGCCTGACGACCTTCACGACGCAGCTGAACGACTCGATCAAGGAAGGCCTCGGCGCCCTGGTCGATGCCGACCTGGCGGAGGAAAGCGCGCGGCTGACCAGCCTGCAGACCAAGCAGCAGCTGGCGACGCAGTCGCTGTCCATCGCCAACGAGCAGAGCCAGTCGCTGCTCAGCCTGTTCCGCTGATCGCCTGAGACGACCGAAGCGCCGGCGGCGACGCCGGCGCGACCACAGCCACGGAGGCTCCATGAGCATCGCGCGCTACGCCGCCACCCAGAATGCCGCGGCCTCTCCGCGCGAGATCGAGCTGCGCGCCTTCCGCTACGTCAACGGACTTCTCTCCGGCGCCGCCGACCTGCGCGGCCGCGCCGTGGCGCTGGAGAAGACGCATCGGCTGTGGTCGCTGCTGATCAACGACCTCGGCTCGCCCGGCAACCGGCTGCCCGCCGAACTGCGCGGCCAGCTGGTCTCGCTCGGCCTGTGGGCGCAACGGGAAACCGATGCGCGGCTCGGGGATGATGCGAGCCTGGAGCCGCTGATGGCGCTGCATCGCGACATGATCGAGGGGCTGGAGGGCCAGCAGCGTGCCGCGCCAGCCGCGGCGCCCTCCACGCAGGCGGCCGTCTTCAGCGCCCGGGTTGCCTGAATGCTGGCCGGCCTCGGCGCGCTGACGGCGCTGACCGTGGCGCAGCGGGAGGGCGCCGCGTTGCAGGCCCGCTTCGCGGAGCGGCGCGACAACAAGCAGGCCATGGAACGCTTCCGCGAAGCCGCCTCGCAGCACGGCGACGTCGAATCGCTGATGCAGGACCGCCGCACCCTGCAGGTGGTGCTGGAAGCCTTCCAGCTGAAAGGCGAGATCGACAAGCGTGGCATCCTGCGCAGGATCCTGACGGAAGATCCGGCCGCGGAAGGCAGCCTCGCCAACAGGCTGACCGATCGGCGCTGGCGCGACCTCGCCAAGGCCTTCGCCACCCGCGAAGCCTCCGCGCTGACGCCGACGCAAGTCGCCGCCCTGTCCACCACGGAGGTGCGTGGCATCAGCCTGGGCCGCATGGGCGGGCTGACCGCGGACCAGTTGCAGGCGCTGACGGCCAGCCAGGTGCAGGCGTTGAGCACATCCCAGATCCGCGCCATCGACAGCAATGAAATCCTGGGCCTGGACGCCGCGGATCTGCGCGCCATGTCGCGCGACCAGGTTTCGGCGCTGCGGCCTTCGCAGCTGGCGGCGCTGAGTGCGGCCCAGGTGAAGGCGATGGAGGCGGAGGATATCGCCGCGCTCGGGGCCAGCCAGATGCGCGGACTCGGCGCGACGCAGCTTCGGGCGCTGACCACGACGCAGCTTGATGCGCTGGGCTTCGAGCAATTGCAGGCGCTGACGCGGGACCAGGTTGCCGCACTCAGCCCGGACCAGCGCGCCTCCCTGACCGCCGCGCAATCCGCCGCCCTCGGCACCGCCTTCGAGCCGAGCGCGAGCGAAGCTGCCGCCGATGCCCGCGCCGACCGGACCGGCCCCTTCGACGACCCCGCCCTGCTCGACCGCCTGGTGGCGGATGCGATGACCAATCGCTACGAGAAGGCGATGGGCGAGTCCAATGCCGGGCTGCGGGAGGCGCTGTACTTCATCCGCAACGCCAGCAGGGCCACCAGCATCAATGAGCTGATGGCGGACAAGGCCCTGACCGCGGTGGTGCGCGGTGCACTGGCGCTGCCGGAGAGCTTCGCCGCGCTGGAGTTCGACCAGCAGAAGACCATCCTGGCGAACCGGGTGAAGCTGGAGGAATTGCAGGACCCGCGCGCGACGGCCAAGATCGCGCTCCGCTACCTGGCCCTGTCGGCCCCGGCGCAGACCACGGTGAATCCCGTGCTGTCGCTGTTCGGCGGCGGCGCATCGCTGAACAGCCTGGTCGGCAGCAGCCTTTCGCTGCGTGCCTAGAGCGTGATCGCCGAAGGCTGGAACGGCCGCAGGCGTGAATCACGCGAACAGACAAAAGGCTAGACCATGATCCGCGCTTCTATCAGCGCGGATCATGGTCTAGCGGGACAGGTCGAGGTCCGAGGGCGGGGCCGGCAGCGGCGGATTGCGATAGGCGTCGATCTCCCGGGGCGTCGGGATGGACTGGCGCATCTCGCCATCCGGCTCGCGGAACTCCAGCACCACCAATTGCAGCGACGCCTCGATGCGCAGTTGCGTGCTCGGTGCCGGCGGTGGGTTCAGGGCAGGCCGCGGCGCGGGCGGCGCGGCGCCGCGTGGCAAAGCCGGGCCGGAAGCGGGAAGCGTGGCACTGAGCATGGGAGCAGGCCCCTTGAAGGTCGCGTGACGCCTCATCTAGCGGGATTCAGATTGACGCGGTGTGAACGGCAGCCTGCCGGGCCATGCTATTCCGTGATGATGACCGCCACCTGCTGGTGCGAGGGCACCACGGAGAGGTAGCGGTAGCCACGCTCGGATTGCGCGATGAAGTCCTGGAAGGCGCGGAACTCATGGCTGCGCCAGCCGGGGTAGTTGAAGTATTCGTCGAAGACGATGACGGTCCCCGCCCGGATACGTGGCGCGCAATGGCGCAGCACGGTGCGGGTGGAGGAATAGAGGTCGCAGTCGATATGCAGAAGCGACAGGGCGCCGCGATGCCGCGCCAGGAAATCCGGCAACGTATCCTCGAACATGCCGACGACCAGTTCCACGTTCGGCCGCACCTTCGGCACGTCGCGGCTGAAGGTGCCGCGCGGGAAGCCCGGCCGCCAATCCTCCGGCAGGCCCTCGAAACTGTCGAAGCCGTGGATGGTCTCCTGCGTGCGTTCCGCCAGGAAGTTGATCGTCCGGCCCTCGAAGACACCGAATTCGGCGATCAGCCCAGCGCAGCCACGCGCGCCGAGCGCCTCCGCCAGCAGCGCATACTTGTCCTCATGATGCGCGGCCGCGGTCATGCATTCGGAGTAGTAGTTCGCGGAGTCGATGGAGGCCGCGAGCTCCGCCAGGCGGTCGACGGGAAAGCAGTCCTGTCCCTCCGCACGGCCGAGCAGCGCATGCTGGAGCGTCGGCGGCGCCGTGACGCGTGCCGTTGCCGGGCCATGCAAGGGTGTCACGTTGCCTGTCGCCATGCCGCCTCTCCCTGGGCCGCGTTTCGCGGCCTTCCCTGTCCTGGTCCGGCAAGTGTCCTGAGGCGGGATAGTTGCTTGCGCCAACGGGCTGATCCGCGGATTTCGCCGGGCGGGGATGTATGGTCAAGCTGCTTGCCATCCCACGCCAAGCCTGACTAGGCTGCACGTAATGATCCGTTTTCTTCTGCGCCGGCTCGCGGTTGCGATCCTGGTGGCCTTGACGGTGCTGACGCTGAGCTTCCTGCTCACGCGGCTGTCGGGCGACCTCGCCATCTCCATCGCCGGACCGAATGCGACGCAGGAGGATGTCGAGATCATCCGTCGCGTCTACGGCCTCAATCGCCCGTTGGTGGAACAGTACCTCGATTGGCTGCTGCGGGCCGTGCAGGGTGATTTCGGCGAGAGCTTCTTCTTCAAGGACCGCGTCGCCAACCTCATCGCGCATCGCCTGCCCATCACGCTGACACTCGGCCTGGTGGGGCTTGCGCTGGCGCTGGTGGTGGCGCTGCCGCTCGGCATCATCGCCGCGGTGCGCGAAGGCAGCTGGGTCGATCGCGGCGTGATGCTGGTGGCGCTGATCGGCCAGGCCATGCCGTCCTTCTGGCTTGGGCTGATCCTGATGGTGGTGCTGGGCCTGAACCTCGGCTGGCTGCCGATCTCGGGCACAGGGGGGTGGGAGTACTACGTCATGCCCGGTATCGTGCTGGCCTTCTCCGCCATCCCCTCGCTGATGCGGCTGACCCGCAGCGGCATGATCGAGGCGCTGTCATCCGACTACATCCGCACGGCGCGCGCCAAGGGGCTTTCCCGAATTTCCATCCTGGTGAAGCACGGTTTCCGGAATGCGGCGATCCCCGTCGTGTCCATCGCAGCGGTGCAATTGGGCTTCATGCTCGGCGGGTCCATCGTCATCGAGACGGTCTTCGCCATGCACGGCGTCGGCTACCTGGCGTGGGAGAGCATCAGCAAGAACGACTTCCCGGTGGTGCAGGCGGTGATCCTGGTGCTGGCGCTGATCTACATCGCGCTGACCCTGCTGGCGGATCTGCTGAACGCCGTGCTCGACCCGCGGCTGCGCACGCAATGAGCGGCCCGGCCCTGGCCAGCCCAATCCTGCCCGGCCCGGTGCCGGGAACCGGTTCGGCGCGACTCCTTCTGCGCAACGTCACCTTCGTGCTCGGAATCCTCATCGTCGGTTTCGTCGTGGTGGTGGCGATCCTCGCCCCCTGGATCGCGCCCTACGACCCCTTCGCCATCGACCTGTCCCGCCGCCTGGTGCCACCCTTCTGGATGGAGGAGGGCACGCCGGCCAATTGGCTTGGCACGGATCAGCTCGGGCGGGACTACCTCTCGCGGCTGATCTACGGCGCGCGCATTTCCATGATCATCGGTGTCGCCACCGTCATCACCTCCGGCCTCATCGGCACCACGCTGGGCGTGCTCGGCGGCTTCTATGGCGGGCGGATCGACGATGTCGTGATGTTCCTGATCACGGCGCGGCTTTCCATCCCCGTGGTGCTGGTGGCGCTGGCGGTGGCGGGGCTGCTCGGCACCAGCTTCCTGCTGGTCATCCTGGTGCTCGGCCTGCTGCTGTGGGACCGCTTCGCCGTCGTCGCACGCTCCACCACGATGCAGTTGCGCACGCTGGACTACGTCAGCGCCGCCTGGTGCGCCGGCTCCTCCCATGCCAGCGTCCTGCTGCGCGAGATCCTGCCCAACATCGCCACGCACCTCGCCGTGGTCGCGACGCTGGAGATGGCGCTGGCCATCCTGCTGGAAGCCGCCCTGTCCTTCCTCGGCCTCGGCGTGCCCGCGCCGCTGCCCTCCTGGGGCCTGATGATCGCGGAGGCGAAGGAGTACATGTTCTTCACCCCCTGGGTCATCCTGGTGCCCGGCGTCGCGCTGTTCGTGCTGGTTTTCGGCGTCAACCTGCTCGGCGACGCGCTGCGCGACATGCTCGGCACGGATCTGAGCCGGTGAGCCTGCTGGAGGTGCAGGGGCTGCGGGTCACCTTCGGCGGCACCGCCGCGGTGCGCGGCGCCTCCCTGGCCGTGGAGAAGGGCGAGACGCATTGCCTGGTCGGCGAAAGCGGCTGCGGCAAGTCCGTGACGTCGCTGGCCATCATGGGCCTGCTGGCGCGCGGCGGGCGGCGGCAGGCGGAGGTGCTGCGCTTCGCGGGCCAGGAGATCGGCGCGTTGAATGAGCGGGAGATGTCGCGTCTGCGCGGCGACCGCATGGCGATGATCTTCCAGGAACCGATGACCAGCCTGAACCCCGCCTATACGGTGGGCTCGCAGATGACGGAGGTGCTGCGCCGGCATCGCGGCGCCACCCGCGTGCAGGCGGTGGACCGCGCGGCGGAGCTGCTCGGCCGCGTCGGCATCACCGCGCCGGGACTGCGGCTCGGCCAGTTCCCGCACCAGCTTTCGGGCGGGCTGCGGCAGCGGGTGATGATCGCCATGGCGCTGATGTGCGATCCGGAACTGCTGATCGCGGATGAGCCGACCACGGCGCTCGACGTCACCGTGCAGGCGCAGATCCTGCGGCTGCTGGCGGAACTGCGGCGCGACCTCGGCCTCGGCATCCTGCTGATCACCCACGACCTCGGCGTGGTCGCGCGCATCGCCGACCGCGTCTCCGTGATGTATGCCGGGGAGGTGGTGGAATCCGCGCCGACGGCGCAGCTTTTCGCCGACCCGCAGCACCCCTACACGCGCGGCCTGCTGGCCTGCGTGCCGGTGCCGGGCAAGGTCAAGCGGGGCGATCCGCTCGGCAGCATCTCCGGCGTGGTGCCGCGCATCCCGCCCGGCTTCGCAGGCTGCGCCTTCCGCGACCGCTGCGACCACGCCCACGCCGCCTGTACCGCCGCGGTTCCGCGGCGGCAGGCAACCCCGGGGCATGAGGTGCTGTGCACCCTGCCATCCGGCTGGGCCGCCGCCGCATGACCGCGGCCATCGAGGTCCGCGACCTGCGCCGTATCTTCCATGTGCGGCAGGGCCTGTTCGCGCCGACGAAGCAGGTTGTCGCGGTGGATGGCGTCTCCTTCGCCGTGGCTCCCGGCAGCGTGCTTGGCGTCGTCGGTGAAAGCGGTTGCGGCAAATCCACCCTGGCCCGCATGATCCTCGGCCTGCTGCCGCCGAGCGGCGGGGAGGTGCTGGTGGATGGCCAGAGGCTTTCCAGCATGGACCGCCGCGCCCGCGCCCGGCTGATCCAGCCGGTGTTCCAGGACCCCTTCTCCTCGCTCAACCCGCGGCGGCGGGTGCAGGACATCGTCGCCATGCCGTTGGTCGCGCAGGGTGACATATCGCGCGATCAGGTGGCGCGGCGGGTGGCGGAGGCGCTGGAGCGCGTCGGGCTTTCCGCCGAACAGGGCAGCCGCTTCCCCTCCCAGCTTTCCGGCGGCCAGCGGCAGCGCGTCGCCATCGCGCGTGCGCTCGTGTTGCGGCCGCGGATTGTCATCTGCGACGAACCGACGAGCGCGCTCGATGTCTCCGTGCAGGCGCAGATCCTGAACCTGCTGGACGAGCTGCGCCGCGACCTTGGCCTGACCTACCTGTTCATCAGCCACAACCTGGCGGTGGTGGAACACGTCGCGAGCGAGGTCGCCGTGATGTATCTCGGCCGTATCGTGGAACGGCGCGAGTCGGAGGCGCTGTTCCGCGACCCGCGCCACCCCTACACCCAGGCGCTGCTGGCCAGCGTGCTGACGCCGGAGCCGGGGCTTGGCGTGCCGGATGTGGGCCTCGGCGACATCATGCCGGACCCCGCCAACATCCCGCCCGGTTGCCGCTTCCACCCACGCTGCCCGAAGGTCTTCGCGCCCTGCGCCACCCAGGCGCCGAGGTCCACGGCTCTCGCCGCGGGCCTCGTGGAATGTCACCTGGAAGCGTGAGCTACTTCCACTTCGCCAGGTAGAAGCGCGGCAGTTCGTCCGGGAACGCCTTGAAGTCGAGCTGGCGCTGGAAGGCGTAGGTGTTGACGTAGGTGTGCAGCGGCACCCAGTAGGCCTGCTCCGTGATGCGCTTGATGGCGGCGGAATAGGCCGCGTTGCGCACCGCCTCGTCGGCGCTCGCCCCGCCTTCCTCCAGCATCCGCTGCAATTCCGGATCACGGGCGTAGTCGTCGTTGGTGTTGCCGAAGAAGTTGGGCAGGATCGCGGAGACGTCGTTGATGGAATAGCTGCCCCAGCTGCCCATGGACATCGCCAGTTCGCCGCGCCAGGCGCGCTGGATCTGGGCTGCCACCTGCAGCAGGTTCAGCCGCGCGCGGATGCCCACGGCCTGCAGGTAGCTCTGCACCGCCTCGGACCACTGGCGCGGCTGCACGTAGCTGGTCAGCTCGATGTCGAAGCCGTTGGGGAAGCCGGCCTCGGCCAGAAGCTGCTTCGCCTTGTCCGGGTTGTAGTCATATTGCATGGCGGCATCGGCATTGCAGCCGAATTGCGAAGGGTAGCAGGGCGCCATCGGCACGCGGGACCCGCCGGTGACCAGCCGCTCCGCGATCGTCTTGCGATCGATCGCGTGCCAGACCGCCTGGCGCACCTTCAGGTTCGTCATCGGGTTGGGACCGCTGCGGCCGGCGGCATCCAGGCTGAGATAGCCGATACGCATCGATTCCTGGCGCAGCGTCTGCAGGTAGGGAACGCGGTTCACATTCGCCACCTGGTCCGGGTTCATGTTCCAGATCCAGTCGACGCGCTGCGACAGCAATTCCGTCAACTCCGTCGCCGCATCGGTGACGAAGCGGACAGTGATGCGCCGGATCGCCGGCTTCCCCTTCGGACCGCTCTCGTAATAATCATCGAAGCGCTCGTATTCGACACCGCTGGCGACATCGAACTTCGTGATGCGGTAGGGGCCGGTGCCGACCGGGGCGCGGGAGTAACCCTCCGCGCCCACGCGTTCCCGGTAGGCCTGCGGCCAGATCGGCGTGACCAGCGCCAGGTAGTCCAGCGCCGCCGGCGTCGGCCGCTTCAGGTGAAGGCGCAGCTTGAAATCGCCCTCCGCCTCGGCGCGCTCGATCCAGGCATAGTTGCTCGGCGTGGCGACGCGCGTTTCCGGGTTGGCGACGGTGTTGATGGTGTACACCGCATCCTTCGCGGTGAAGGCGCTGCCATCATGGAACTTCACGCCCTGCCGCAGCGTGAATTCCAGCAGTAGCGGGTTCACCCAGCGCCATTCGGTGGCGAGCGCCGGCACCACGCGGAACGTCTCGGGGTCGCGATGCACCAGCCCGTCCCAGGCCTGGTGGCCGAGGATCAACCCGGTGCGCTGGCTGTTGAAATAGGGGTCAATGTTCGGCACCGCGTCGCGGAACACCAGGCGCAGCGTGTCCTGCGCCCGCTGCGCCTGCGCGGCGCCGCCGTGCAGCAGTCCGGGCACGGCCAGCCCCGCCGCGGCGGCAAGGCCGCGGCCGATGGTCCTGCGTTGGATGATCATGTCATTGCTCTCCCGGTTTGCCCGCGGCCACCGTAGGAACGCCGGGCGTCCTCCGCAAGAAAAGACGCACTGTCTTGCGGCAGCCGCCGCCTCGGCGCAGGATTCACGCCCGCAGCAGGGTTCCGCCAGCCATGCCCGACCACAATGCCTCCAGCACCCCACATCAGGGTGCGCTCGATGCCGTGATCATCGGCGCCGGCTTCTCCGGCCTGTACCAGCTGCATACGCTGCGCGACCGTCTGGGTCTGGCGGTGCAGGTGCTGGAAGCCGGCGAGGGCGTCGGCGGCACCTGGTACTGGAACCGCTATCCCGGCGCGCGCTGCGATTCCGAAAGCCATTCCTACTGCTACACCTTCTCCGACGAATTGCTCGCGGAATGGGAATGGTCGGAACGCTACCCCGAGCAGCCCGAGATCATGCGCTACCTCAACCACGTGGCCGATCGCTTCGACCTGCGGCGCCGCATCCGGCTCGGCACCCGCGTCACCGCGGCGCATCACGATGCGCAGGCGAATCTTTGGCGGCTGCGAACCGAGGCGGGGGAGGAGATCGCGGCACGCTACCTCATCACCGCCGTCGGCTGCCTGTCCACCGCCAACGTGCCGCGCATCGAGGGTCTGGAGCAGTTCGAGGGCCGTTGGTTCCACACCGGCGAATGGCCGCATGAGGGTGTGGATTTCAGCGGCCGGCGCGTCGGCCTCGTCGGCACCGGCTCCACCGGCATCCAGGCCGCGCCCGTCATCGCCGAGACCGCCGCGCACCTCACGGTGTTCCAGCGCACCGCCAACTACAGCGTGCCGGCGCAGAACGCGCCGCTGACGCCGGACGCCAGGCGCCACCTTCGCGAGACCTTCGACGAGATCAAGCGCACGATGCGCGAGACCACGAACGGTCATCCCTTCCGCATCTCCGAACGCTCCGCCCTGGCCGCGACGCCGGAGGAACGCCAGGCGCTGTACGAGGCGGCCTGGGCCAAGGGCGGCCTGCAATTCCGCGCCACCTTCAAGGACCTGCTGAGCGACCTGGAGGCGAATGAGACGGCGGCATCGTTCATCAAGGCGAAGATCCACCAGATCGTCCGCGACCCCGCCACCGCCGCGCTGCTGGCGGATATCGACCACCCCTACGCCGCCAAGCGCCCGCCGATCGACAGCCACTACTTCGAGACCTTCAACCGCGCCAACGTGACGCTCGTGGATGCGCGCCGCGCGCCGATCCAGCGCATCACCCGCAACGGCATCCAGACCAGTGAGGCCGAATATCCGCTCGACATCATCGTCTTCGCCACCGGCTTCGACGCCATGACCGGCCCCTTGCTGCGCATCGACATCCGCGGGCGGGACGGGCTTCTGCTGCGGGACGCCTGGGCGGAGGGGCCGCGCAGCCATCTGGGCCTCGGCGTGCCGGGCTTCCCGAACCTGTTCACCATCACCGGCCCTGGCAGCCCCTCCGTGCTGTGCAACATGCCCGTGGCGATCGAACAGCATGTCGACTGGATCACCGACTGCATCGCGCGCCTGCGCGCCGACGGCGTGGCCCGCATCGAGGCGACGCCGGAGGCGGCGGAGGCGTGGGTGGCGCAGGTGAACGCGGCGGCCGAGGCGACGCTGCTGCCGCAGGCCGCCTCCTCCTGGTATCTCGGCGCCAACGTGCCGGGCAAGCCGCGCGTCTTCATGCCCTATGCCGGCGGCATGGCGCATTACCGCCGCATCTGCGACGACGTCGCGGCGCGTGGCTATGCCGGATTCGCGCTGGGTTGAAGGTGGAACGGGGCCGGCCCCGAGGAGTGACGTGTCCATGCCTGCACCGCTGCATCCGGATTGCCTGACGCTGCTCGAGATGATCCGCGCCGCCGGGCGGCAGCCGCTGGAGACGATGGAGACTGCGCCCGCCCGCGCGCAATTCGCCGCCGGGCGCCTCGTGCTGCAACCGCCACCGCCCGACGTCGCGGAGGTTCGCGACCTGCGCCTGCCATCCGGCATCGCGCTGCGGCTGTACCGCCCGCTCGGCTGCGCGGCCGGCGACATCCTGCCCTGCCTCATCTTCGCGCATGGTGGCGGCTGGGTGTTCGGCGATCTCGCGACGCATGACCACCTGGCGCGCAGCCTCGCCAATGCGTCGGGCTGCGCTGTGCTGGCGGTGGAGTACCGCCTGGCGCCGGAGCATCCGTTTCCCGCCGCCATCGACGACTATGCCGAGGCCATTGCCCATGCCGCGGCGAACGCGCCCGCGCTCGGCATCGACGCCACGCAGCTCGCCGTGGGCGGCGACAGCGCCGGCGGCAACCTGGCCGCCGTCGCCGCACTGATGGCCCGCGACGGCGCGCTGCCGCCGCTGCGCTTCCAGATGCTGCTGTACCCCGTCACCGACATGGCGCAGGGCCATGACAGCCACGCCCGCTTCACCAGCGGCCTGCCGCTGACCGCCGCCGGCATGCGCTGGTTCCGCGACCGCTACGCGCCGCAGCAAGCGCATTGGCCGGATTGGCGCGCCTCGCCGCTGCGCGCCGCGACGCTCGCCGGCACTGCGCCCGCCTTCGTGCTGACCGTGGGCCACGACCCGCTCTGCGACGAGGGCCGCGACTATGCGCAGCGACTGGAGCGGGAGGGCGTGCCCGTGGCCCACCTGCATGTCGCGGACCTGCTGCACGGCGCGCTGACCATGGGCGCCATCGTGCGCCCCGCGCTGGACCTGATCGACGCTGCCGGCCTCGCGCTGCGGCGCGCGCTGGCCTGAGTCAGGGCCGCACGGCCGGCGTTTCCACCGCAAGGCCGGCGGCACGCGACATCAGGAAGGCTTCGATGGCAACATATTCCGCCGCGCCATAGGCGAAGGGCGCGGCCCGCACGCCGGTCATGCAGCCGCGCAGGCGCCGTTGCAGCGAGCCCAGCGCCTGCCATTCCAGCCGGTACAGCGGGTAGCCCGTGGGATGCGCCTGCGGGATGACGCTGCCGGCCAGCCGCCGCCCGGCATTGTCGTCGTGGCACTGCGCGCAGGACAGGTCGAGCTGCCCGCGCCGTTCCGCCCACAGCGCCGCGCCCTGCGCCCGCGCCGCATTCAGCCGCGGGTCTGCCGGCGGGGCGATGGGCAGGCCGCGCGACTGCTCTCCGACATAGGCCGACAGTGCGAGCAACCCCTGGCTTTCGCGCGCCAGCGGCGCCGCGCCCTGGCGTTCCACCCGGCACTGCGCGATGCGTCCGGCGAGGTCGATCGGCGCGTGGCCCGCACCATCCCAGGCCGGGTAGCGCGCCGCGACGCCCCGCAGCGTGCCCTCCGCATGGCAGGAGGCGCAGGACTGGCCGGCGGGGCCGGCGGGCTGCCGGAACAGCTCCTCGCCCTCCAGCACCCAGAGCATGCCGGGATTGCTGGTGTCGTCGCGCTGCATCGCCTGGGTCTCGCGCGCCATGTCCTCGAAGCCGGAGCGCCGCTCCTGCGCTGCGGCCGGCCCGGCGAGCACCGCCAGCAGCAGCGCCGCGCGGATCATGTCACCGTCAATTCGCGCGTCTCGGTCTGGGCGAAGCCGTTGTCGCCTTCCCAGGTCATCTCGACCGTGCCGCTGCGCGTCGCGACCGTGCTGAAGGACAGGAAGGGGTTGGCGGCGATGGCCGGCGACAGCTCGGCCTGGAACACGACCTCGCCGTCGTAGCGGCAGGTGAAGCGGCGGATGATGTCGCGCGGTGCCACCACGCCGCTGGCATCCGGCCGGTAGCCGGTTTCCATCGTGTGCTGGATCAGCGTGCGGATGGTGATGATGTCGCCGCGTGCGGCGGTGCGGGGGACGTTCAGCAGGACGCGTGCCATGTCTCAGCCCTCGATGCAGGCGGCGAGGGTGACGACCACCTGCGCCTGGTCCGACCAGAAGCTGCCATCCGACAGCGACGCCACCGCCAGCAGGGTCTGCGACGTCGCCAGCCTTATATGCGTCGCCAGCATCGCCCGCCCGGCGCGCGGGCCGATCTGCGCGGTGATGACATGCGGCTGCGGGTTGCGTTCGTTGAAGACGGCGATGGCGCGCACGTGGTCCGCCTCCGTCATCGGGCTGTCCACGATGACGCTGAGCGGCACGGTATTGCCGTTCTCGACCAGCGGCGAGATGTCCAGCGCCACCCGCCCGCGCGTCATCGGCGCGCCGCCGGTGAAGCCGCGCACCGCCTCCGCCATGTCCTCCGGCGTCGCATGGACACCGCGCGGCAGCAGCAGCAGGGCTGGTGAAGCAAGCAACAGGCGGCGGGGCGTGATCATCGGGGAGCCTCTTCGCGCAGCGTCATCAGGAAGGCCAGCACATCCTCGATCTCCGCCGCCGTCAGGATTGTGCGGCCCTGGAAGGCCGGGCCGACGCGGTGGAGATCCTCCGTCCGGAAGTAGGAGGGCATGATGCTGTCCGGGTTCAAGCGCTTGCCATCGACCAGGCGCAGGCGCAGCTGGCCCTCGGTCCACCGGCTGCCGGCGCCGGCCAGGCTGGGGGCGAGGTTGCCCTGGAAGGGTTCCTCCGGGAACGGCCCGGAATGACACAGCAGGCACAGCCCGCGCTGGCGATCCGCCACGAGGGCCCGCCCCCGCGCGGCGTCGCCGGCCTCGCCGGTCAGCGAATGCGGCATCGCATCCTCCTGCGCCGCGGCCGGCATCGCGAGCATCACCAGCATCGCGAAGGCCCATCTCCCTCTCCCGCAGGGCGGGAGAGGGCCGGGGTGAGGGTGGGTCGCGCGCCTAGCCAAACGCATCCGCCGTGATGGTCCCGAACCAATCCTCGGCATATCGCGCCTCGGCCTCCCGCACCGCGGCCGGCGCCTCCAATGGGCTGGTGCCCCCGGCACCTGGCACGTCGGACAGCAGCCCGTTGGCGGGCTGGTAGACGCCCGCGACGGAGATGCCGTAGCCCGGCGCCACCAGGCTGTAACAGGTGTTCAGCAGCTTCGGCGCCTGCACCGGCGCATCCCGCAGCAGCGCCGCGATGGCGGCCGCGCAAACCCGCGCCTGGGCGTTGGCGGCGAAGGCGGATTTCGGCATGGCGCCGGCGATGGCGGCATCGCCGATCACATGCACGCCGGGCAACAGCCGCGATTCGAAGCTCGCCGGGTCGATCGGGCACCAGCCGCTGCGATCCGCGGCACCCGCCTGTTCCGCGATGGACCCGGCGCGCTGCGGCGGGATGACGTTGACCACGTCGCCGGCATGGTCGCCGAAATCCGTCACCACGCTGCGCTCGCCGGGCTTCACGCCGGTGACGCGCCCGCCCATCGAAAGCGGCACGTAGTCCAGCAGCCCGGGATACAGCGCCGCCCAGGCCGCCTCGAACAGCCGCTGCTTGGAGAACACATCCTTCGCATCCAGCACGATCAGCTTCGACCGCGGCTTTTTGCGCTTGAGGTAGTGCGCGATGAGGCTGGCGCGCTCATACGGCCCCGGCGGGCAGCGGTAGGGGTTGGCCGGGATGGCCATGACGACGGTGCCGCCATCCGCCATCGCCACAAGCTGGCGTCGCAGCAATTCGGTCTGCGCCCCGGCGTTCCAGGCATGCGGCAGGGTTGCGGCGGCGGCCTCGTCATAGCCCGGCAGCGCGTCGAACCGCATCGTCACGCCGGGCGACAGAACCAATCGGTCGTAGGGCAGCACCGTGCCGTCGCCGAGCGTCACGCGCCGCGCCGTGGCGTCCACGCCCGTCGCCGCCTGCTGCACCACCGCGATGCCCTGTGCCCGCAGCGCGTCGTAGCCGAAACGCTGCGCCGACATTGGCCGCAGTCCCGCGATCACGGCATTGCTGTAGGGGCAGGCGGTGTAGGTGGCGTTCGGCTCCACCAGCGTCACGTCCAGCGCATGGCCGTGCAGCGCCCGGGCGCAACTCGCGCCGCCGAAGCCGCCACCGATGACGACCACGCGGGGCCGCGCCTGCGCCAGCGCCGGCGCCGGCAGCAGTAGCGCGGCGAGGCTGCGGCGCGACAGCTTCACCGGACGATCCACGCCGCGATGGCCTGCGTTTCGGCCTCCGAAAATCCCTTGGCCAACCGGTCCATCAGCGTCGCCGGCCGCGTGCCCTCGCGGAAGGCGCGCATCATCGCAGCCACCGCCGCCGCATCCCGCCCGCGCAGGGACGGGATGGCCGCCCCCTCCCGCCCATGGCAGCCGAGGCAGGCGGACGCACCGGGCGGCGCTTCCGACGCGCTCGCGGATATCGCCGCGAACGCGCAAAAACCCGCCAGGGCGAAGGCCCTCACGTCCGCCGCAGATCGGCCTGCTGCAAGGGCAGGGACCGCACCCGCTTGCCGGTCGCGGCGAACACCGCGTTCAGCACCGCCGGCGCCGCCACCGCGATGGTCGGCTCGCCGACGCCACCCCAGAACCCGCCGGAGGGCAGGATCAGGCTCTCGACCTTCGGCATGTCGGCCATGAGCATCACCGGGTAGGTGTCGAAGTTGGTCTGCTCGATACGGCCATCCTTCACCGTGCAGGCGCCATACAGCGCGGCCGAAAGCCCATAGACGAAGGAGCCTTCGACCTGCGCCTCTATCTGCTGCGGGTTCACGGCGTGGCCGGGATCGGTGGCGGCCACGATGCGGTGCACCTTCAACTCCCCGGCGTCACTCACGGAAACCTCGGCGCAGGCCGCGACGTAGCTGCCGAAGCCGTGCGTCACGCACAGGCCGCGATGCACCGCCTGTCCGTTGACGGGCGCCGCCGGCGTGCCCCAGCCGGCGCGTTCGGCGACGGCGTTCAGCACTGCCAGGTGCTTCGGGTGGTTCGCCATCAGCGCCCGGCGGAACTCCAGCGGATCCTTGCCGGCGGCATGCGCCAACTCGTCCAGGAAGCATTCCAGGTAGATGGCGTTCTGGTTCAGGTTCACCCCGCGCCAGAAGCCGGGCGGCACATGCGGGTTGCGCATGGCGTGGTCGATCAGCAGGTTCGGGAAGGTGTAGCCGATATCGGCCTCCCCGCCGCTGGCGTTCAGCCCCTGGAACACTACCGGGTCGCGGCCGTCGCGGATGTTCTGCGGGAAGATGCCGGCGACGATGGACTGGCCGGAGATGCGCATGGTCAGGCCCGTCAAATTGCCCTGCGCGTCCAGCCCGCCCACCAGCTTGCACATGGTGACGGGGTGGAAGCGGCCCTGCAGCATGTCCTCCTCCCGCGTCCACACCAGCTTCACCGGCGTGCCGGGCATCTGCTTGGCGATGTCCACCACCTGGCGCACCCAGTCATGCACCGCGCCGCGCCGGCCGAAGCCGCCGCCGAGGTGGATCTTGTGGATTTCCGTCCGTGCCGGCGGCAGCCCGGCGGCCTCCGCCGCGGCGGCATGCGCGGCCTCCCCGTTCTGCGTCGGCGTCCAGACCTCGCAGCGCTCCGGCGTCCAGACGGCGGTGGCGTTCATCACCTCCATGCAGGCGTGGTTCTGGTGCGGGTAGCCATACACCGCCTCGACGCGCTTCGCGGCCCCGGCCAGCGCGGCCGCGGCATCCCCGTTGCGGTTGCCGACGACCGCCTGCGGCGCATCGAGCCCTTCCCGCATCACCGCCTCGAAGCTGGCGGAGGAGGCGCGGGCGTGCTCGCCCTCGTCCCAGGTGATCTTGACGGCATCGAGGGCCGTCTTCGCGCGCCACCAGGTGTCGGCGACCACCGCCACCGCATAGTCGCCGACCCGCAGCACGCGCTTCACGCCCGGCATGCGCTCCGCCTCGGCGCTGTCCATCGCGCGCACCTTGCCGCCGAAGACCGGGCAGGCGTGGATCGCGGCGTTCAGCATCCCCGGCAGCTTCAGGTCCATGCCATAGACCTGGCTGCCATTCAGCTTCGCCGCGGTATCGAGACGCGGCACCGGCTTGCCCGCCAGCTTCCATTCAGCGGGGCTCTTCAACGTCACGTCGGTCGGCACCGACAGTCGCCCGGCGGCCTCGGCCACCTGGCCGTAGGTCACGGTGCGCCCGCTGGGCCCGTGCGTGATGACGCTGGCGGCGGCGTGGCATTCGCCGACCGGCACGGACCACGCATTGGCGGCGGCCTGCACCAGCATCATGCGCGCCGCGGCGCCGCCCTTGCGGACGTAGTCGTGGCTGTCACGAATGCCGCGGCTGCCGCCGGTCGACATGTTGCCCCAGATGCGGCCGCGCGCCAGGTTCTGGCCGGGCGTCGGGTATTCCGTGGTGACCTTGGCCCAGTCGCACTCCAATTCCTCCGCGACCAGCTGCGCCAGCCCGGTCAGCGTGCCCTGGCCCATCTCGGACCGGGCGATGCGGATGACGACGGTGTCGTCCGGCTTGACGACGACCCAGGCATTGACCTCGGGCGAAATGGGGGCCGCTTGCGCCGCGGCCTCCCCGGGCATCGGGATGCGGAAGCCGAGGGTGAAGGCGCCGGCGGCGGCGGCTGCGGTGCCGAGGACACCGCGACGCGACGGATTGCGGATGGCGTTCATGCCGAAAATCCTCCTCAACCGGCCGCGGTCGAACCGGCGGCGCGCTGCACCCCGGCGATGACGCGGTTGTAGGTGCCGCAGCGGCAGATGTTGGTGATCTCCTCGCGGATCTGCGCCTCGGTCGGGCGCGGCGTGTTCGCCAGCAGCGCGGCGGCGGCCATGATCATGCCGGGCTGGCAGAAGCCGCATTGCGGCACGTCCAGCGCCAGCCAGGCCTGCTGGATCGGGTGGCTGCTATCGGGCGACAGGCCCTCGATGGTGACGATCTTCTGGCCCTCGTTGAAGGCCGAGACCGGCATGGTGCAGGACCGCAGGGCGGCGCCATCCACATGCACGGTGCAGGCGCCGCATTGCGCGATGCCGCAACCATACTTGGTGCCGGTCAGGTCCAGGTGTTCGCGCAGCACCCAGAGCAGGGGCGTGTCGTCCTCCACCTGCACATCCACGATGCGGCCATTGACGTTGAGCTTCGCCATTCCGTTGTCCTCCCGGCGCTTCGGAGTGCCGCGACGCCCCGTTCCGGGGTGCCTGCGCGAAAACTCCTCGGCACAACCTCCGATGGCAGAAGGCTAACAGCCTGGGAGGGCGGGCAACAACATATTCCCGCCGCCCGTCCACCCGGGCTCAGGCGGCGCCACGTGGCCTGGGGCCGGTGGCGCGCGGAATCGTGAAGCGGGTGGGCCTCAGCCGCCGGTCACCAGCTTGTCCTGCGTCCGCGTCGCGAAATCCGCCGCGTCATGGCGTTCGTGCAACTGGCTGGATGGCTCGCCGCTGGTGCGGTTCACCATCCGGCCGCGCTGCACCGCCTGGCGCTCGCCGATCTCGTCCGCCCAGCGCCGCACATGCCGGTAGTCCTGCACCTGCAGGAACTCCGCCGCGCCATACAGCCAGCCCTTCACCAGCCCGCCATACCAGGGCCAGGTCGCGATATCCGCGATGGTGTAGTCCGGCCCCGCCAGGTAGGCGCTGTCCGCCAGCCGGCGGTCCAGCACGTCGAGCTGGCGCTTCACCTCCATGGCGAAGCGGTCGATCGGGTATTCCATCTTGCTCGGCGCATAGGCGTAGAAATGCCCGAAGCCGCCGCCGAGATAGGGCGCGCTGCCCATCTGCCAGAACAGCCAGGACAGGCACTCCGCCCGCGCCGCCGGCTCGGTCGGCAGGAAGGCGCCGAACTTCTCCGCCAGGTGCACCAGGATGGCGCCGGATTCGAAGACGCGGATCGGCTTCGGCCCGCTGCGGTCCAGCAGCGCCGGAATCTTGGAATTCGGGTTGACCGCGACGAAGCCGCTGCCGAACTGGTCGCCCTCGCCGATGCGGATCAGCCAGGCGTCGTATTCCGCGCCCGCATGCCCGGCCGCCAGCAGCTCCTCCAGCATCACCGTGACCTTCACGCCGTTCGGCGTGCCCTGCGAATACAGCTGCAGGGGGTGCCGCCCGACCGGCAGCTCCTTGTCATGCGTCGGACCGGAGACGGGGCGGTTGATGCTGGCGAACTTGCCGCCATTCGCCTTGTTCCAGGTCCAGACCGGGGGAGGCGTATAGCTCGGCGCGTCATTCATGGCGTGGCTCCTGCTGCGTCGCCGCCATATGCGCCGTCCCACGCGCCGCTCAACCCCGAGGGTCGCCGCCAGCCTGCATTGCCGCCTGGCGGGGCCGCCCCTACAGACGCCGCATGCACCTCGCCATCATCAACGACTACCAGGACCTGGCCCGCGAAGCCGTGGACTGGAGCGACCTCGCGGCGCAGCACGATCTTCATTTCCACGGCCGCCTCGACCCCGCCGCCGCACCTGCGCTTCTGGCAGCGGCCGACATCGTCGTCACGGCGCGGGAGGAAACCCGCTTCGACGCCGCCCTGCTGGCGCAACTGCCGCGGCTCCGCCTGCTGGTCACCCATGGCATGACCAACGCGGCGCTGGACCTGCCGGCGCTGGCGGCCCGTGGCGTCACCGTCTGCGGCACCTCGCTGGGCTTCCCGATGGCGACGGTCGAACTCGCCTGGGGGCTCATCCTCGGCCTGGTGAAGCACATCCCGGCGGAGGATCGCGCCATCCGCGACGGCGGCTGGGGCGCCGGCCTCGGCCGCGGCCTCACCGGGCGCACGCTCGGCCTGCTCGGCCTCGGCAAGCTGGGCGCGGAGATGGCGCGCATCGGCCAGGCCTTCGGCATGCAGACCATCGCCTGGAGCGAGAACCTGACCGAGGCGCGCTGCGCCGCCTGCGGCGTGCGCCGCGTGGACCGCCTGGAGCTGTTCGCGCAGTCCGACGTGGTCAGCATCCACACGCGCCTGTCACCGCGCAGCCGCGGCCTGGTCGGTGCGGCCGAGATCGCCGCGATGCGGCCCGACGCGCTGCTGATCAACACCTCCCGCGGCCCGATCGTGGACCAGGCCGCGCTGGTCGCGGCGCTGGCGCGGGGTGCCATCGGCGGCGCCGGCCTCGACGTGTTCGAGCAGGAGCCGCTGCCGGCGGACCATCCTCTGCGCAGCCTGCCCAACGCCCTGCTCACCTCCCATGTCGGCGGCCGGACGCGGGAGAACATCCTGCTGCGCTACCGGGAAAGCCACGCGGCCGTCGTGGCCTGGTTGGCCGGGCAGCCGGTGCGCGTCATCGCCGGGTAGGCTTTGCGGACCTCCCGGGTGCTGCGACACTGGGCGGAACATTGGGGGCCTGAAAGATGTTCCGTTCCATGCGTCGTGGCCTTCTGGGCGTCACGCTGGCCGCCGGCCTGGGCAGCGTCGCGCTGGCCCAGGGCAGCGCCGCCTACCCGACGCGGCCGGTCACCATGGTCGTCGGCTTCGCGCCCGGCGGCCCGGCCGATGTCATCGCCCGCCTCATCGCCCCCGGGCTCGGCGCGGATCTCGGCCAGTCGGTGGTGGTGGAGAACGCCTCCGGTGCCGGCGGGTCCATCGGCCAGGCGCGCGTCGCCGCGGCGCGGCCGGATGGCACCACCATCCTGTTCGGCAGCCTGGCCCAGGCCACCATCCCGACCCTGCTGCGCAACCTCAGCTTCGACCCGCTGGCGCTGGAATCGATCGGCATGGTGAACGAGGTGCCGATGGCGATCATCGGCCGCCGCGACCTGCCCGCCGCCAACCTGGCCGAGCTGGTGGCTTTGGTCCGGCGGGATGGCACGCGGATGAACCTCGGCAATGCCGGCATCGGCTCCACCAGCCACCTGTGCAGCCTGCTGCTGAACGCCTCCATCGGCACGCCGGTGACGCTGGTGCCCTATCGCGGCAACGCGCTGGTGATGAACGACCTGATGGGCGGCACACTCGACCTCGGCTGCGACCAGACCACGAACAACGCCACGCAGATCCGCGCCGGCTCGATCCGCGCCTTCGCCATCAGCACCCCCGCCCGTGCCGCCGCGTTGCCGGATGTGCCGACCACGGCGGAAGCCGGGCTGCCGGAAATGCGGATGTCCGGCTGGAACATGCTTTTTGCCCCCGCCGGCACGCCTGGCCCGGTGGTGGAGCGCCTGAACCGCGCCCTGCTGGCGGCACTGCGGGAGGAGAATGTCGGCCGCCGCATGGCCGACCTCGGCAGCCAGCCGGCCAGCGGCGAGCGCACCACCCCCGCCGGCGGCCAGGCCTTCTGGCGCGCCGAGATCGCCCGCTGGAAGCCGCTGCTGGAAGCCGCAGCTCCGGCCAACTGAGCGCCGCACCGATACAAAACCAAGCGTGATCCCGGGCTGCATTGCGATACGGAAGGTTCTTCACCTAAACCGCCCGCAGCCTGGCGCATGGTGCGGCCGAGGCCAAGGAAGTCCGCCGCGATGGCGCTGGTGCCCGCGTCCGGCCGGTTGGAGGCCACGCCTCCCGCAGCGGAACCGGCCCGCCGCCGCTGGAGCCTGCGCCGGCACCTGCTGGTCCTGGTCCTGGCCGTGCTGCTGCCGGCCCTGGTGGCCGGTGGCGTCTCCGCCTGGCATCTCGCGAACAGCTACCGTCACGCCTTCGAGGCCCGGCTGCAGGACACCGCCCGTGCCCTGGCCCTGTTCATCGACAGCGAACTCGAAAGCAGCCTGACGGCCGTCGCGGCCCTCGCCTCCTCCCCGCTCCTGGACCGCGACGACCTCGAGGATTTTGCCGCCTGGGCGCACGCCATCGGGCAGCGGCAGGGTGGCTGGGTGGTGGTGAACGAGGCCGCACCCGGCCACCGGCAACTGCTCAACACCACCCTGCCTGCGGGCGCGCCGCTGCCGCCGCCCTCGCCGCCGGGGGAGGGCGCCTGGAGCCTGATCCGGCGCGCCATCGAGACCGGCCAGCCCGCCGTCTCGGACTTGTTCACCGGCCGCGGCACGGGCCGGTCCCTGGTCGCGGTTGCGGCCCCGGCCCGACAGGGCGACGAAATCACCCGTGTCGTCGTGCTGACGCTCGATCCGCTCGCGCTGTCGGAACGCCTGCGCAGCCTCGGCCCCTCCGGCAGCGCCTTTGCTTCGGTCGCGGACGGCCAGGGCCGCATCGTGGCCAGATCGCGCGACCACGAACGCTTCTTCGGCACCATCCCGCCCAGCCGCCAGGTGCCGGCGGAGCAGCGGGCGCGCGGGGTGTTCCGCAGCCAGTCCGTCTATGGCGAACCGGCGCTGTATGCCGCCCAGCCGATCCCGGCGGCGCAGGGCTGGAGCGTCGTCGTGGCCGAACCCGAATCCCGCTACCGCGCGAGCTGGATCTGGCCACTGGCGGCCTATGCCGGCATCGCCGCCGTCGCGGTCGGCCTGGCCGCCGCGATCGCGACGCTGCTGGCGCGCCGCATCCTGCGCCCGGTGCACGGGCTGCTCGCCCGCGCCGATGCCGTCGTCGCCAGCGGTCCAGGCCCCCTGCTGGCGCCACCCGCGACCGCGCCGTCCGGCGTCACGGAGTTCGAACGGCTGCGGGAAGCGAGCGAGCGCGCCGAGACCGCCCTGGCCCGCCGCGAATCGGATTTCCGCGCGATCTTCGAGACCGCGGCCGTCGGTGTCGTCGAGGTCGATGCCGTCACCGGCCACTACCTGCGCGTCAACCGCCGTTTCTGCGAGATCGCCGGCCGGGATCGTGCGGAGTTGCTGGGCCGCCTCGGCCCCGACGATCTCTGCGTGCCGGAGGACCAGGGCCGGAGCGCGGTCAGCCTCGCCATCGCGCAGGACAGGGAGGTGGAGGCGGAGTTCCGCCTGCTGCACGCCGACGGCACCGAGGCCTGGGTGCGCGCCAGCGCCTCCATCTCCGCCCGCGATGCCGAGGGGCGGCCGTTGCGCGTCGTCAGCGTGGTGCGCGACATCACCCGGCGGAAGCGGTCGGAGGAGGCGCGGTCGCTGCTGGCGCGGGAGGTCGACCACAGGGCCAAGAACGTGCTCGCCGTGGTGCAGGCGGCGCTGCGCCTGACGCCGAGGGACAACCTGGCCACCTACATCCAGTCCATCCAGGGCCGCGTCGCCGCGCTGGCCCGCGCCCACACGATGCTGGCCGAGGCGCAGTGGTCGGGCGCCGACCTGCGATCCCTGGCCGAGGCCGAACTGCGCGCCTTCCTGCCGATGACCAGCGGTGACGCCGGCGCCCCAAGGGGCGCCGTGCCGCGCGCCGTCCTCGCCGGACCCTTCGTGATGCTGTCGCCGGGCGCGGCGCAGGCGCTGTCGATGGTGCTGCACGAGTTGGCGACCAACGCCATCAAGCACGGCGCCCTGTCCGCCGCCGGCGGCAGCGTCGACCTCGCCTGGTTGGCTGGCGGGCCGGACGGCATGCTGCGCCTGGACTGGACGGAACGTGGCGGCCCGCGCATCGAACAGCCTCCGTCCGTCCAGGGCTTCGGCTCCCGCCTCATCGCCGCCACCCTCAAGGGTCAGTTGGGCGGCACCGTGCAGATGCTGTGGCAGCCGGATGGGCTCGCCTGCCACATCGCCATCCCGATGGCGCGGGTCACCTCCCGCGAGGGCGGTTGATCACGCCTCCTCGTCCGGCACGCTCGCCACGAAGCGGCGGCGGTGCAGCGCGGCGGAGCCGAAGGCGTTGCAGGCCACCATCGCCTTGCGCAGGTAAAGGCCGATATCGTGCTCATCCGTAGTGCCGATCGCGCCATGCATCTGCACCGCGGCGCGGGTGACCAGCATCGCAGCTTCCGCCGCGCGGGCCTTGGCGCGGGACACGGCGGCGGCGCGTGCGCGGGCGTCGGCGCCGGCCTCGAGCGTGGCGGCGGCGGCCTCGACGCTGGCGCGGGTCAGGGCGACCTGGATCTTCAGGTCCACGGCGCGGTGCTGCAACGCCTGGAAGCTGCCGATCGGCCGGCCGAATTGCTGCCGCGTGCGCAGGTAGTCCAGCGTCATGGCGAAGGCGCCTTCCATGACGCCGAGCAGGTAGCCGGCGGTGGCCAGCGCGGCCTCGTCCAGCGCACGCTCGATGGCGCCTTCGGGAAGTTCGCCGAGGGCGCGCGCGACCGCTGCATCGGGGCGCAGCGTGCCGAGGTGGCCGCCATCCTGCGTCGCCAGCACCTCCAGCGCCTGTCCGGCGGCGGGCAGCAGGTGCAGGGCCGGGCCGACCGGCAGCAGGAAGGCTTCCGCGCCGCGTGGCAGCGGGATGAACAGGCGTGGCGCGCCGGGCGTGCCGGAGGCGTCCAGCGTGTCGACGCACTCCTGCCACGCCGTCGTCACCAGCGCCTCGCCGGCCAGCACCCGGGCCAGCAGGGCCTCCTCGCCACAGGCGGACAGCAGCGTGGCGGACAGCATGGCGGGGATCAGCGGTTCCGGCACCAGGGCGCGGCCGAGCTCCTCCGCCAGCGCGCAGCACGCGGACATACCCAGGCCGGCGCCGCCCGCCGCCTCCGGCAGCAGCAGCCCGATCCAGCCCAGCTCGCCCATCTGCCGCAGCACCGCCGGGTCGAAGCCCCGTTCGGAGTGGCGCAGGGCGCGGATGCGGCGCAGGTCGCCTCGGGTCGCAATGGCCGCGGCGCTGTCGCGGATCATGCGGATCGCGGCGTCGCGCTCCGCGTGGTCGGCCGCATCCATGCTCATGCCTCGTCCAGCCAGTCGCGCAGCACCTCCGCCCCCTGTGCACCCAGCGCCGGCGGCGGGCTGCGATAGGTGACGGGGGTGGCGGAGAAGTTCAGCGGGTTGGCGATCATCGGCTGCGCGCCGCCCGCACCATCGTCCAGGCTGCGGAACATCCCGCGATGGCGAATTTGCGGATCCTCCGCCACCGCCGCGAAGTCGTTGATCGGGCCGGAGGACACGCCGGCGGCGTTCAGCGCGTCCATCCATTCGCGCGCGGGGCGGGTGCGGAGCGCGCCCTGCAGGATCGGCAGCAGCTCCGGCTTGTGCGCCATGCGCGCCCGGTTGGTGGCGAAGCGCGCATCGGCCGGCACCTCCGGCAGGCCCAGCACGCGGCAGAGCTGCGCGAATTGCCGATCGTTGCCGACGGCCAGCATCAGCGGCCGGTCCGCCGTCTCGAAGGCCTGCCAGGGCGTGTTGATCTGCGACGCGGTGCCGCCGCGCACCGGCGGCTTGCCGGAGACCAGCCAGTTCATCGCGATGTGCGACTGCGCCGCGACCTGCGCATCGAGCAGCGCCAGGTCGATGTGCTGGCCGAGGCCCGAGACCGTGTCGCGGTGGTGCAGCGCGGCGAGGATGCCGATGGTGGCGTAGAACCCCGCATTGATGTCGGACACGCTGTAGCCGACCACGGCCGGCCCCGCGCCGGCATCGCCCTCCGCATTGCCGGTCACGCTCATCAGCCCGCTCATTGCCTGGAAGACCGGGTCGTAGCCGGGCAGGGGCGCATAGGGGCCGTCCTGCCCGAAGCCGGTGATGGAACAATAGACCAGCCGTGGATTGATCGCGGCGAGTGCTGCGTAGTCCAGCCCGTAGCGCTGCAGCCCGCCGGCCTTGAAGTTCTCGATGAAGACATCGGCCTTGGCCGCCAGGTCGCGCAGCTGTTGCTGGCCTTCCGGCTTCGCGATGTCGATCGCGATGCTGCGCTTGTTGCGGTTCATCGCGAGGAAGGAGGAGGTCTCCCCGGTCTCCGCCCCGTCCTCGCCCTGCTTGCGGAAGCCCATGCGGCGCACGTCGTCGCCGCTGCCGGGCTGTTCCACCTTCACGACATCGGCGCCGAAATCACCGAGAAGCTGTGCCGCCCAGGGGCCGGCGAAGACGCGCGTCATGTCGAGCACGCGGATGCGGGGCAGGCAACCGGACACGGCGTGGTCTCCCAGGGTCAGGCGGGCAGGTCGAGCAGGCTGCGCGCCAGCACGTTGCGCAGGATTTCGGAGGACCCGCCGAAGATGGTCGAGGGCCGTGCCATCAGGAACTGCCCCGCCGGATGCAGCGCCTGGCCCGGCATGGGGTCGAGCAGCCCGGCATTCTCCCCGGCGAGCTCCAGCATCGCATCGGTGATGCGCTGGTACAGCTCGGTCTGCACGATCTTGAGGATCGCAACTTCCGGCCCCAGCGCCTCGCCGCGGTTCAGCGCCGCGACGAAGCTCTCGTACAGCGCCTTGAGGTCCGCGAGGTCCAGCCGGAAGCGGGCGTAGGCTTCGAGGAAGGCGGGATCATCGGATTTGCCCACGGCATCCGCCAGCCGCTTCAGCGCGCCAAGGCCGTTGGCCGACAGGCGCGGGGAGCCGATCGCCACGCGCTCGAAGCCCAACAGCGCCTTGGCATAGGTCCAGCCCTGGTTCACCTCGCCGACCACCATGTCCTTCGGCACGCGGACATCGTCGAAGAAGATCTCGCAGAACTCGTCATGCAGATCGAGGTTCAGGATCGGCCGGATGGTCAGGCCCGGGCTGTCCGCCGGCAGCAGCAGGAAGGAGATCCCGGCCTGCTTCTTCGCCGCCTTGTCGGTGCGGGCGAGCACGAAGATCCAGTTGGCGTCGTTGGCGAAGGTGATCCAGGTCTTCTGGCCATTCAGCCGCCAGTGATCCCCGCAATCCACCGCCTCCAGCCGCAAGGCTGCGAGGTCGGAGCCGGCATTGGGCTCGGAATAGACCTGCGCCCAGATTTCCTCGCCGGACAGGATGCGCGGCAGAAAGTGGCGCTGCTGTTCGGTGCTGCCGTGCTTCAGCAGCATCGGGCCGAGCATCAGCACGCCCATGTCGCTGATGCGCGGGCAGCCCCAGCGCTCGAATTCCTCGATCATGATGAGCTGTCGTCCGGCACCGAGGCCCATGCCGCCATGCTCGCGCGGCCAGGCCGGCGCCAGCCAGCCCTGCGCGGACAGCTTCAGGTACCAGGGCCGGTTCTCGTGCCAGTGCAGGCGGCGGCGCGGGAAGCGAAGCTCCGGTGGCGTATGCGCCTCGACCCAGGCGCGGATATGCGCGCGGAAGGCGGCGTCATCCAGCGCATCCAGGTCTTCCAGCTTCATCGCACCACCATGCAGCCAACTCCCTGGTCGGGCACTACCATAGGCCATAAGTCTGGTCTATAAAGCCTAGGCAAGCGGAGGCAGCGTCGGCACAAGACCGGCGGGTGGAGGACGACATGCGGCTCAGCACGCACCGGATCGCAGTCGCGCCGCCTGGCGGAGACACCTCGCGGTGACGGCCCAGACCATCGCCCAGAAGATCATCGCCGCGCATTGCGGGCGCGATACGGTGGACGTCGGCGAATACGTCACCGTCACGCCGGACTACACCGCCTGCCAGGAGCTGTTCTGGCCCGGCCACCAGCGCAACCTGGAACGCATCGGCGTGGGTCGCATCCCGCGCCCGGACAAGGCGGTGATGGTGATCGACCATTCCACCTCCGCCGCCATGGGCTAGCACCACCATGAAACCCACCGCACGCTGCGCGACTGGTGCGCGGCGCAGGGCATCGAGAACTTCTTCGGCCCCGGCAACGGCCTGCGACACCTGGTCCTGACGGAGCGCGGCTTCGCCCGGCCCGGCACGTTGATCTTCTCCGACGAGGGCAACATCGCCTCCATCGGCGCGCTCGGCGCGTTGAACCTGCCGATCTCGACGGAGGTGTTGGTCTCGCTGATCCAGGACGAGAACTGGATCGCGGTGCCACCCTCCGCCCGCATCACGCTGACCGGCGCGCTGGGCTTCGGCGTCACCGCGCGGGACGTAATCCAGACCATCCTGCGCGACTGCACCGGCGACGGCCGCCTGCTGCAATGCTGCGTCGAATTCGATGGCCCGGGCCTCGCCACGCTGAGCCTCGACGACCGCCAGGCGCTGCTCGCCTCGCTGTTCCACAGCGGCGCCTATACCGGGATCATGGAACCGGATGAGCGCGTGCTGGACTATGTCCGCCAGCGCGACGGCGGCCGGCCGTGGCAGGCGGTGCGGGCCGATGCCGGCGCGACGTACCAGACGCGGCTGACCTACGACCTCGGCGCCATCGCGCCGATGGTGACGGTGCCGCCGGATGCGCATGGCGTGGTGCCGGTGGGCGAGGCGGAAGGCACGCGCATCGACCAGGCCACCATCGGGTCCTGCGCCAATGGCCGGCTGGATGATCTGCGGGAGGCGGCGCGGGTGCTGCGCGGCCGGCAGGTCGCGCCGCATGTCACGCTCTACGTCACGCCCGGCAGCCGCGGCGTCTATGTCGAGGCGGCGCGGGATGGTTTGCTGGAAGTGCTGGCCGAGGCCGGCGCCACCATCCTCGCGCCGGGCTGCACCACCTGCTGGGGCTACCAGGGCGTGCTGAACGACGAGGAAGTGCTGATCTCGACGCAGCAGTTCAATTACCAGGGCCGCAACGGCAGCCGCAGTTCCCGCGTCTTCCTGGCCGGCCCCGCCGTGGTCGCGGCCTCCGCCGTGGCGGGACGCATCGCCGACCCGCGGCCGCTGCTGGCGGGGCGCTGAGGCGATGGACATCCCCAAGGGCCGCGTCTGGAAGTTCGGCAACGACGTCAGCGGCGATGACGGCATCATCGAGTTCTCGATCATCCGCGACGGCTTCGGCAAGGAATTCGACGAGGCCGCGCTGCGCGCCATGTGCTTCCGCCGCCTGCGGCCGGAGTTTCCGCAGCAGGTCCGGCCTGGCGACATCGTCGTCGGCGGCCGCAACTTCGCGCACCACAACCCTGTCGAGGTCAGCGTCGCCATCCGCGCCTCCCGCATCGCCGTCGTCGTCGTCGAATCCTGCGATTCCGGCTTCCTGCGCCGCGCGCTGAACCACGGCCTGCCGGTGATGATCTGCCCCGGCATCCACGCGGCGGTGGCGGATGGCGATGTCATATCCGCCAACCCGGCCACCGGTGCGGTCGGGCTGCCGGATGGCCGCGTGCTGGCCTCGCGCCCGTTCTCCGAACGAATGGTCCAGGTCTGGCGGGCCGGCGGGTCGATCCCGCTGCTCGAAGCCGAATTCGCCGCGCGCCGCGCGGCATCCGCCTAGAGTCTGTCAGGCGCTGATAGAAGCGGCTGACAGCCTCTAGCCTGTTGTTTTGTCGTGTGATTCACGTCTTTCGGTGATTCCACCTCAGACGATCACACTCTAAGGGAAGGAAACCAAGATGCTCACACGTCGCAGCACGATCCTGGGCGCCACGGCCCTGACCTTCGCCGCCATCGGGCGCGCCCGCGCCCAGGATTTCCCGAGCCGCCCGGTGCGCCTCGTCGTCGCCTATCCGCCCGGCGGCAATGTGGACTTCACCGCGCGCCTGCTGGTCCCGGCGATGAGCCAGGCGCTCGGCCAGCAGATCGTGGTGGACAACCGTGCCGGCGCCGGTGGCATCGTGGGGACGGAGGCGGTGGCCCGTGCGCGGCCGGATGGCCATACGATGCTGATCACCGGAACCGCGCCGGTCTCCATCTTCCCCGTCGCGATGGAACGCCTGCCCTACGACCCGATCCGAGACTTCGCGCCGATCGGCACGGCCTATCGCGTGCCGATCGTGATGATGGTGGCGAAGGACGTGACGGCGACCACTTTGGCGGAGTTCGTGGCGCGGTCGAAGGCGACGCAGGGCGGGCTTTCCGCCGGCACCGCCGGCATCGGCTCCGGCGCGCATCTCGCGATCGAGCTGTTCAACGCCGGCACCGGCGCCAACCTGGTGCATGTGCCCTATCGCGGCACCGGCCCGGCGCTGAACGACCTGATCGCCGGCAACATCCCCGTGGTGTTCGACCAGTTGTCGAGCGCCCTGCAACTGCATGCGGATGGTCGCGGCCGCATCCTCGGCATCGCCTCCGCCACCCGATCCCCGCTGCTGCCGGATGTGCAGACGCTGCGGGAGGCGGGAATGGTCGAGGCGGAACTCAGCACCACGCTCGGCTTCCTCGCCCCCGCCGGCACGCCGGCCGACGCGGTGGAGAAGCTGCGCGCCGCCCTGGCCGCGGCGCTGTCCGATGCCACGGTGCGGCAGCGCCTGACCATGCTCGGCGCGGAGATCCCGCCCGCCGCGGAAATCACCCCGGCGCGCTATGGCGCGGTGATCCGCGACGAGTTGGAGATCTATCGCCGCGCCGTCCGGCTCGGCAACGTCAAGCTGGAATAGCGGCTGTCAGCCCTTGCGGGACTGGCCGCCCTTGCGGCCGGCTTCCGCGGCGCGGTCCGGGTTGTTGGCGAAGTTGTTCGGGTCCTTGTCCTTTCCGGCGCCCACCGTCTCCTGCGATACGCCCTTCTGCCCCTCGATGCCCTGCTTGCCGCCCTGGCTGCTTTTCTCGCCCTGCTGGTTCGCCATGTCGTCCTCCTCCGATCGACCGCCGGCTGCATGATCCGGGCGGGCAACTGAAACGCAGCGCAAGCGCGGCGGGTTCGGTGACAACCGCGTATTGACCGGTGCCGCGCCGCGCGCGAAGCACGCGCATGACCTTCCGCATCCTCGTCACCGCCCCGCACCTCGAAGCCGATGGCCTCGCCCTGCTGACCGCTGCCGGCTGCACGGTGGATTTCGTCACCCTGGCGGGCGGCCGCGCGGAGATGGAGGGCAAGCTCGCCGCCACGCCCTATGACGCCGTCATCTCACGCTCCATCCCCATCACCGGCGCGGTCATGGCCACCTGCCCGACGCTGCGCGCCATCTCCCGCGCCGCGGTCGGCTACGACCTGATCGACGTCGCCGGCGCCAGCGCGTGCGGCATTCCCGTGCTCACCGCCGTCGGCGCCAATGCGCAGTCGGTCGCGGAATACAGCATCGGCCTGATGCTGGCCGTCGCCCGCAACATCGTGCGGCACGACCGGCTGACCCAGGCCGGCGGCTGGGACCGCACGCGCATCGGCATCGAGCTGTCGGGCCGCCGCCTCGGCCTGGTCGGCTTCGGCCGCATCGCGCGCAACGTCGCCCGCATCGCCGGGGCCATCGGCATGCAGGTTTCGGCCTACAGCCCGAACCTGGCCGCCGCCGGCGACATCGCGCCCGTCACCCGCGCCGGCTCCCTGCACGACCTGCTGCGGCAGTCGGACGTGGTATCGCTGCACGCGCCGATGAGCGCCACGAACCGCCACATGATCGGCGCCGCCGAACTGGCGCTGCTGGGGTCGGAGGCGATCCTGGTGAACACCGCCCGCGGCGGGTTGATCGACGAGCCGGCGCTGGCCGAGGTGCTGCGCGAGGGCCGCATCTACGGCGCCGGCCTCGACGTGCTGTCCACCGAGCCGCCGCCGCCCGGCGGCAACCCGCTGGTCGGCGCGCCGAACCTGGTGCTCAGCCCGCATATGGGTGCCGCCACCACCATCGCCCGCGCCGCCACCGCGCGCGCCGCCGCGACGCATGCCCTGGCCGTGCTGCGCGGCGATAGGCTGCCCGAGGGCGCCTGCGTCAATCGGGAGGCGCTGCGCCCGCGCTGATCTGACGCGGCCGCCCGGCCTCGTCCACCGCGACGAAGGTGAACTCCGCCGCCGTCACCTTCACCCGGTCGCCGCGGCCCTGCCGCAGCACCCAGACCTCCACGTCCAGCGTCAGGGAGGTGCGTCCCATGCGCTTGAGGTCGGCATAGAAGCAGACGCTGTCACCGACCTTCACCGGCGCGATGAACACCATCTCGGAGACGGCGACGGTGACCGCCGGCCCCTCGATGAAGCGCGTGGTGGCCATGGCGGCGGCGGCGTCCATGGAAGCCATGATCCAGCCGCCGAAGATGTTGCCGCCCGGATTGGTATGGGCCGGCATCGCCAATTGCCGCGCGGCGAGCTCGCCGCGGGGCACCGAAGTCTCGACTGTCTGCATCGCAAGCGCCTCCCGAGGATGCCTGGACGCTTCCCATGGGGTTCATGTTGCAGTGCAGCATGACCGATACAAGCCCACCCGGCCTTCCGGGTGGGGCCCATGGCATCACGCGTTCGCGGTCACCAGACGGTAGCCGGACCCGGCGCGCTCGATCCGCCCGGTCGCGGGCATCGGGAAGTGGTAGCCGACCACGGCCATCCGGTCCGTCGCCGCCTGGTCCAGCAGCCGCTTGCGGGTGGCGACGGCGGCGGCCGGGTCCATGTCGAAGATCGGATACCACTCCGGGTTCACCACGAAGAACAGCGGCGTGGTCACCGCATCGCCCAGCACCAGCAATTGCTGCCCGCCATCCGCCACCAGGAAGGAGACATGCCCGGGCGAATGCCCGAAGGTCGGGAGGGAGGTGATGCCCGGCGCCACCGCCGCCCCCGGCGCGAAGCGCGTGACCCGCGCGGCATAGGGTGCGAAGCGGCGGCGGACATTGGCGAAGCCCGGCCTGCGCATGGCCGACGCCCGGCTTTCCTCGCCGGCGTCGTTCCAGAACGCCCATTCGCCTTCCGGCACGGTAATGGCGGCATTGGGGAAGGCCGCGCTGCCATCGGCGTTCAGCAGCCCGCCGATGTGGTCGCCGTGGAAATGCGTATGCGCGATCAGCACCACATCCGCCGGGTCCAGCCCCGCCGCGCGCATGTTGGCGATCATCGCCGGGGACGACCCGGTGCCGATATCCAGCGCCACCAGGCCCTGCGGCGTGCGGATGAAGGTGACGTTGTAGGGGTTGGTCAGCGCCGTCCCCTGCGCCACCCCGCCGGCCCGCAGCGCCGCCGTCACCTGCTCCGGCGTGGCGTTGGGGATGAAGCCCTGGGTCACGTCCGGCCGCACCGCGGCGCCATCGTTGACGATGGTGGCGCGCAGGCCGCCCACCGTCAGGTGGTGGAAGGCGGGCGCGGTGACCACGCCCTGCGCATGGCCGATCGCGGGTGCCAGCAGGGCGCCAGCGCCGCTGGCCAGCAGCAAGCGGCGGTTCAGCGCAGCCATCAGCTTGCCGCCGCCCAGTCGGCCGGGACGTAGCGGTAGCCTTGGCCCTCCTTCGCCACGTAGCCGGTGGCGGGGAAGGGGAAGTGGTAGCCACTGATGCGGATGCGGTCGGTCGCCACCTGGTCGAACAGCCGGCGGCGGGATGCCTCGGCGGCCTCCGGGTCGAAGTCGAAGCCGATGTGGAAATCCGGGCGGCGTGCCAGCAGTTCCGGCCGGTTGGTCAGGTCGGCCACGAAGATCATCTGGTCGCTGCCATCGGCGATGCGGTAGGCGGTGTGGCCCGGCGTGTGGCCATGGGCTGCGATGGCGGTCACGCCCGGCACCACCTCGGCGCCGGCCGCGATCTGGCGGATCTTGCCCTGGTAGGGGCCGAAGCGCCGCGCGGTATTGGCGAAGGTGCCGCGCTGGCCCTGCGGGCTGCGCGCCTCGTTCGCCGGGTCGGTCCACCAGCCCCATTCGGCCGCCGGCACCACGATCTCCGCATTCGGGAAGGCGGGCCCGCCCTCCGCGTTCAGCAAGCCGCTGATGTGGTCGCCGTGGAAGTGGCTGATGACGACCGTCGTCACCCGCGCCGGGTCCAGCCCCGCCGCCCGCATGTTCTGCATCAGCAGCCCGACCGGCGCGCCCGCGGCCTGCGGCCCGTTGCCGGTGTCGAACAGCGTCAGGCCGCGCGCGGTCTCGAGGCAGGTCAGGGTGAAGGGAATCCGCAGCGTGTCGGTCGGCAGGAAGCTCTCGGCCAGCACCGCCTGCACCGCCTCGATCGGCGCGTTGCGCACGAAGCCGGCCAGCGGAATGGCGCGGCTGCCATCATGCAGCATGGTCACCGTGTGGGCGCCGACGCGGAAGCGGAAGAAGCCCGGCGCCTGTGCGATGGGCTCGGCCGGCGCGGCCGGCTGGGCCTGGGCGGGCACGGCGCGCAGCAGCGCGGGCGCGGCCATGGCGCCCGCGGCGCCGAGCATGATGTGACGGCGATTCATGGCGAAAACCTCCCGATCCGGACGCGCCGAGAGGTTGGACGCCCTGGCCATGATGCAACCCCCATCGGGCCGCCCGCGCAAGGATCTTTCGTGACTACCGGCGAAAACTCACCACGGATTCCAGATGCGGCGACCAGCGGAACTGGTCCACCGGCGTCGCCTGCGTCACCTTGAACCCCGCCCGCACCAGCACCGCCGCGTCGCGCGCCAGTGCCACCGGGTTGCAGGAGACATAGACCACCACCGGCACCGTGCTGCGGACGATCTGCGCCACCTGCTCCACCGCGCCATTGTAGGGCGGGTCCAGCACCACCGCGCCGAAGGCCTTCAACTCCGCCGGCAGCAGCGGGCGATAGGCCAGGTCCCGCCTTATCGCCTCCACCCGCCCGCCGGCGCGGCGGGCCCCGGCATCCAGCGCCGCGACCGCCGCCGCATCACCCTCATAGGCCGCGACGCGCCCCTTGGCCGACAGCGGGAAGGAGAGCGTGCCGATGCCGGCATACAGGTCCGCGATGCGCGCCCGCACCGGCAGCTTCTGGGCCGCGAGGCCGGCCAGCACCGCGGCGATGATCGCCGCCTCCCCGGCCGGCGCCGCCTGCAGGAAGGCGCCCGGCGGCGGCGCGACCGTGACGCCGGAGAGGTCCAGCCGCACCGGGCCGGCCTGCGCCGCATTTTCCGGCGCCGCGTCGCCGAGCGCCCAGGCGATCCGCGGCATGCCATGCGCCTGCCCGAAGGCGGCCAGCATGGCGCGCTGCGATGCATCCAGCTTCGCATCGGTGCGCAGCAGCAGGTCCGGCCCGCTATCGAGCAGGTTCAACACCGCGGAGCCCTCCTTCCGCAGCGCCGGCAGCCGCCGCGCCAGCTCCCGCAGCGGCCGGAACAACTGCACCAGCGCGGGGTCCAGCACATGGCAGGTGCTCAGGTCCGCCACCGCCGCGCTGCCGCGGGCATGGAAGCCCAGCGCCACGCCGCCGCCCGGCAGCCGCCGCAGCGCCAGGTCGGCCCGCCGCCGCGTGCCCGGCGCCGCCACCACCATCTCGGCGACCGGCGCATCCGGCTGCCCGGCCCGCGCCAGCGCCTCCACCAGCCGCCCGCGCTTCCAGGCGGCATAGGGCGCCTCGGCGAAGTGCTGCAGGGCGCAGGCGCCGCATTCATGCAGGAAGTGCGGGCAGGGCGGCGTCACGCGGTCCGGGCTCGGCGCCAGGATCTCCGTCACATCCCCGGCCAGCCCCTCGCCCCGCCGGCCCGCCGGCCGCGCCGCCACGCGTTCACCCGGCAGCGTCCCGGCCAGGAACACCAGCCCCTCCGCGGTCTCCGCCACGCCGTCGCCGGCGGTGCCGAGCCTATCGATGGTGAATTCGCCCGCCGGTTGCCCTGGCTCGGCCCCGGTGCGAAACCGGGGTGTCTCCGGGCGGGTCTCGATGTTCGACAAGCTGCTTTCCCTGCTGCGCGCGCGGCCCCGTGCGCGGGGCGGCTGGTATTACCTGGGCGATGGCGTCGGTTTGGGCCTGACCCACTTCGGCCGCAAGATATTCCTGCCTGCCTCGGATGACGGCATGACGCCCGACATCATCCTGCGCGGCCAGTGGGAGCCGCATGTCGAGGCGGTGCTGCGCCGCACCCTGAAGCCCGGCATGCGGGTGGCCGAACTCGGCGCCAATATCGGCTTCCACACGCTGGTGATGGCGGAGGCCGTCGGCCCGGCTGGCCATATAGACGCCTTCGAGCCCTATCCCAAGGTGCTGCCGCTGCTGCGCCGGACCCTGGCGGCCAACCATTTCCACCGCCGTGTCACGCTGCACGAGATCGCCATCCTCGACCTGGCCGGCGAGGTCCGCTTCGCCGCCGACCCGACCCAGGCCGGCAGTGCTCACCTCGCGATCCCCGTCGCCGCCGCCAACTACACCGAAGGCTTCGCGGCACCCGCCCGGCGCCTGGACGACGTCCTCGCCGATGTCCCGGCGCTCGACCTGCTGCGGATGGATGTGGAGGGCACGGAAGGCCTGGCGCTGCGCGGCGCCACCGCCCTCATCGCCCGGTCGCCGCGACTGGTGGTGGTGATGGAGTGGTCGCCCATCATGCTCGCCGCGCGCGGCGACGTGGCCGACCTCGCCGCCTGGATCACCGGCCTCGGCTTCCGCGCCCGGCGCATCGAGCGCAACGGCCGGCTGACGCCGATCCCGGCCACTGCGCTGCCCGGGCTCGAACATTGCGACCTCGTTCTGGAGCGCAACGCTTCCTGATGCGGCAAGGCTTCTCTATGACTGCGGATTGACGGCGCAACCGGGGCATTCCGGCGGCGGCGAGGGAGGCGGAGGGCCGATGCTGCCGAGCGAGTTGTCGGGCAAGTACGAGGCGCGCGGCCCACTCGGCGCCGGCGCCATGGGCAGCGTCCTCGAAGCCTTCGACCGCATGATCGAACGCCGCGTCGCGGTGAAGCTGGTGCGCCTGCCCGGCGGCGACGATGCGGACGCCCGGGAGGCGCATGCCCGCTTCCGGCGCGAGGCGCAGGCCGCCGGCCGCCTGTCGCATCCGAACATCGTCGGCGTCTACGAATACGGCGAGAACGTCGACACCGCCTGGATCGTCATGGAACTGGTCGAGGGCGGCTCGCTCAAGACCCTGATGGACCGCGGCGACCGCATGGCGCTGCCCGCCATCGTCCGGCTGATGGACCAGGTGCTCGGCGCGCTGGCCTATTCGCATGGCCGCGGCGTGGTGCACCGGGACATCAAGCCGGCCAACATCATGCTGGGCACCGATGGTGCGGTGAAGATCGCCGATTTCGGCATTGCCCGCATCGAAAGCTCGACCATGACCCAGGTCGGCACGGTGATGGGCACGCCGAGCTACATGGCGCCCGAACAGCTGCGCGGGGAGCCGGTGGATGCCCGCGCCGACATCTGGGCCGCGGGCGTGCTGCTGTACCAGCTGCTGACCGGCGAGAAGCCCTTCGATGGCGGCTACAGCGCCCTGATGCACCGCGTGCTGACGACGGAGCCGCCGCCGCCCAGCCAGCTCGCCGTCAGCGCGCCGCGCGGCTTCGACGCGGTGGTGGCGCGCGCGCTCGCGAAACGCCCCGACGACCGCTTCCCCAGCGCCGGCGCCTTCGCCGAGGCGATCCGTGCCGCCGCGAGCGAGGCGCCGGGCGGGGCTGAGGCGGCCGGCGCCTTCGGCTTCGCCGGTGCCTTCGGCTTCGCCGGTGCCGGCAAGCTGCCGGGCCTCGACGATGCGACGATGATCACCACGGGCGTCCGCCCTCCGGCCGAGCCGGTGCGGGCGCCACCCATTGCGACGACCCCGCCGCCGCCACCCCGGTCCGGCGGTGGCCTGAAATGGGCAGCGCTGGGCGGCGTGGCGCTGGCCGTGGCCGGTGGCGCGGCCTTCTTCCTGCTGAGCCCGGCGCCGCCGATCCAGGTGGCGGAGCGTCCCGTGGTCCAGGACCCGGTCCCGACGCCCCCGGCGCCCGTTCCCGCCCCGCTGCCGACACCGACACCGGCGCCTGCGCCTGCGCCTGTACCGGCGCCCGCCCCCGCGCCACGCCCGGTGCCGACGCCTCCACCCGCGCCAGCACCTACACCCGCACCCGCACCCGCACCCGCACCCGCACCAACGCCCACACCGGCACCAACACCGGCACCAACACCGGCACCAACACCGGCGCCCACCCCCGCACCGGACCTGCGCGCCGCCGCCAGTGCCGCCGCCGCGGCCGCGCCCTGCAGCCTGCTCGCCGCCGAAGCCACCGGGTCCACCCTCACCATCGCCGGCATCCTGCGCCGCGGCGGAGAAGCCGCCGTGCAGCGCGCCCTGGCCGACCGCAACGTGCCGCCCCAGGCCGCCACGCTGCGGCTGCAAGGCTTCGAAGGCCCCTATTGCGGCGCCATCGACATCCTCCGCCAGGTCGCCGCCGGGGTGGGGGAGGCGCCGCAGGTCGGCATCCTCGGCACCCAGCCCCTCCAACGCGCCGACCTGCTACGGCTCGAGGTGCAGATGCCCGGCTATGCCGGCCAGCTCCAGGTCAGCTACGTCATGAAGTCGAACGAGATCGTCCACCTCGTCCCGGCGCAGCCGCAGGCCGCCGGCGCCCGCATCCGCCTCGGCGAGCCGGTCCCCGGCTTCCCGGGCTGGGAGGTGGACGAGCCTTTCGGCACCGACCTCATCGTCGTCTTCGCCTCCGAGCGGCCGCTCTTCGCGCAGCCGCGCCCGCAGATCGAATCGCTGGACGACTACCTGCCCGCCCTGGCCTCCGCCCTGCGCGATGCCCGCGCCCAGGGCACGCAGGTCTCGGCCCGCGCCGTGGTGGTCGAGACGGTGGCCCGCCGCTGAGGGTGGAACATCAGGCGGTGCCGCGCACCGCCCAGGCCCGCGCCGAAAGCGCGATGCGACCATCCTGCCCCGTGGGCAGCGTCGCCCGCAGCCGGTCCCGCAGCGCCGCGCGCCGGTCCTCCGGCAGGGCCATCGCATAGGCCGGCGCAGGCGCGCCGCCGGCCAGGAATGGCGTCCAGTAATCCGCGAAATCGGCGAACACCGTCGGCACCTCGATCGCCCGCACCGCCACCTGCCGCAGCCCGGCCGCCTCGAACAGGCCGCGCAGCGGCTCCGGCCGGCACAGCGCGAAGCGCAGCGCCTCGTCCTTGCCGCCGGCGCCGTCCGGGTCCAGCGCGATCGCGGCATCCCAGAAGCGCCGCATCATCTGCATGCCGTCCGCATAATCCCAGACATAGGCGGCCACCTGCCCGCCCGGCCGGGCCGCGCGCCGCATCTCCGCCACCGCCCTGGCCTGGTCCGGCACGAAGTTCAGCACCAGCCCGGCGACCGCGGCATCGAAGCTGCCATCCGCCACCGGCAGGGCCTGCGCATCACCCGCCTCGAAGGTGGCTCGCCGATCCGCCACGCGCTGCCGCGCATGGCCCAGGAAACCCTCGGAGGGATCGACGCCCAGCACCGCCTCCGGCGCCCGGCTCGCCAGGATGCACTGGGTCAGGGCCCCGGTGCCGCAGCCGACATCGAGCCAGCGCTGCCCCTCCGCCACCGCCAGCCAGGGCAGGAATTCGGCCGCGACGGCGCGGCTCCAGCGCCCGACATAGGGCTCATAGGCCTCGCCCGCCGCCCACAGCCTGCCCGGATCGCCCGCCATGTCCCGTGGCCTCCCGCCACGTCAGACTGCGCCCGGCAGGCGGCCCTTCGGCAAGCGGCAAGGCGGCGCCTCACCCACCCGTGTCCGGCCTCAGGGCTGCCGCAGCAGGCCGCGCAGCCGCTCCACCTGCGCCTCGTCCATGCCGATATGCGCGGGGGTGAAGAAGCGCGGATCGGGCGTGTGCAGCAGGTAGGCCTGCGCCTCGTTGATCATCAGCTCCTCATCCGCCGTGTCGTAGCCCTCGCGGCCCAGGAAGGCGCGGATCGCGGCACGCTCGGCCTCCGTCAGGCGCTGCCGCCAGGCCTCGCGGATGCCGGCGGCATAGGCCGGGTCGGTGCCGTAGCGCCCATGGCTGAGTTCATGCCGCAGGATGCTCGCCCGCCCCGTCGCATCCATCAGCGGTCCCGGGGCTGCGATGGACAGCAGCACCATCTCCTGCCCCGCCGGCACCAGCCCGCGGGCCAGGCGGACCTGCGCCTCCACCCAGGCCTCCCCGGGCGAAAGCACCACCGCGTCGCGCTGCGCCAGGTCGAAAAACCGCTGCAGGTCCGAGCCGCGGTAGTTGTGGCCGTAGTAGAAGGTGGCGGCGGTGTCGCCGGCGCGGGCGATCGCCGCCGCCATCTCGGCCTCGCCCAGCACGCGGTCGCGCGGCAGGCCGGCCTTCTCGACCAGGGCGGCGATGCGGTTCATCGCCGCGCCCTGTGCCTCCAGCGTCGGAAAGTCGATCAGGAACACCGCGGGATTCTCGGCCAGGCGCAGCAGCACCGGCGCATCCGCCCGATGGTCGCGCAGCGCCGCCTCCTCCAGCAGCGGCGGCAGCGCGGCCAGGCGCGAGGCGGTCGGCACCGGCAGTGCGGCCGGCAGGGCAGGGGGCGGCGCCTCGGCCTGGACCGGGGCAGGCGCGGCCACCACCGGCGGCCCGACGGGTATGCCGCCTGGCGCCAGCACCACCCACCAGGCGCCGAGCCCCACCGCCACGAAACCCGCCAGCGCCACCCCGCCCAGCATCCAGGCCGCCCCGCGCCGCACCGGCTTCGCCGCCGGCACGGCGGCCGGCGCGCTGCCCCATTCCACGCGCGGCGGCGCCACCTGCACCCGGCTGTTCCGCCCCGGATCGGGGGCGGGGGAATGCCGGATGGTGGCGTCGTCCTCGGGCATGGGCCTGTCGCCTTGCTGCGGGGTGAAGCGGCCGTCAGTCGTCCAGGTTGATGACCTGGACCCGCCGGTTGCGCGGCTCATCCACCCCGTCGCCCACATCCACCAGCGGCCGGCTCTCGCCCAGCCCGACGGCTTCCAGCCGCTGGCCGGCAACGCCGAAGCGCGTCACCAGGTAATCCTGCACCGCCTGCGCCCGCCGCGCCGAAAGCCGCTGGTTCAGCGCCTCCGCCCCCACCGAATCCGTGTGGCCCTCGATCCGGAAGCGGAAGGGCGCCAGCTCGGCCGAGGACAGCGCCCGCCCCAGCGGCGCCAGCGCATCCTGTGCCTGCCGCGTCAGCGTGGCGGAGCCGGAGGGGAAGTTCACCGTGATCGACACCGCCGCCACCCCAGCCGGCGCCGTGGTGGTGGGCGGCGCGGGCTGCGGCAGCGGCGCCGGCGTCGCGACCGGAAGGGACGGCAGCGGCAGCGGCGTTCCGCCAGCCGGTGCTTCCGATGGCACCACTGGCGCCGAGACAGCCGCCGGCACCTCGGCCGGGGCTGGCACCCGGATGCCGCGGGTGCGCGGCCGCAACTGCTCGATCAGCTCCAGTGCCGCGGGATCGTCCCGCGGTGCCATCTGGGCCGCCACTGGTTCTGTCAGAACAAAGCTCGTCAGGCTCAGCGCGGCAAGCGCGCTCCGCATCGGGAAGCTGGGCATGGACATGGCTCCTGAACCTCACGAAGTCCGCGGCTTCAGCCGCCGATATTGACCACCTGCACCCGGCGGTTGCGCGGCTCCGGCACCTCGTCCGGCGTCGCCACCAGCAATTGCTGCTCACCGAAGCCCATCGCCTCGATCCGCCCGGCCGCGACGCCGTGGCGCCGCACCAGGAAATCCCGCACCGCCGCCGCGCGGCGTTCCGACAGGGCCTGGTTCATCGCCTCCGGCCCCACCGTGTCCGTATGCCCTTCCACCCGGAAGCGGTAGCCGGCCAGCCGGGCCGAACCCAGCGCCTGGCCAAGATTGTCCAGCACCTGCATGGCCGTCGGGTCCAGCGTGGCGGAGCCGGTGGCGAAGGTGACGGTCAGCGACACGGCCGCGGCTCCGGGCGGCGCCGTCGTCGTGGTCAGGTCCGGCACCGCCGGGGGCGGCGCGCCGGGCACCCGGATGCCACGGGTCCGCGGGCTGTCCGGGTCCAGCTGATCGATCAGGCTCTCCACGCCGGGCACGGCCTGCTGGGCCTGCGCCAGGGTCGCGCCGCCCAGCAGCGCCAGCACGGCCAGGGCAATCGGTCGGAATGTCATGCGGTCCTCCTGTTCGCCGTCACGCCAGGCCCAGGCTGCGCCACACCGGGCGCCGCTTCCGCAGCAACGTGTCCACCTTGGACCCCACCTCATCCAGGACCTCCGCCGGTGGCGGCGGCCCGGGCGGCAGCAGCCGTTGCAGCAAGGTGCTCACCTCGGCCTCACCATCCTCCGCCAGCACGCCCACCGCCAGTTCCATCGCATCCACCGGCAGCCCGCCGCCCAGCGTCGGGCTGGCCAGCGCCAGTCGCCCGCTGCCCGAGCCATGTGCCGCCAGCCGCTGCGCCGCCACCCGGTTCAGCCGCTTCGCCGCCGCGTTCGCCGCATCCCAGCCCGCCCCTTCCCCGGGCCGGCGCCACAGCGGCACCGCGCTGCCGCTGCCGGTCAGCATGGCCAGCGCCTCGGTCGGCGTGACGTTGCCGCAGCCGGGCAGGGCCAGCAGCGCGCCGATCTCCTGCGGCCCGGATTCCAGCGCCAGCCGCATCGGCTCCATGATGTGCGGCGGCAGCGCCGCCTCCCCGGCCTGGCTGCGCAGCTTGCGCTCCTCCGGGCCGTGGATCGCCGCGATCAGGGGAATCGATGCCACCGCCGCCTCGGCCGGGATGCGCCGCAGGCCGCGCACATAGATGTCGCGCCGGAAGGCGCGCGGCACGCACAGGTCCAGCACCAGCTGCCGCGAGGTCGCATCCGGCGCCGCGTTCCAGATTTCCTGCTGCGCCGGCGACAGCGACATCGAGGGGAAGTTCTCATCGAAGGTGGCGCTGCCGACGAACTCGCAGCGCGCCGTCGCCATGGCGTCCTGCACATCGGCGAAGAAGCAGGGCCGCCAATGGTCGGTGATGAATTCATGCAGCAGGTAGCCGGCCCGCGCCTCGCCCATCTCGCCGAGCAGCAGCCGCCGCCAGGTGGAATCGTGCAGGTGCACCGCCTCCGCCGCCACCAACTTCTCGACCGTGGCCCGCGCCGCGGCGATGCCCTCGGCCGTGCTGCCGGCGGTGCGCAGCGCGCCGCGCACCAGCCGCGACAGGCCAAGCGCGCCGCCCGCGCCCGGCAGCGCGTTGTAGGTCATCAGCACCACGCCGCCCGGCTTCAGCCGGCGCCGCAGCAGCCGCAGCACGCCGTCCCGCACCGGATCGCCGACCCAGGACCACAGGCCGTGCACCGTCACCAGGTCGAATTCCGGCAGCCGGTCCAGCTCCGCGCCGTCCAGCTCCGCCAGGTCCGTTGCTTCGAAGTGCGCATTGCCCAGGCCGGCGGCCGCGGCCATCGACCGCGCCTCCGCGATATGCGCCGGGTTGTAGTCCAGCCCGAGGACCTGCGCGTTGGGATTGCCGGCCGCCAGAACATTGGCGGTGTAGCCGCTGCCGCAGCCGATTTCCGCGATCGTCATCGGCTGGTCCGGCGAGACCTCCCACGCCACGCCCATCAGCGCACAGGCCGCGGCGAGATACGCGGGCGACTGGAAGCCGTGCCAGGCCGCCGGGTAGGGCTGCCCCACGGGGTATCCGCGCGACCAGCCGGAGCCTGTGTTCATCCTGGCCTGTCTCCGTTCTGCGGCATGTTCGCCCGCAGCATCGCCTGCGCCGCATCCACCTTGCGCGGCACCGGCGTGGTCAGCCACCCCGTCCATCCGAGCCTTGCGCCGCCACCGAGCTTCAACGGCGGCACCTCGGCCGCCGCCAGCACCGGGTTCAGCGCGAAATCCTGCTCCAGCCCGACCTGCAGCCGCGTCAGTTCCACCAGACGCCCATGCAGCGGCGCCCCCGGCAGCAGCGCCTCGAACTCGGAAAGTTTCAGCGGCCCGAGCCGCAGCAGGAAGCGCGCCGAGGGATCCCACGCCTGCGCCCCCAGCGCCGCATCCACCCCGAGCCCGCAATTCAGCCCCGGACGCCCGCGCGACGCCATCCGCGACTGCTCCGACGGTGGCAGCCGGATCCAGCCGCCGGCGAATTCCACGATCTCGACCGGCGTGCCGGTTTCCTCCGTCAGCATCCCGCGCAGCCGTTCCGCACTGCGGGACCGGGCGGCGAGGGCGCCGGCGTGGTACAGCAGCGCCGGCAACGGCGTCGCCAGCCGGGCCACCAGATGCGGCGTGCCGAGCCCGCTGGCCGCCGCCAGCACGCGTTCAACGGCCGCCGGATCGCGCGCCGGCCGGTACTTCGCGCCGGCCTTCACGAACAGCCCGGTGAAGCGCCGCGCCAGCATGTCGAGGAACTGGTGCAGCGCGGTGGACCGCTTGCGCGCCTCCGCCCCCACCATCGCCGTGTAGTGCCGCGGCAGCACGCCGCCCGGCCCGACCAGCCCGAAGGTGGTGACGGTGATCTCCTCGCCCTCGGCCTTGGCAACCTCGCCCCCCGGCGCCCCGAGCCGGGCCTGCGTGCGATACGCCAGTTCCACCGGGTCGCGCCCCGGTGCCAGCACCGCCGCCGCCTGGTCGAGGCTGAACCGTGCCGGCTCCGCAGCCAGTCTTTCGCGTGGCGAGCGTGCGATCATGTCGGCACCCTTTCTGCCGAACCTGCGGCCGGCGACTTCCGCCGGCCGAGCGCGCGAAGGCGCGCCGCCGCCAATGCGGCGAGCCAAGGCCGCGGATGCGGCCGCCCGGCGTCTGAGGGCAGGGACATCGTCACAGCAGCACCCGCGTGCCGCTGCGCGCCGGCCAGGAGGCGACGCTGCCGCTGCGCCCGCGCAGCACGGCCTGGCTGCGGACGAAGCCGTTGACGGAAACCTGCAACGCCAGGAACCGCTCCAGCACGCCGCACAGCAGGAACAGCCCGCCCGCCGTCCAGGCCTGCGGCTCGAAGGTGAGCGCGATGTCCAGCCCGCGCGCGAAACTGCCCGGCCGCACGCCCGGCAGGCGCGCGACGCCCGGCGTGGCGGTGACGGACACCAGCCCCTCCAGCGCCAGCCGCGTCTCCGGCGTGTCCCGCAGGTCATGCAGCCGTAGCATTTCCTTCAGCGCCAGCGCCGCCTGCGGCCCGCCCGTCACGCCCAGATGGTTCAGCGCCAGATGCGACACCAGCCGCCAGCCGCTGCGTTCGCGCAGTTGCGGCCGCAGCGTCGGGGTCGGTGGCGAGAGGCATTCGGCGCTCGCCGCCGGCGTCGCCGGATCGCCGATGCGCAGCCGCGGCTGCCCGCCGCCGAAGGGCAGCAGCGAAGGCAGATCCCGGTTGCAGCACAGCGCATCCACGCCGAGCACGCCATCGCCCGGCATCGCCGGGTCGAAATGCGGGTCGCGCAGCATCAGCCGCGTCTCGCTGCCGCCGAGCACGCCAGGCGCCGGCCGCCGCGCCGCGATCCAGCTGACGCCGGGCGCTTCCTCCTCCGCCGCCGTTTCGGCGCGCAGCCGATGGAAGGGCGGCACGCGCCTCGGCCGCGCATCCTCCGCCCGGCTCAACCGCGCGGCTTCCACCGCGTACACTTCGAGCGCCGCCGGTCGGCGGGCATCCGGCACCACCAGCCAATCCGACTGCGTGCCATCGAGCGCGATCGGCTCGCAGATCTGCTTGAACAGGTTGATGGCGGGCGTGCAGCCCAGCGCGAAATTCTCGGCGGAGACCGCGCGTTCCAGCTCCGGCACCGCGCGCGACAGGTAGATGAAGATTTCCATCCGTGGGCTGCGCTGCACCAGGCTGCGGCGTTCCAAACCATCGAGGTCGAGGTAGAGGAACTTCTCGGGGAAGGCGAAGTACTCGGTCAGCAGCCGGTGGCCGGTGAAGGCGCGGGGCGGCCAGGGCAGCGCCGCTTCCTCCGGCGCGAAGCCGCCCTGGCGAAGCGCCTCCTTCGGCAGGAACACCGGCCGCGGGTCCGAAGGCCCATCCGCCAGCGCCACCGAGATTGTCGAGGTGCACAGCAGTTCCAGCAACTGCACCGGCGCCGGCCCGGCGCCGCGCAGATGCAGGCGCAACCTGTCCAGGCCGAGTTCGGAAAAGTTCAGCTCGGGCAGCGTCGTCGCCAGGCTCAACCGCAGCACCGCGACCGCGCCCTGCGCCTGCGGGTTCGGGGGCGCCGGCAGCGGCAGGCCGGACAGCCGCGCGGCATCCACCGCCAGAGGCCACAGCGTGGTGTCGTGGCAGGTGCGGTAGATCAGACGCTCGCCGCGCACCGGCTCCGTCTCCAGCCGCGTGCCGCGCGGCACCAGCGCGGGACCGGCGGCTTCCGGCTTCGGCATCAGCCGCACCGTGGTCAAGGACGGCACCGGCGCCAGCAGATGCGGGCACAGCAGCTCCAGCAGCGCGTCCGTCAGCTCCGGCAGCTCATCGTCCAGCCGGTGCTGCACCCGCGCCGCCAGGAACGCCACGCCTTCCAGCAGCCGCTCCACATGCGGATCGTCCACCGCATCCGGCGTCATCCGCAGCCGGCCGGCCACCTTCGGATTGGCCGCGGCGAATTCGCCCGCCAGCCGCCGGATGGCGGCCAATTCGCGGTTGTAGAAAGGGAGCAGATCGTCTGACACTCAGCCCTCGCGCACGGTCACGTCGCGGGAGACCGGTTCCAGCAGCGTCTCGAAGCTCACCGGCTCCGGCACCGGATCGGCCCGCAGCACCGCATCCACCTTCAGCCGCAGCGCGCGGCCGAGGTCGTCCTCGTTGCCCACCAGCTCCACCCGCACCGACATCAGCCGCGGCTCGAAGCGGCGGATCGTCGCCTCCACCTCCCGCGCCAGCGCCTGCCGCCGCGCCGGAACCGCATAGGCGCCGGAGGTCGCATCGGGGATGCCGTAGTTCAGCGGCGAGACCACCAGCTCCTCCAGCTCCCTCGGCAGTGGCCGCCGCCGCCGCCGCGCATTCAGCACAGCCTCCAGGTCGCGACGCACCGCACGATGCAGCATCTCCAGCGCCACGGCCGCGCTCGGCGGCGGCGGCTCCGCCGTGCCGGGGTCCGAATCCAGCAGCCGGTCGAGCAGCGGCAGCCTGGCCCGCTGCACGGGCGAGCGATGGCCGCTCATCGCGGCATGGCCCTCTCCCCCATGGGAGGGAGAGGGTTGGGTGAGGGGGCGGGGGCCACCGTCAATCGAACACCAGGTTGGTGACCGCCGAGATCGCCAGCGCCTCATCCCCCGCCAGCAGCAGCCGCTGCCCGCGGCCGCGCACCGGGCCGTGCTCGGGATGCGTCCATTCCGTCGCGCGCCCCAGCTTCAGCGCGCCCTCGGTCTCCTTCGCCGCGCCGAAATACAGCGCCGGCATGAACACCACGCCCTCCGTGCTGTCCTTCAGCTCGATCGCGCAGCGCCGCCAGAACAGGTCGCGCGGCCGGCGCGGCGGGTCGAAGCTCAACGAGCGCACACGCTCCACCGGCACCAGCATGTGGTCGCCCGCCGTGGTCAGCACCTCGAACTCCGCGGCGAACAGGTCGTCCGCATCGCGCAAATCGTCGAAGGCCACGTCATCCGCCCGGCCTGGCGCACGGGGCCGCAACTGCTCCACCTCCGCCGCCGCGGCCTCGGCCGCCTCGGCCTCCCCGGCCCGCAGCAGCACCCGGGCGCGCAGCGCCGCCTGCTGCGCCGGAGTCGCGTCGTCGCCCTGATATTTCGGCGCGCGGCCCTCGCCCAGCACCTGGCCACGCACGACCTCCGCCCGCAGCAGCTTGCGGAATTCCAGCACGGCCGGATTGGGCTCGTGCAGCGCCGCCGCATCCAGCATCCGGTCGCCGCGCTCGGCCTCGCCGGCGAACAGCATCAATTCGGCCAGCAGCCAGCGCGCATCGGCATCCGTCGGCGCGGCCTTCACCGCGGCGGTGGCGGCGGCGAGCGCCCCGGCGAGGTCGCCGGCATGGAAGGCATCCCCTGCGGTGGTCATGATCAGGCGGTTCCTCGTTGTCGTTTCAGGCCACGGCGATGCGATTCTAGCCCGCAGCACCACGCAGATTATTTCACCCGGCTGCGCGTCAGGCGGCCTCGCGGCGCGGCGTAAACTCGGTCACCAGCCGGAACGCGGCACCCACCTCGTCCAGCTGGTGGTGCGGCTTCAGGTGCACGGTGCAGCCATAGACGCCGGGCTTCCCGCGCCGCTCCCGCACCTCCACCTTCGCATCCGTCAGCGGATACTTCGCCGTCACCTCGGCCCCGCCCGAACCCAGCCCGCTGACGAAGCGGTCGAGCCATTTCTGCAACTCATACTCCACCTCCGGCGCTTCGCGGTTGGAGCCCACCATGTCGCGCCCCATCAGCTTGATGCAGTGCGCGAAACGCGCCACGCAGAGCAGCGTGTTGATCTGCGTCGACAACCGCTGGTTCGCCTCCGCGATGGCGCTGTTCATGCGCGGCGGCCGATGCAGCGCCGGCAGCGCGCCGAAGCTCGCCTCCGCCAGCCCCTCCAGCGCCGAGAGCGGCACGAGGCGCGCATCGCTGATCTGCCGTTCCTGCTCATCCGTCAGCGCCAGGTCGAGCGGCGCGCGCGGCGGCGGCGCGTCCGGCGGGTCGGAGGGAAACCGCTCCCACGCCAGCCCGTCCAACACGCCGCCCGTCGCATCCTCCTGCGGCTCCGCGCCGCGCACCTCGCCGGGCCAGGCGTTGCGGTCGAAGGCCCGCGCCGCCGCCGCCGCCAGCCCATAGACCGGCGTCGTCCAGACGCGCTGTTCGGCACCCGCCGCATGCCCGCGATAGCGGAACCGGTCCACGCGGCTGCCATCATCCGGCCAGGGCGCCCGGCCCAGCACGCGCGGCAGCGCGACGCAAAGAAAACGCATATCCTCCAGCGCCGCCGCGTTGCGCCAGCGCGCATGTTCCGGCCCGCCGAGCGCATCCGCCAGGTCGAAGGCCGGCGCGGCCTCCGCGAAGCTGTCGAGCCCCACCAGCGCCGGGGAAGCCGCCAGCACGATCGGCGCGAAGGCCGCCGCCGCCACGCCGGCCAGTGCCGTCAGCGCCGCGACATCGTCGGTCGCATGCCCCGCCGCCGGCATGTGCCGCACCTCGTAATCCGCCGCGATCATGCCGAACGGCTCGCCGCCGGCGGTGCCGAACTCCTCCTCGTAGATCTTCTTGAAGACCTGGCTCTGGTCGAATTCGACCGCGCGTTCCAGGTCGCGGCACAATTCCGCCCAGCGCGCCGAAAGCAGCTTTGCGCGCACGCGGCCGCCGGTGGCCGGCAGGCGGTCCACCAGCCACGCCAGCCCGCGCCACGATCCCTCCAGCCGGCGCAGTCGCGGCGCATGCAGCACGGCATCCAGCTGCGCGGACAGCATCGCATCCAGCGCCGCGATGTCCCGGTCCAGCGCACCACGCAGCGCCTCCGCCGGGTCGTTGTCGCGCGCGATCTCGGCCAGCCGCCGCTCGCCATACCAGCCGAGCAGCAGCGCCGCCGGCTCGGTCTCCACGATCAGCGCCGCGAGCGGGATGGCCGCCTTGTCGCGTCCGAGAAAGCGCCCGGCCAGCACCGCGTCGCGCAACGGCGTGGCCGGGTCCATCGGCTCAGGACTTCTGCGGAATCCGCGCGACCATCCGCATGGAGGTCGTGAGTTCCTCCATCTGCAGCCACGGCCGCAGATGCGCGACGGCGTTGTAGACGCCCGGCTTGCCAGGCACCTCCTTCACCTCGATCTGCGCCTCCCGCAGCGGATACTTGGCCCGCGCCTCCTGGCCCGCGCCTTCCATCGGGTTGACGAAGTTCTGGATCCAGCGGTTCAGCCAGACCTCGCAATCCGAGGCCTCCATGAACGACCCGATCTTGTCCCGCGCCATCACCTTCAGGTAGTGCGCGAAGCGGCTCGTCGCCATCATGTAGGGCAGGCGGGCGGAAATCGCGGCGTTCGCCGTGGCTTCCGGCCGGTCGTACTTCTTCGGCTTCTGGGCCGACTGCGAGCCGAAGAACACGGCATAGTCGGTGTTCTTGTAGTGGCACAGCGGCAGGAAGCCGAGACCCGACAGTTCAGCCTCGCGCCGGTCGGTGATGCCGATCTCCGTCGGGCACTTCGCGTCGCTGTCGCCGTCGTCACTCGTGAAGGTGTGGTTCGGCAGGTTGGAGACCTTGCCGCCGCCCTCCGCGCCACGGATCGCCGTGCAGAAGCCGTACTGCGCGAAGGCATCCGTCAGGCGCGCCGCCTTCACATAGGCCGCGTTCATCCAGCAGTAGTCGTGGTGGCCCATCGCCTGCGCGGTGCCGTTAGCGGAAGGCGCCTCCTCATAGGCGAACTCCTCGATCGGCTTGGTCGCGGCGCCATAGGGCAGGCGGGCGATGACGCGCGGCATGACCAGCGCCACGAAGCGTGCATCCTCGGTCTCCCGGAACGACCGCCACTTGGCGTATTCCTGCGTCTCGAAGATCTTCGCCAGGTCGCGCGGCTTGGACAGCTCGCGCCAATCCTCGAAGCCGAACATGCCGGCACCGACGCCGGAGATGAAGGGTGCGAAGGCGCCGGCCGCGACGTTCGAGATCAGCCGCAGCGTCTCGACATCGTCCGGATGCGCGGTCCATTCATAGTCGCCGACCAGCGCGCCATAGGGCTCGCCGCCCGGCGTGCCGAACTCGTTCTCGTAGATCTTCTTGAACAGGCCGGACTGGTCGAACTCGACGGCACGTTGCAGATCCCGGGACAGGTCCTTCTTGCTGGCCTGCAGCATGCGGATCTTCAGGCTGGTCCCGGTCTCGCTGTTCATCACCAGGTAGTTCAGCCCGCGCCAGGAGCCCTCCAGCTTGGTGAAGCGCGGATGGTGCATCACCTGGTTGAGCTGTTCGGACACCTTGGCATCGATCGCCGCGATGGCGCGGTCGAAGGTCTGCGACAGGTTGCGGCTGAAGGTCACGGTGCCCTTCAGCGCCTCCTCGGTCAGCGCCTTGATCAGGTCCTGGGCGCGGTCGCGCTCGGTCTGCTTGGTGGCGCCGATCACCTGGTCGAGCAGGCCGAGACCGCCTTCCTCGGTGGTCGTCGTGGCGCCGCCCGGTTGTGACTGGGTCGAGCTCATCGGTCAGCCCTCCTTCTTGTCGAGGCCAAGCTCGGCGGACAGCGCGTCCAGCTTCGACTTGTCGTTCAGCACCTGCTCCAGCAGCCCCTCCAGCTCCTCCGAGCGATCCACCTTGCTCATCAGGTCGCGCAGCTTGGCGCGCGTTTCCAGCAAGGCCTTCAGCGCCGGCACCTGCTCGGCCACCTTGGCCGGCTCGAAATCCTCCATCGACTTGAACTTCAGGTTCACCGCCATCTGGCTGCCATCGGCGGCCAGGGTGTTGTCCACCTTCAGGTTCAGGCCGGGCGCGATGCGGGCCATCACGTCGTTGAAGTTGTCACGGTCGATCTGGACGAACTTGCGGTCCGCCAGCGGCTTCAGCGGCTCCGTCGGATCCCCGGCGTAGTCGCCCATCACGCCGACCACGAAGGGCAGTTCCCGCACGATGGCGGCGCCCTCGGTCTCGACCTCGTAGGTGATGTGCACGCGCGGCTTGCGCACGCGCGCCAGCTTGTCATGGACGCTTGTCATGGCGTTTCCCGAGTCCTCATGCTGATCGATGCCGATGTCAGAAAATCCAGGCCGGTCCCGGCAGCCTGCGTCCGGACGCGGCCGTTGCTTGGCCGGTAGTCAACCCTTTCGATGCCGGTCACGTCAACTGGCACGGGTGGAACCGCACCGGCGGACGCGGTCTGCGGGTGCCGGATCATCCTTCCGTATCCTCCGGCCGCATGCCGAGCCGGGCAAGCAGCCCATGCCGGGTCTCCTGGTCGGGCAGAACCTCCGCCAGCAATTCGCCGAGCGTCATCCGCCCGCGCCGCACCGCCTCCTCCAGCGTGTAGGACAGCGGCGAATGCGGCTCCGTCCGCCGGAAATACTCGGCGATCCGGCCGAGTTCGCGCAGCGCATCCTCCCGCGTCTCCAGCGCCGCCGGGCCGCCGCCAGACGCCGCGGCACGCGGCGCAGCGCCGCCTGCCGCCGCCGGCCCAGGGTCGGCTCCGGCCGATGTGCCGGCAGGCTGGGCGCCCGCCGCCGGCGCACCGCCCCCCAGTTGGCCCGTCACCTCGACCATGCGGTCCAGCAGGACGGAGACGTTGCGCGTGGCCGGTGCCTCGGCGCCGAAAAGTCGGTCGGTGGCCTGCTCCATCGCCCGCCACGCCTCCCGCGCCGCCGCGGCGTCCAGGGCCACGGCCTGCACGAAGCCACGGTCCATCCGCGCCTCCGCCAGCAGGGTCGCCATTTCCGGGACGCCAGCCGCGCGCCGCGCCGCCAGGCGCTCCTCGTTGACGATCCCCTCGGTCTTCTCGGATTCCTCCCACTGGTACAGCCCGAGCGGCGTGCCATCGGTGCGGCGGAACAGCGCGAGCCGGCGCAGCGGCTGCATGATGGTGCCATCGCCGCCCGAACCGGCGAGCCCGCCGATCGGTGCCGCCCGCCCATCCAGCCCCTCGTCGTCCGGCAGCGGGAACCCCTGGTCCCAGTACCGCTCGCAGAGCCCGGCGATGAGCTTCGCCCCGGCGGCAAGACCCGGCAGGCCATGCTGGCGCACCAGCGCCTCGGTCAGCCAGGCGGCGATCTCGAAATCCTTGGCCCGCGTCGCCAGGGTCTCCTGCCCGATTCGCGCGACATCGCGCCAGCCATCCGCCGGCACCGTGTCCACCTCGCCCTCGCTGTCCCGCGCGCGTTCCTCCGCCCGCGCCGCGGCACGGGCATCGCGCAGGCGCTGGTAGGGTGAGGACGGCGAAAAATCATCGCGCAGATCCTCCCCGGCGCCAGCTTCGCCGGTGTCCAGCGGCGCCAGCAGCGCCTCCAGGTCGATCGGGTCCTCGGCCAAGCGATTCTCGCCTCCAACGCGCGGCCTGCATTCTGCCGCAGGTTCAACCCTTTGCGATACCTCTCCGTGAACCCTGCGAAACGGTGCGAAACGGGGCGAAACACGCAACGCCGGATCGAGTGTCATTGTGGACTCCTGCGCAACCGACGGTTAGCCTGCGACCCCGAAACGGATTATCTTCCGGGAAATGCGGCAAGCACCGGCGGGGCGTCTGACGGCCGAGGCGGGGATCAAGGAGCGTTTCGTCACATGGTGGCTGTCGACCTGAAATCCGTTGTCGGGCGGTTGAGCGACCTCTGCCGCAGGCAGGTGGAAGCGGCAGCCGGCCTGACGCTCTCGCGCAGCCACTACAATGTTGAAGTCGAGCACGTTCTGCTGAAGCTGGTGGAAACACCCGGCAGCGACATCGCCCATGCCCTGCGCAAGCTCGAGGTCGATGCCGGCCGCGTCGCCGGCGAGTTGACCAAGGCGCTCGACCGCCTGCGCACCGGCAATGCCCGCGCGCCCGCACTCTCGCCCGACATCGTCGCCTGGCTGCGCGAGGCCTGGCTCATCGCCTCGCTCGAAGCCAATGCCAGCCGTATCCGCAGCGGCCACATGCTGGCGGCCCTGCTGGCGGACGATGCGCTGGCGCGCACGCTGCGTGACAGTTCCGCGACGTTGTCCGCCGTGTCGGCCGACCGCGTGCGCCGCAACCTGGCGGACCTCACCAGCGGTAGCGACGAAGCCAGCCAGGCTGAAGCCACGGCCGCCGCGCCGGGCGCGGCACCGGCATCCGGCGCGCCGCGCGGCGATGGCCCGCTGGAGCAGTTCTGCACCGACCTCACGGCGCAGGCGAAGGCCGGGAAGATCGACCCGATCCTCGGCCGCGATGCGGAGATCCGCCAGATGGTGGATATCCTGACCCGCCGCCGCCAGAACAACCCGATCCTCACCGGCGAGCCCGGCGTCGGCAAGACCGCGGTGGTGGAGGGCCTCGCGCTGCGCATCGCGCAGGGCGACGTGCCTGCCGCGCTGAAGGGCGTGAAGCTGATGTCGCTCGACCTCGGCCTGCTGCAGGCCGGCGCCGGGGTGAAGGGCGAATTCGAGAACCGCCTGAAGGGCGTCATCGACACGGTGAAGGCCTCCCCGGTGCCCATCGTCATGTTCATCGACGAGGCGCATACGCTGATCGGCGCCGGCGGCCAGGCCGGGCAGAACGACGCCGCGAACCTGTTGAAGCCGGCGCTTGCCCGTGGCGAGTTGCGCTGCGTCGCCGCCACCACCTGGGCCGAATACAAGAAGTACTTCGAGAAGGACGCCGCGCTGACCCGCCGCTTCCAGGTGGTGAAGGTGGACGAGCCGTCCGAGCCGCTGGCCTGCGCCATGCTGCGCGGCCTGGTCGCGACGCTGGAAAAGCACCACGGCGTGCGCATCCTGGACGAGGCGATCACCGATGCGGTGAAGCTTTCTGCGAGATTCATCCCCTCCCGGCAGTTGCCGGACAAGGGCGTCTCCCTGCTCGATACCGCCTGCGCCCGCGTCTCCATGAGCCAGGCGGCGGTGCCGGCGCCGATCGAGGACCGCGTGCGGCGCCTCGAGATGATCAAGACGGAACTCGGCGCCGTCGGCCGTGAATCCGCCACCGGCAGCGACCACGCCGCGCGCACTGCGGCGCTGGAAGCGGAGCGCGAGAAGGCCGAGGCCGAGCTCGCCGAGCTGAACACGCGCTGGGAGGCCGAGAAGGCGCTGGTGGCGAAGATCCGCGACCTGCGCCTGCAGGCGGAAACCGCGGCGCTGGGCCTGACGCCCGATGCACCGCAGCCGGACGCCGCGCAGGTGAAGCAGGACCTTGCCGATGCGTCGAAGGAACTGAAGGCGCTGCAGGGCGAAAACCCGCTGGTGCATCCGGTGGTCGATGGCCAGGCGGTGGCGGAGGTCGTCGCGACCTGGACCGGCATCCCGGTCGGCCGCATGGTCTCGGACGAGATCAAGACGGTGCTGAACCTGAAGGCGAAGCTCATGGAGCGCGTCGTCGGCCAGGACCACGCGCTGGACGCCATCGCCCAGGCCATCCGCACCAGCCGCGCCGGCCTGACCGATCCGCGCAAGCCGATCGGCGTCTTCCTGATGGCCGGCACCTCCGGCGTCGGCAAGACGGAAACCGCGCTGGCCGTCGCCGACCTGCTGTATGGCGGCGAGCAGAACCTCACCGTCATCAACATGTCCGAGTTCAAGGAGGAGCATAAGGTCTCCCTCCTCATGGGCTCGCCGCCTGGCTATGTCGGCTACGGCGAGGGCGGCGTGCTGACGGAGGCCGTGCGCCGCCGTCCCTATTCGGTCGTCCTGCTCGATGAGATGGAGAAGGCGCATCCCGGCGTCCAGGACGTGTTCTACCAGGTCTTCGACAAGGGCGCGATGAAGGACGGCGAAGGCCGCGACATCGATTTCCGCAACTGCGTCATCATCATGACCAGCAACGCCGGCACCGACACCATCGCGAAGCTCTGCGCCGATCCGGACACGGCGCCGGAGCCGGAGCCGCTGCGCGATGCGCTGCAGCCGGACCTGCTGAAGGTGTTCAAGCCCGCCTTCCTCGGCCGCTGCAACACGGTCATCTACTATCCGCTGGCGGATGCGGTGATGAAGCAGATCTGCCTGCTGAAGCTGCGCAGCATCGGCCGGCGGATGAGGGAAACCTACGGCGTACCGCTGCACTTCGACGATGCGGTGCCGGAGACCATCGTCTCCCGCTGCAAGGAAGTCGAATCCGGCGCGCGCAACATCGACAACATCCTCAGCCGCACCCTGCTGCCGGAGCTATCAGCCCGGATCCTGGAGCGGCTTGCGCAGGGGGATGCGATCAGCCGGGCGCAGGTTGGCATCGATGATGCCGGCGGCTTCCGGTACGACCTCGGCTGAAGCGCCCCGCGGCCGAGGCAGCGAGTTTCGGGGGAGTGGGACAGCGATCGCCCGAGGTGGAACACCGAAGGGCGCGAATCGAAGTCTCTGGATTGGTAAACCACAGGCAAGGGACCGGACCATGGCGATCTTCATCAAGTACGGCGCGCTCGCGGGCGAGGCGACCGCAGTCGGCTACGAGAAGTGGATGGAAGTGAACAGCCTCCAGTGGGGCGTCGGCCGCGGCATCTCCTCCGGCGTCGGCGGCGGTTCCAAGCGCGAGGCGACGGCGCCGAGCATCTCGGAGATCACCGTCACCAAGACGATGGACGCGATCTCCCCGCTCATGCTGAAGGAAGCCATCGGCGGCGACGCGAAGGAGGTCAAGATCGACCTGACGCAGACCGATGCCAGCGGCAAGCACATCGCCTACCAGAAGTACATCCTGACCAACACGCTGATCAGCGGCTACTCCCTCAGCAGCGGCGGCGACCGCCCCTCGGAATCGCTGTCCTTCAACTTCACCAAGGTCGACAGCGAGTACCTGAAGGTCGACGACAAGTTCAAGTCGACCACGACCGGCCACGTCATCTACGACATCTCCTCCGCCAAGTCCGGCTGACGAAAGCCCTCTCCCCCTGCTTCAGGGGGAGAGAGTTGGGTGAGGGGGAAGGCCCGTGCCCGTCGCGGGCCTTTCGCATGATCCGGCCTTCTGCTTTCCCGCATGATCGATGCCTCCGGCCGTTCCAGCCTTCGGCGATCACGCTCTACCGCGGCACCACCGCCAGCGAGAAGCTTCGCAGGTCCCGGCTTGCACTGCGGAACACCGCATCCTGCCGGTGCCGCTTCTCCGCCGCCAGCTCCGGCACCCGCCGCGTCACCCACTCGCCCAGCGCCAGCGCGCTGACGCGCCCCTCCCCATCCGTCGCCGCGCGGCCGCCCAGCGCCTCCAGCACCGCATAGGCAAACACGCCGTTGCGGTCGTCGTAGCTGTCCAGCGCCTCCTGCACGGATGTGCTGGCCGCCAGCAGGAAGCGCCCGGTCTCGTTGCCCAGCGCCGAGAGCTGGTCCATCGTCAACTGCCCGGCATGGCAGGTGTCCAGCAGCAGCAGGCCATCCCGCGCCCGGATGCGCGCGATGGCGGCGACCAGCACGGAATCCTCGATCCCCTGGCGCCGCAGCGTTGCCCAGTTCGTGGTGTCGGTCACGTCATGCGGCAGGAACAGGAAGCGCTGGTCGGGCTCCGTCCGCACGCCATGCCCGCCGAGGTACAACACGAAGGTATCCGCCGGCGTCGTGGTCCGCGCCACCTCCTCCAGCGCCGCCAGCACACCGCGCCGCGTGGCCTGCGCATCGCGCAGCACCGTCACCTGCACGTCGCGGAACAGCGGGCCGGCGCGGCTGCGCAGCATGGCGGCCACCGCCTCCGCATCCGGCACGGCGAAATTCAGCGCCAGCGCCGGGTTGGCGTATTGGTTGATGCCGATGGCCAGCACCACCAGCCGCCCGGCTTCCTCCGCCAGCGGGCCGCCCGGCCGGCGCAGCTCCATCGCCGGCCCCTCGGCGAACAGCACGCGGTCCTCGGCGTACATCCGGGTGGCGATGCGATTGCCGCCGGGGTCGAGCGGCACCTCCGCCTCCAGCGTCTCGCCCGGTTCCGCGCGCACCGCGATGCGGTCGTTCACCAGCACATCGAGCGGCCCGAGCCCCAGCCCGCGATCCGTCGCGGCGAAGCGCAGCCGCAGCGCCGTCGCACCCTCCGGCAGGTTGCGCGCCTCCGGCGGCAGCGGCGTGCAGCCATCCGGTGTCACCGCGCAGGCGGATTGCGTGGCGAGCAGCGGCAGCCGCCCGACCTGTGCGCGCAATTCGCCGAGTTGCGCCAGCCGCGCCCGCGCCGGCGCACCATCCCCGGCGATGCGCGCGCGCACCGCGGCCGGCGCGTACAGCGCGCGATAGGCCTGCTGGAAGCTCGCCCATTCCGGCGTCTGCGCACGGCCGCCATTCAGGTGCAGCCCGACCAGTTCCTGCCCGCCATTCGCCGCGTGGTCGAACAGCCCTTCCGGGGTCCACAGCACCCAGCGCTGCGTCGCCGCATGGATGAACAGCGCCGCCTGCTCGACGATGCCGGCGGCGCCGATCCGCCACCAGCGCAGCGTGCCATCCCCCAGCGCCCCCACCGCCACATCGCCGGCGAGCGCCAGGCCCCACACCGCGCCCGGCACCTGCAGGCTGGCCACGGCGCGGCCATTGGCATCGAACAGCCGCAGGTGGTTGTCGGTGCCGAGCAGCAGCCCGGCATCCTCCGCCAGCAGCGCCAGGCTGCGTGCGTATTCCCCGGCGCCGAGCGCCAGCGGCGTGCGCCCGAGCCGCGGCCGGTTGGCGTTGCGCCAATCCGTCACCACCAGCCGGCCGCCGCCGGTGCGTGCCGTCTGATAGTCACCGCGTTCGACCGGCGCCGCCGCCAGGCTTCCCGCCAGCGCATCGAAGACCAGCGGCGCCGCCTCCGCCCGCAGCGCCACGCGCAGGCGCGTGCCATCGGGCGATACGGCAAGGCCGACGCCGGTGTTGCGGAAATCCGCCCCCGGCGGCTGCGGGGCCACCGCCACCGTGCCGTCCGGCGCCAGCAGCCCCCAGCCGGGATCGGCCGCCGCATAGGCGACGCCGCCGCCCGGAATCGCCAGCAGGTGCGAGATCGCGTCCCGCGCCGCAGGCACATCCACCGAAGGCCCGAGCCCGTAATCCGACCAGCGCCGGATGACGAAGTTGCGGCCGGTGGAGTCCTGCGCCGGCGCCGCGCGGCGCGCATAGCCCGCGGCATGCAGCTGCACGCCGCCCCGGCCATCCTGCGCCCAGGTCACCGCCGGCAGCCCTTCGCCCGCCAGCCCCGCCACATCCGGCAGGAACACGCCGCGCAGGTCGGCGGCGGCCAGCACCTCCACCCGCAGCCGATCCTCGAACCCCACCGCCAGCAGCCCGCCATCCGGCGACCAGGCCAGGCCGAAGGGCCGCCCGCCGGCCACCGGCGCGCGGTCCGCAAGCTTGCGCCCCTGCGCGTCATACACCCGCACCCGTCCATCCGCGCCGGTCGCCGCCAGTTGGCCGCCCTGGGGCGCGAATGCCACCATCCGAGCCGGACCGGTGAAGGCCGTATCCTCCCACAGCATCGTGCCGTTGGCCGCGTTCCACACCCGCACCCCGGCCCGCCCGCCCAGCGCCGCCGCCAGCCGCGTGCCATCCGCGGACAGTGCCAGGTGCTGCACCGGCGCCGGCAGCCCCGGCAGCCGCGCCAGCATCCGGCCATTCGTGGTGTCGAACAGGTAGATGGCGAAGGCGCGGTCCCAGGCCGCGCCGGTCCATCCCGCGACGAAGGCGCGCCGGCCATCCGGCGTCAGCGCCACGGCGTACAGCTCGCCCTCGGCCTCGGGCGCGATCGGCGGCCGCAGCACGCGGCTCAGCGTGCCCTCCGGCAGGTCCCAGATGCGCAGGGTCTTGTCGTCGGAGACGCTGGCCAGCACGCGGCCGGCGGCATCGCTCGCCAGCCGTGCGACCGGCGCCGTGTGCGCCGCCGCCTCCACGCGCAGGAAAGGCTGCTGCGGCGGCTCGGGCACCTGGGCGCGCGCGGCGCCGCACAGCAGCAGAAGCAGCAGGACGGTAAGGCGGCGCAGCCCTGCCATCACCGGGTCACGTCGCCAGTTCGAAGCCCTGGCCTTCCGCCAGCCGGGTCGCGGTGCCGACGCTGTCCGAGAAATTGTCCCGCCGCGCGATGTTGCTGGCCGCCAGCGACCGCACGTCGCCGCCCTGCGCCGCGACCGGGGCCGCGTCCGGCAGCCGCGCCGCCTCCGGGAAGGCCTGCGCCGGCGCATAGCCGCGCACGCCGCTGGCGGTTTCGACCTGGGCGAAGCCGTCGCGCCCCGGCCGCAACGTCACCGCCTCCCGCGCCGGCACCCGCGCGACCTCGGGGGAGGAGGCGTCCGGCCGCAGCCGCAGCGGCACCGTGGCGCGCGGCCGAGCCGGGATGGACGGCTTGGGCGCCGCCGCCGCCTGCTTCACGCCCGGCGCCACCGTCTCGATCGCCGTGTCGAACTCCGCGCCGCGGCGGCCGATCTGGCCGTTGATGGTGGTGGCCAGCTGGATGTCGCGCTGCGTCCAGTTGCGCAGCTCCGCCATCGCGGCTTCCGCCTGCGGCCGCGTCATGCGCCCGGCGCCAAGCTCGGCCCGGATCTGCCGCGCCGTGTTGAAGCGGCAATCCATCAACTGGTCGAAAGCGACCTGCGTGCGGTCGAGCTGCGCATTCTCCGCCGCCAGGTCGTTGGCCACCGCGAGGTTGAGGGAGGCCTGGTCCGTCGCCTGCTGCTGGCGCGCCGAGAGGTAGCCCGCCGTGCCGCCGACCACGCCGCCGGCCACCGCGCCAATGCCGGCGCCGGCCGCGACGCCGCTGCCACGCTGCCCGGTGGCGGCGGCCAGCAGCCCGCCGAGCAGCGCGCCACCGACGGCGCCCACAGCAGCACCGCGCAGCATATCGGCGGCGAAGAAATTACCGGTGCTGTCCAGCGCCACCAGCTGCGTGCGGCAGCTGTCGCCCGCGTCGCTGCCGATGCGCGAGTCGCGGGTGGTGACGCAGCCGGCCAGCATCGCCGCCGCCGTCAGCATCGCCAGGCCGCGCCGCAACCGCGCACGGAAGGAAGGGGAGGGCGGGGGCATGCGGCGCGGCATGGCGTGATCCAGCGCGAAATTGGCAAGGCAACGTAACAGCGCACCGATCATGCTGCCACCCCCGTCTGCTTCGCCGCGTCTTCCCCAGGCCGCAACACTGTTGCCTTCCGTTTCGCCGCATGCCGCTCTTGCTTCCGTTCGGTGCGAAGCGCGACTATCCTCGATCGAACGCGCGGGGTCCGCGCCAGACCCAAGGACCCGAGGGGGAGGAACTGGCCGGCCATGCAGCCCGCGCGACTTCTCGGCATCAAGAGCCATCTGCCGGACCGCGCGCTGCTGCTCACCCGGCTCAGCGTGTCCGAGGAACTGGGGCTGCCCTACACGATCGAGGCCGAGGTGCTGGGCGAGGACCCCGACCTGCTGCCCAAGGACATGCTGACCAAGGAGGTCGGCTTCACCGTCACGCAGCGCGGCCCATCGCCACTGGTGCGCCACTTCCACGGCGTCATCGCCGAATTCCGCCGCCTCGGCCCCGGCGCCGGCGGCCGCATGACCTACCGGATCATCGCGGTGCCCAACCTGTGGCGCCTCGGCCTGCGCCGCAACTGCCGCATCTTCCAGGACAAGACGGTGCAGGCCGTGGTCAAGGCGGTGCTGGAGGATCACGGCCTGGCCGAGCCGAAGTGGAGCATGCTGCCGGGCTTCGAGCCCATGGCCTACTGCACCCAGTTCAACGAGACCGACCTGCACTTCGTCTCACGCCTGCTGGAGGAGCACGGCCTCACCTACCACTTCACCCATACCGAGTCGGCGCACGAGATGAACGTGGCCTACAGCTCGCAGGGCTTTCCGCAATACGTGGTCGAGACCATGACGGCCGAGCACGGCGCGCCGCAACTCGACCACCTCGGCAGCTGGCGCCGCACCAACCGTGCCCGCAGCGCCATGACCATGCTCGACGACATGGACGATGAACGGTCCCGCCCCTCGGAGGCGCCGCACGCCACCCGGCAGACCCGCACCTATGTGGACGAGCCGAGCATGTGGTCGCAGGGCGAGGTGTTCCACTGGCCCGGCGGCATGTCCACGCGCCCGGGCAACGAGAGCGGCGAAGTGCTGATGGGTGCGCTGGAATCGCAATCCGAGGAGTATGGCGCCGACATCAAGGACCCCCGCTTCGGCCCCGGCGTGCGTCTGTTCGTGGGCGTGAAGCGGGAGGATGGCTCGCTCAACAACCGGCAATACCTGGTCACCGCGGCACGGCACGAAGCGGCCGATACCAGCGGCACCACGGCCGGCGCCGGCGGCACCGAAAGCTACCAGGGCGCCATCCGCCTGGTCTTCGCCGGCCGCGTCTGGATGCCGCCGCCACGTCATCCGCGCCCGGTGATGCCGGGGATGCATTCCGCCAAGGTCACCGGCCCGAAGGGCGAGAAGATCCACCTGGACGAGTTCGGCCGCGTGAAGCTGCGCTTCCGCTGGGACCGCTGGGCGGAGGATGACGACACCGCCTCCATCTGGGTGCGCGTCATGCAGACCGCCGCCGGCGCCTGGGGCGGCACCTGGTTTCCGCCGCGCGTCGGCGACGAGGTTCTGGTCGCGTTCCTCGACGGCGACCCCGACCGCCCGATCGTCGTCGGCTCGGTCTATGGCAAGGACAGCCCGCCGCCCTTCAAGCCCGGCACCAACAAGGCGCAAAGCGGCATCCTGACGCGCAGCTACAAGTCGGACAGCGCGGCGGATGCCAACATGCTGCGCTTCGAGGACAAGAAGGGCAGCGAGGACATCACGCTGCACGCGCAGAAGAACCTGACGGTGGAGGTCGAGAACGACGAGAAGCGCACCATCGGCCACGACCAGACGGAGGTCGTGCAGAACGCGCGCACCGTCACCATCAGGGACGCCGACGACACGCTGACGCTGGACAAGGGCAGCCGGACCGAGACCATCAAGATGGGCAACGACACGCTGGCCATCGACATGGGCAACCGCAGCACCACGCTGAAGATGGGCAATGACGCGACGCAGCTGAAGCTGGGCAACATGTCCGTCAAATGCGACCTCGGCGCCATCACGCTGGAGGCGATGCAGTCCATCACGCTGAAGGTCGGGCAATCCACGCTGGTGGTGGACCAGACCGGCATCACGCTGAAGGGCATGCTGATCAGCAGCGAGGCGCAGCTGATGCACAAGACCAAGGGGCTGATGGTCCAGGAAAAAGCGGATACGCTGTTCCAGACCGAAGGCCTGCTCGTGATGATCAACTGACATGGCCGAGACCCTGCCCAAGCTCGCCGCTCCGCTGACCCCGCTGCTGCCGCGGCTGGAACTCGACCCCGCGGCGGCGTCCAGCCTGAACGGCGCGAAGACCGCGGCGGAGGGAATCCTGCGCCTGGAGGCCGCCGGCCTGCGCAACGAGGCGGCGCGGCTCGCGGCGCATGCGCTGCCGAAGCGGGAGGCCGTGTGGTGGGGCTGCATGTGCGCCCGCGCCGTGCCCGACCCGTCGCTGCCGGCGGTCGACATGGCGGCGCTGGCCGCCGCCGAGGCCTGGGTGCGCCAGCCCGGCGACGATGCGCTGCGCCGCGCCGCGATGGAGGCCGCGCAGCGCACCGGCTTCCGCTCGCCCGAGGCCTGGGCCGCCGTCGGCGCCTTCTGGTCCAGCGGCAGCATGGCGCCGGTGGGCCAGCCCGAGGTTCCGCCGCCGGATCACCTGACCGGCGTCGCCATCAGCGGCGGTGTCGTGCTCGCCGCCGTCCGCGTCCGCCCGGAACGCGCGCAGGACCGCCTGGCCCGCTTCCTGGCCTCGGCGCGGGAGATCGCCGCCGGCGGCGCAGGACGCATTCCCTTGGAGGAAGGCTGACATGGCCGGCCCGCCCGCCTCCCGCATCACCGACATGCATGTCTGCCCGATGGTGACGCCCGGCGTGCCGCCGATCCCGCATGTCGGTGGCCCGATCCTCAGCGGCTCGCCCAACGTGCTCACCGGCAAGCTGCCGCAGGCGCGCATCACCGACATGTGCCTCTGCGTCGGTCCGCCGGATGTCATCGTGAAGGGCAGCATGACGGTGCTCGTGAACAAGCTGCCGGCGGCGCGCATCGGCGACATGTGCGGCCATGGCGGCACCATCATCCTGGGCTTCCCCACCGTATTGATTGGCGGCTGAACCCGATGGCGGGCATCACCCTTTCCGTCCTGCGCTGCCCCGATTCGGTGGTGCCGGAACAGCGCCAGGCGGCGGGCGGCGAGATCAGCCTCGGCCGCGGCGCGGAATGCGACTGGCCGCTGCCGGACCCGGACCGCGTGCTGTCGAAGAAGCATTGCGTGCTGGAATTCTATGCCGGCGGCTGGCAGCTGCGGGACCTTTCGACCAACGGCACCTTCGTCAACCACGCCAGCACCCCGGTCGGCCGCGACCAGGTGAAGCCGCTGGTGGATGGCGACCGGCTGCGCCTCGGCGCCTACGAGATCGAGGTCCGGATCGAGGAAGCGGCCACGGCGACGGCCGGCTGGGGCGTGGCACCCGATCCCTTCGCGTCCGATCCCTTTGCCGGTGCCCCACCCAGCCAGGGCTTCGCCGGGGCCTCGCTGCCGGGTTTCGGCAGGACGCCGTCCCATGACCCCGGCATGGGCGGCTCCAGCATGGGCGGCGGCCTGCTGCCGGACGATTTCGATCCCTTCGGCAGCCCGGGCGCCGACAGCCCCGCGCCGATGCCGGACCATGCCCCCTCCACCGCCGAGGCCTTCATGGTTCCGCCGAGCCTGCCGGCCGGCAAGGCGGTGATCCCGGATGACTGGGACCTGGACCTGACGCCGAAGCCGGCACCCGCCATGGCACCACGGCCCCTGGCCCCACCGGCTCCAGTGCCCCCGGCTTCAGTGCCTCCGGCTTCAGTGCCTCCGGCTTCAGTGCCTCCGGCGCCGCTGCCCCCGGTGTCGCTGCCGGTCGACCCCTTCCTCGAGGCCGGCGACCCGCCACGCCCGGCCATGCCGGCCGCGCCGCCGCCCCGCGCCGAGCCGGTGGCCCGTCCCGCCGGCGATGCCGGACTCGCCGCGCTGCTCGCCGGCGCCGGCCTGCCGGCCAACCTGCCCGTGCAGGACCCGGACGCGGCGCTGCGGGCGGCCGGTGCCGTGCTGCGCGCCGCCATCGTCGGCATCCGCGCCCTGCTGATCGCCCGCGCCGACGTGAAGCGGGAATTCCGCATCGAGCAGACCATGCTGCGCGCCGCCAACAACAACCCGCTGAAATTCGCCCCCGGCGAGGACCAGGCCCTCGCCGCGCTGCTCGACCCGCGCACCCCCGCCGCGGCCGCCGTGCAGGAAACCGTGGACGACCTGACCGCGCACCAGGTGGCCAGCCTCGCCGCCACCCAGGCCGCCGCCCGCGCCCTGCTGGAACGCCTGGCCCCCGCCAGCCTCGAAGCCGAGGATTCGGGCGGCGGCCTGCTGCCGGGGGCGCGGGAGAAGCGGCTGTGGGAGGCCTACCGGCGCCGCCACGCCCAGCTTGTCGAGCAGTTCGACGATGATTTCGACAGCGCCTTCGGCAAGGCCTTTGCCCGGGCCTACGAACAGGCCACCGCGCAGCGCGGCCCGGGCCGGAGGTAGACGACGCATATGGTCTGGCACGACAAGGTGGTCTGGCAGGAGGGCATGTTCCTCCGCGCGCAGCACTTCCAGCAGCAGGACCGGCACTTCGAGCACCTGCTGCAGGCCCGCGCCGCGCCGCTGCGCCCGCACCCCTGGGGCGTCACCGAATTCGCGCTGGACCGCGACCTGCTGGCCGCCGGCCGCTTTGCCCTGTCCGGCGCCGCGGGCGTGATGGAGGACGGCACCCCCTTCGCCATCCCCGGCACCGCGGATGCCCCCCTGCCGCTGGACCTGCCGGAAGGCACCCGCAACGCCGTCGTCTACCTGGCCCTGCCGCTGCGCCAGCCCGGCAGCCCGGAAATCGCCATCCCGAATGCCAACGGCGAAGCCGGCCCCGAGGCCGCCCGCGCCCGCCACACCCAGCGCGCCTTCGAGGCCTTCGACACCCACAGCGACAGCACCATGGCCGCCGAACTCGCCATCGGCCGGCTGCGCCTGCGCTACATGCTGGAGACCGAGGAACGCGCCGGCTACGCCTGCCTCGGCCTCGCCCGCGTGGTGGAGGTGCAGTCGGATCGCCGGGTGGTGCTGGATGAGCGTTTCATCCCGCCCTGCCTCCGCGTCTCCGCCGCCTCCGTGCTCAACAACCTGGTCGCCGAACTGGTCGGCATGCTGGGCCAGCGGGGGGAGGCGCTGGCCGCGCGCCTCGGCCAGCCCGGCGCGCGCGGCGTCGCGGATGTCGCCGATTTCCTGCTGTTGCAGACGGTGAACCGCTGGCAGCCGCTGATCGCGCACTGGGCGGATGCCGGGAACCTGCATCCGGAGACGCTGTTCGCGGCGCTGGTGCAGCTGGCCGGGGAACTCGCCACCTTCACCGCGCCGGACAAGCGCGCAACCGCCTATCCGGCCTATCGCCACGACGACCTGCAACGCAGTTTTGCGCCGGTTGTCGCCGACCTCAGGCGCTCGCTCTCCGCGGTGCTCGAGACCAACGCCGTCTCGATCCCCTTGCAGGATCGCAAGTTCGGCGTCCGCGTCGGCGCCATCACCGATCGCAACCTGCTGCGCGCCAGCCAGTTCGTCCTGACCGTCGCGGCCGATGTCCCTGGCGAGCAGTTGCGGCGGATCTTCCCGAACCAGGTGAAGATCGGCGCCGTCGAGCACATCCGGGAGCTGGTGAACGTGGCACTGCCGGGCATCGCCATCCGGCCGCTGCCCGTCGCCCCGCGGCAGATTCCGTTCAACGCCGGTGCCACCTATTTCGAGCTCGATAGGGGCAGCCCGCACTGGCAGCAGATGCAGACCTCCGGCGGCTTCGCCATCCACGTTTCCGGCGAGTTCCCGAACCTGCGCATGGAGCTCTGGGCCATCCGCGCATGAGCGACAATCCCTTCTCCGAACCCGACGACAGCGACCGCACGGTCGTCCGTGGCCCTGGGGCGTCTGTACCGCCGCCGCCACCCCGTGCCGCCGCGCCACCGCCCTCCGCCGGGCCCGCCCCGACCGCGCTGCGCATGGCCGGCGAAGCGGAGGCGCTGCCGAAGGTCGGCCTCTCCCCCATGGCCGCGGCCGCGGCGCCGCTCCTCGACCTGCTCGCCCGCCTCGGCGCCGGCCCGCAGGCCGCCCAGGTCGCCAACCCCGAGGAACTGCGCGAACGCGCGACGCGCGCGCTGCGTGCCTTCGAGGCCGAGTGCCGCGCATTGGAGATCACGCCGGACCAGCTTCGCGCCGCGCATTACGCGCTGTGCGCCGCGCTGGACGACGTGGCGCTCGCCACGCCCTGGGGCCAGGCGAGCGGCTGGGCCACGCGGTCCCTCGTCTCATCGTTCCACCAGGAGGTCCGCAGCGGCGACCGCTTCTTCGACCTGCTGGCGGGCATGCAGAAGGACCCCGGCCGCTATTTGCCGGCGCTGGAGATCTGCTACCTCTGCCTCGCGCTGGGCTTCCAGGGCCGCTACCGCCTGGCACCGCGCGGCCACGCCGAACTGGACCGCATCCGGGAGGGTCTCTACCAGCTCCTGGTGCAGCTTCGCGGCAATTGGGAACGCGAGCTGTCGCCACGCTGGCGTGGCGTCGATGCGCCGCATCGCGGCCCGGGCCGAAGCGTCCCGGCCTGGGTCGCCGGCGCGGTGGCGGTGGCGCTGCTCGGCTTCGGCTGGATCTTCGTCTCGGACAGCGTGAATGCCGCCGGCGACGGCGTGCAGCAGCGCCTCGCCAGCCTGCCCCCCGGCGCGCCGCCCAGCATCGACCGCACCGCGCCCCCGGTGCCGCCCGCGCCGCCACCGCCGCCGCCCCCCACGGCCCGGCCGGACCTGATCGAGCGCGTCCGCACCTTCCTCGCCCCGGAAATCCGCCAGAACCTGGTGGTGGTGGATGGCGATGCGCAGCGCCTGACCATCCGCATCAAGGGCCGCGGCATGTTCGGCTCCGGCAGTGCCAGCGTGGAGCCGAACTTCATGCCCCTGCTGCGCCGCATCGCGGAGGCGCTGGCCGAGGAACGCGGCCGCGTCGTGCTGTACGGCCATTCCGACAGCCAGCCGATCCGCACCGTCCGCTTCCCCTCCAACCATCACCTGTCCCTGGCGCGCGCCGAGGCCGCGATGCGCGTGATCGCCGCCGCCAGCACGGACTCGTCGCGGTTCTCCGCCGTCGGCCGCGCCGATACGGAACCGCTGGCGAGCAACGCGACGGCGGAGGGCCGCGAGGAAAACCGCCGCATCGAGCTGGTGCTGTCGCGTGGGGAGGTCCGCTGAGATGAAGGCCTTCCTGACCATCCCCGCCCTCGGCGGGTTGTTCGGCGCGCTGCTGCTGGTGCCGGTGATCTGGCTGTTCGCGCCGGCCCTGCTCGGCATCGAGGCGCTGTGGCTGCTGGCGCTGCTGGCGGCGCTGCCGGTCCTGGTCTGGCTGGTGGTGATGCTGCTGGTGGTGCGCCGCCGCAGCGGCCGCGACGCCGCGCTGGTGGCCGGCGCCACCGAGGCCCGCGCCAAGGAAAAAGCCAGCGCCGAAGCCGCATCGGCCGAGGAAACCGCCGTCTCCGCCCGGCTGGCGGAGGCGCTGGGCGCGCTGAAATCCGCCGGCGGCGGCAAGGGCGGCTACCTGTATGAGCGCCCCTGGTACGTCATCATCGGCCCGCCCGGCAGCGGCAAGACCACCGCCATCCAGAATTCCGGCCTGGATTTCCCCCTGTCCGCCGGCCGCGTCGCCGGCGTCGGCGGCACCCGCAACTGCGACTGGTGGATCGCCGAACAGGCCGTCCTGATCGACACCGCCGGCCGCTACACCACCCAGGATTCCGATGCCCAGGCGGACCGCGCCGGCTGGGAACGCTTTCTCGACCTGCTGAAGACCCAGCGCCCCAGGCAGCCGTTGAACGGCGTGGTCGTCGCCTTCGGCGCCGACATGATCAGCCGCCTGGATGCCGCGCAGCGGGAGGAGCACGCCCAGGCCGTCCGCCGCCGCATCCGGGAGCTGGAGCAGAAGCTCGGCCAGCGCCTGCCGGTCTATTTCGTGGTCAGCAAGGCCGACCTGATCGTCGGCTTCTCCGAATTCTTCGACGACCTCGACAAGACCGCCCGCGCCCAGGTCTGGGGTGTCACCTTCCCCGAGCAGGCCGGGCCGGAAGGCCATGCCGCCAGCCTGCCGGCCGAATTCGCCGCATTGACGCAACGCCTGCAGGACCGCCTGCTGGAACGCCTCCAGGCCGAGCGCGGCCCGGAACAGCGCGCCCGCATCGGTGGCTTCCCGGCGCAGTTCGCCTCGCTGGAAGCGCCGCTGGTGGCCTTCGCCAACGCCGCCTTCGGGGGCTCGAAGCTGGACCCGGCGCCCTTCCTGCGCGGCGTCTACTTCACCTCCGGCACCCAGGAAGGCACGCCGATCGACCGGCTGACCGGCGCGCTGTCCCGCGCCTTCGGCCTGGACCCGCGCCGCCCCGCCGCCATCATGGGCCAGAAGGGCCGCAGCTACTTCCTCGGCCGCCTGCTGCGCGACGTGGTGTTCGGCGAGGCCCGCCTGGCCGCCCGCGACCGCGGCCAGGCGCAGCGCGGCCGCCTGGTGCAGGCCGGCGCCTGGGCCGCCGCGCTGCTGCTGCTGATCGGCGGCGGCGCCTGGGGCTACGCCGCCATCAATGCGGAGAACGCCCGCACCCAGCGCCTCGCCGCCGCCCTCGCCCAGGCCGAACAGGCCGCACAGGGCCTGCCGCTGGACCGCATCGCCGCCACGGACGAACTCGTCCGGGTCATCCCCTACCTCGATGCCGTCGCGGGCCTGCCGCCCGCCGCCCGCGCCGATGGCGTGGGCCTCGGCCTGAGCCAGGAGGCCAAGCTGGTCGAGGCTGGTGGCCTCGCCTACGAGCACGCGCTGGACCGCGTCCTGTTGCCCCGCCTGCTGGCGCGGCTGGAGAACCAGATCCGCGCCGGGATGCAGCGGCCGGAATACCTGTACGAGGCGACCCGCATCTACCTGATGCTCGGCCGCGCCGGCCCGCTGGACCGGCCGCTGGTGACCGAATGGATGGGGCTGGACTGGCAGCAGGCCTTCCCGGGCGCGGTCGGCACCCCGACCCGCGCGGCGCTGGGCCGCCACCTGGAAGCCCTGCTCGCACATGATTTTCGGCAATACCCGCTGGATGGCGCGCTGGTGGACAGCGCGCGCCGCATCTTCTCCCGCCTGCCGATGGCGGAACGCATCTACTCCCGGCTCCGCACCGCCGCCCAGAACGTCGCGCCCTGGAAGCCGGGCGAGGCGATGGGCGTCGCCGGGCAGCGCTGGTTCACCACCGCCTCCGGCCGCCCCCTGGCGGAAGTCGCGGTGCCGGGCCTGTTCACCGTGGACGGGCTGCACAAGGCGCTGCTGCCGCAACTGCCGCGCGCGATCGTCGAGGCCGCCTCGGAAAGCTGGGTGCTCGGCCCGGAAGCCGCCACCGCGCTGGCCGGCGACCCGCGCCAGCTCGAAGCCGCCGTGCTGCGCCTCTACGCGGAGGATTACGCCCGCGCCTGGCAGGCCGTGCTGACCGATCTCGTCCTGCCGCCCTTCCGCAGCCTGCCGCAGGCGGCGGAGGCGCTGAACCTGCTCGGCGCGCCGAATTCGCCGATGCGCGACGTGCTGCGCGGCGCCGCCCGCCAGCTTTCCCCCGGCACGCCGCCGGAGCCCCCGGGCGGGGCCGCCGGTGCCGCCGCGGCCGGCGCGGCGCAGCAGGCCGCCGCCGCCGCCGCGCCCTCCCGCCTCGCGGCCGCCGTCGGCGCCGCCCTGCAACCCTCCTCCGCCGCGCCGGTCGCCACCATCGTGGAGGAACGCTTCAAGCCGCTGCGGGAGGTCGCGGGCCAGCCGCTCGATGCCATCCTGGCCATCGTGAACGAGCTGTATGTCCAGGTCGCGCGCGTGGTGTCCTCGCCCCCCGGCACCGTCATCCCGCCGAGCCCCGGCCTCGACCCCGGCCAGCGCCTCGCCGCCGAGGCGCAGCGCGCGCCCGAACCGCTGTCCCGCTGGTTGCAGACCCTGGCGCTGTCCACCGCCACCGCCCGCAGCGGCGGCGCCCGCGCCGCCATCGCGGCGGCCGGTGGCGCCGCGCTCGGCCCGTTCTGCCGCGGCCTGGAAACCCGCTTCCCGTTCCGCAGCAGCATCAACGCGCCGGACATGCCCTATGACGATTTCGTCCGCCTGTTCGGCCCCGGCGGCACCTTCGACCAGTTCTTCGCCCAGCACCTGCGCAACTTCGTCGATACCACGCAGCGGCCCTGGCGCCTGGTCGCTGCCGATGGCCTGACGCCGCCGATCAGCCCCGCGGATCTGATGCAGTTCCAGCGCGCCGCCGCCATCCGCGACGCCTTCTGGCCCGCCGGCATGGCCGGCGCCGCCATGGGCCTGCGTTTCGAACTGGTGCCGCTCGGCGTCGATCCCGGCGCCACCGCCGCGGTGCTGGAGGCCGAGGGCAGCCGCACCATCCTGGCTGGCGAAGGCGCCACCACGCGCCCCATCGCCTTGGCCTGGCCGGCGCGCGGCGGCATCACCCTCAGCTTCACCCCGCCCAGTTCCGCCGGCCCGCTGGGCACGGACGGCGCCTGGGCCGCCATGCGCCTGGTTGCCGCCGGCCGCCTGCTCGCCACCCGCACCAGCGACCGCCTGCGCCTGACGCTGCGGCAGGGGGAGCGCAGCGCGGAGTTCGAGCTGCGCACCTCCTCCATCGTGCACCCCTTCGCACTGCGCGAGTTGCAGGATTTCCGCTGCCCGACTCTGGCCCCTTGAGATGCCGACCGGCTTCTACGGCAAGCTGCCGACGCAGGGCGACTTCCTGCGCCGCCGGCTGCCGGACAGCTTCGTGCAGCCCTGGGATGCCTGGCTGCAATCCGGCATGGCCGAGGCCCGCGAAACCCTGGGCGAGGATGGCTTCGCCGAGGCCTGGGCCAGCGCCCCCGCCTGGCGCTTCCGGCTGCCCGCCCTGGCCTGCGGCCCCGACCCGGTCGCCGGCCTGCTGCTGCCCAGCGAGGATCTGGTCGGCCGCCGCTTCCCCCTGACGCTTGCCACGACTGCCGCAGCTGCGCCGGCGGAGGCGTGGTTCGCTGGCCTGCACGAGGCGGCCGCGACCCCCGGCCACACCGCCGACAGCCTTGCCGCCGCCCTGCCGGAGCCCTGGCTCGCCGAGGAAAAGGCCACGCCTGAGGGCTGGTGGACCACCCCCGACCATCACTGGCCGCTGGCCGCGTTGCCGCCGCCCGCGCTGTTCCGTGTCTTCCTGGAGGGCGGCGGATGAACGCCTTGCTGGCCAGCCTCGCCGTGACCCACCCCGGCACCGTGCGCCCGCGGAACGAGGACGCCTTCATCGACCGCCCCGACATCGGATTATGGGCGGTGGCCGATGGGGCAGGGGGCCATGGCGCCGGCGATGTCGCCTCCGCCGCCGTCATCGCCGCATTGCAGGACCTGCCACCGGGCCTGTCCGCCGCCGAGATGCTGGCACAGCTGCGCCTGCGCATCACCGCCGTGCATGCCGACCTGCAACGCCAGGCGCGGGAGGCCGGGCCGGGCCGTATCATCGCGACGACGCTGGTGGTGCTGCTGGCGCGTGGCGGGCACTACGCCGCGCTCTGGGCCGGCGACAGCCGCATCTACCTGCTGCGCCAGGGCGCCTTCACCCGGCTGACCCGCGACCACAGCCTGGTGCAGGACCTGGTCGACCAGGGCCTGCTCGCCGAAGCGGACGCCGAGGGCCACCCCCAGGCCAACATCATCACCCGCGCCATCGGCGCGGAGGGCGAGCTGGAACTCGACAAGGTCTCCGCCCGCATCGCCCCCGGCGACCTGTTTCTTCTGTGCTCGGACGGGCTGTTCAAGGCGATCCCGGAAGCCGAGATCGCCGCCATGCTGGCAGCCGGACAGCAGCCGGAGGACCTTCTGCGCCTCGCCCTGGCCAACGGCGCCCGGGACAACGTCACGGCGATCACCGTCCGGGCCTGATGGGGCAGGCCTACAGCGCGACCTTGCCGTCCCCCAGCACCGCCTTGTAGCGCTCGATCTCCAGCGCCAGGAAGTCGCGGAACTCGGCGCCGCGCCGGCTGGCCGGGATGGACCCGCCGCTGGTCAGGATGCGCTGCATGGCCGGCGCCAGCATCGCCTGGTCGGAGGCCCGGCCGAGCGTCGCCACGATCTCCGCCGGCAGCCCGGCCGGCCCGAAGATGCCGACCCAGCTGGCCGCGTCGATGTCGCCATAGCCCTGTTCCTGCAGCGTCGTCAGATCCGGCAGCACCGCGATCCGCGCCAGCGTGCCCGCCGCCAGCGGCCGCAGCCTTCCATCGGCGATCAGCGGCCCGACCGTGTTGATGCCCTCGATCGTCATGTCGACGCGCCCGGCGACCAGGTCCGCCATGGCGGGCGCGCTGCCGCGATAGGGCACATGGGTGAACTCCACCCCCGCCTTCTGCGCCAGCATGGAACACGCGGTGTGGTGGACGGAGCCGATGCCGGCGGAGCAATAGGACACCGCTCCCGGCCGCACCCGCGCCGCCGCGATCAGCGATTCGGTGGTCCGGTGCGGGGAGGCCGTCGGCACCACCAGCAGGTGCGGATGTACCGCGATCTGGGCCACCGCCGTCAGGTCGCGCAGCGGGTCGAAGGGCAGGTTGCTGAACAGCGCGGCGGAGACCGCATTCGGCGTCGAATGGCCCAGCAGCAGCACGGACCCATCCGCCGGCGACTTCGCCACCGCATCGGCGGCGATGGTACCGGACGCGCCGGAGCGGTTCTCCACCACGAAATTCTGGCCGAGCAGCGTGGTGTACTGCTCCGCGACCGCGCGCGCCACGATGTCCGTGAAGCCACCCGGCGCGAACCCCACCAGCATCCGCACCGACCGGCTGGGCCAGGGCGCCTGGGCGTGCACGGCAGGGGCGGCGAGGGAAGCGAGCGCAGCGGCGCCCAGCGCACGACGTGTCGGCATCATGGTTCTCCTGATGCCGCCACCATAAGCCCTCTCCCCCCGTGGGGGGAGAGGGTTGGGTGAGGGGGGCTTTACCCCCCGAAGGCGTTCAACCCGGTCTGCGCCCGCCCGAGGATCAGCGCATGCACGTCATGCGTGCCCTCGTAGGTGTTCACCGTCTCCAGGTTCATGACGTGGCGGATCACGTGATACTCGTCGACGATCCCGTTGCCGCCATGCATGTCCCGCGACATGCGCGCGATATCCAGCGCCTTGCCGCAGTTGTTGCGCTTGACCAGGGAGATCATCTCCGGCGCCATCTTGTGCTCGTCGAACAGCCGCCCGACGCGCAGCACGGCGTGCAGGCCGAGGGTGATCTCGGTCTGCATGTCGGCCAGTTTCTTCTGCACCAACTGCGTCTGCGCCAGCGGCCTGCCGAACATCTTGCGCTGCAGCGTGTAGTCGCGGGCGGCATGCCAGCAGAACTCGGCGGCGCCCAGCGCGCCCCAGGCGATGCCGTAGCGGGCCCGGTTGAGGCAGGAGAAGGGCCCGGCCAGGGACTTCACGCCCGGCAGCCTGTTCTCCTCGGGGACGAAGACCTCGTCCATCATGATCATGCCGGTGACGCTGGCGCGCAGCGAGAACTTGCCCTCGATCTTCGGGAAGGTCAGGCCCTTCATGCCGCGCTCGAGCAGGAAGCCGCGCAGGATGCCCTCGTCATCCTTGGCCCAGACCACCGCCACATCGGCGATCGGGGAGTTGGTGATCCATGTCTTGGAGCCGTTGACCAGGTAGCCGCCATCCACCTTCTTGGCGCGCGTACGCATCGAGGACGGGTCGGAGCCCGCATCCGGCTCGGTCAGCCCGAAGCAGCCGACCCATTCGCCGGTGCGCAGCTTCGGCAGGAACTTCTGTTTCTGCTCCTCCGACCCGAAGGCATGGATCGGGTACATCACCAGGGAGGACTGGACGCTGAAAGCCGAGCGGTAGCCGGAATCGACCCGCTCAACCTCCCGCGACATCAGCCCGTAGGAGACATAGGAGACACCGGCGCAGCCATAGCCCTCGAGCGTCGCGCCGAGAAAACCCATCTCGCCGAACTCGTTCATGATCTCCCGGTCGAACTTTTCGTTCCGGTTGGCCATGAGCACGCGTGGCATCAGCTTTTCCTGGCAGAAGTCGCGCGCCGCATCGCGGATCATGCGCTCGTCTTCCGTCAGCACCTGGTCCAGCAGCAGCGGATCGTCCCAGGTGAAGCTGGACTGGCTGGACTTGCGGACCGTGCCGGGAGCAGTCCCCTGGGCCTCGATGGGGGCGCCCGCGCTGGCAGGCACCGGGGTGACGACGTTCATGACTTCCTCCTGGCGGGCAGCCTCGCATCCGGCAAAGCCAGGGTAAGGGCCCGAAATACATCAACGCGACAGCGCGGGGCCTGGTGGCCCCGTTCCCGCAATCTGGCGCGGCCCCCGCCATCCGGCAACCGCGCCACCGTCAAATCAAGCCAACCAAATCAAGCCAATTGGATCAGGCGGCCTCGGCGTCCGAGCCCGGATCGCGCCGGGGCTTCGGCACGCTCAGCAGCATGAAGGCGGGCACCGTGTCGCCGAAGCCGCGCGGCGAGGGCCCGGCCTCGCGGTCCTCCCGCTTCTCGCGCCGGAACTCCTCCCGCCGCGCCTCGAAGGATTGCGGTGCCTCACGCTCCGGCCGCGCATCGCGACGCGGTGCGGCATCACGCGGCGGACGCGCATCTTCCCGCGGCGGCCGAGCCTCGTCACGCGGCGGGCGCACGTCGTCGCGTGGCGGACGGGCATCGCGCCTCGGCCGATCCTCCCGCACCCGCTCCGGCCGCGGCGCCTCCTCGGCCGGACGTGCTTCGGCCCGTGCCTCGGGGCGCGGCTCCGGCCGGTCCCGGCGCGGCCCGTCGCCCGCGCCACGGCGCGGCCGCTCGTCCCGTCCGCCACGGCCACGGCCGGCGTCACGGCCCGATTCGCGTGCACCGCCCGGGGCCGGCCGGCCGCCGCGTCCGCGCTTGGCCTTGGCGCCTTCCTCGATTTCGGCCGCCGTCACCGGCTCCAGCCCCTCGATCTCCATGCGCGGGATCGGCTTGCCGGTCAGGCGTTCGATCGCGGCCACGGATTTCGCATCCTCCGGCGCCGCCAGCGAATACGCCTTGCCTTCGCGCCCGGCGCGGCCGGTGCGGCCGATGCGGTGGACATAGTCCTCCGCATGGAACGGCACGTCGAAATTGAACACATGGCTCAACCCGCCGATGTCGAGGCCGCGCGCCGCCACGTCGCTGCACACCAGCAACTGGATCTCATTCGCCTTGAAGCGGTTCAGCGTCGCGAAACGCATCGACTGCTCCAGGTCGCCATGCAGCGCGCCGACCGAGAAACCATGCCGCTTCAGCGACTTGTACAGGATGTCGACGTCGATCTTGCGGTTGCAGAAGATCAGCGCGTTCTGCACATCCTCCTTGTTCAACAGTTTTCGAAGTGCATCGCGCTTATCGGCGTCCCGCACCCAGACCAGGCCGGTGGTGATCGTGCTGGCGACTGTCGCGGGGGCCGAGACCGTGATCTCGCGCGGGTTCTGCAGGAAGGCATCCGCCAGGCGCCGGATCTCCGGCGCCATGGTGGCGGAGAAGAAAAGCGTCTGCCGCATCCGTGGCAGCATGGACACGATGCGCTCCACATCGGGGATGAACCCCATGTCGAGCATCCGGTCCGCCTCGTCGATCACCAGCACCTTGCAGTCGGCCAGCAGGATGCGCCCGCGGTCGAACAGGTCGAGCAGCCGGCCCGGCGTCGCGATCAGCACGTCGACACCCTTCTCGAGCACGTCGCGCTGGTCGTTCATGCTTTCGCCGCCGATCAGCAGCGCGTGCGTCAGGTTCAGGTGCTTGCCGTACTTCACGAAGTTCTCGGCGACCTGCAACGCCAGTTCCCGCGTCGGCTCCAGGATCAAGGATCGCGGCATGCGCGCCTTGGCCCGGGACCCCGCCAGGATGTCCAGCATCGGCAGGGTGAAGCCGGCGGTCTTGCCGGTGCCGGTCTGCGCGCAGCCCAGCACGTCCCGGCCCATCAGGACGATCGGAATCGCCTGTTCCTGGATCGGCGTCGGGTACAGGTAGCCGGATTCGGTCACCGCCTGCAGGATCGGCTCGGACAGGCCGAGATCGGCGAAGGTGGTGCGCGGCGGTTCCTCCGCGGCCCAGCTTTCGGCTTCCTCCTGCGCGTCGGCCTCGGCATCGGCCTCCGCTTCCGTCTGCTCGGCCGGCGCCTCCGCGGCTTCCGCCGCAGCTTGGGCCGGCGCGACAGCCGGTTCGGCCTCGCCGACGGACTCAGCGACGGGCGCCGGCTCGGCGACCGGCTCTGCCGCGACAACCGCCTCGGCTGCGACCGCAGGCTCCTCGGCCGCCGGAATTTCCGCCTGTGCTGCCGCGACCGCCTCGGTCACCGGCGCGCCTTCGGCCACGGCCGCGGCGGCGGCCGCCTTCGCCGCACGCGCGGCGAGGGTCTTCGCGCTGGGCGCGCGCTTCTTGCGGACGGGCGCCGCCTCGGCGGCAGCCTCCGTCTTCGTCTCCGGCACCTGGCCAGGACCCTCGGCCCGTGCGGCGTTGGTCTCGTCTGTCTCGGCCGCGCGCGGGGCGGTCGCGTCGCTATGATCGCTCAACGTGTATGGTTCTCTGCTGGATCGGACCTGCCCGCCACCTGGGCGGATCCGGGCAGGGCCAGGACACGTACTCGGCGGGGCGCCCCACTGGCGCAACGAAAGGCGCCTGGCGGAACCGGGCGGGATGCAGCGCATATGCGCCGCAATGGCCCGGAAATCAAGGCAAGACGCTGGACGCCGCGCGGATCGGGCCATAGGACCACCGCATGCCAGCCCCGCCCGTCCTGCTCCTGCTGCCCGGCCTGCTCTGCGATGCCCGCCTCTGGCGCGACCAGACGCAGGCGCTGGGCGCCACCACGCGCTGCATCGTCGCGGACCTGACGCAGGATGACACTCTCGCGTCGATGGCCGCGCGCGCCCTGGATGCGGTGCCGGCCGCGGCCCCCATCTCGCTGATCGGCCTGTCCATGGGCGGCTATGTCGCGCTGGAGATCCTGCGCCGGGCCCCCGCCCGCATCGCCCGCCTGGCGCTGATGGACACCTCCGCCCGCGCCGATACGCCGGAACAGTCGCGCCGCCGCCGCGGCCTTCTGTCGCTGTCCAACTCCGGCCAGTTCCGCGGCGTGACCCCGCGCCTGCTGCCGCAACTGCTGCACCCTTCCCGCATTGACGGCCCGCTCGGCGATGAGGTCCGCGCCATGGCGGACCGCGTCGGCCGCGACGCCTTCCAGCGCCAGCAGCGCGCGATCCTCGCCCGCCCCGACAGCCGCCCGCATCTGCCCGCCATCCGCGTCCCGACCCTGGTCGGGGTCGGCGAGCACGACATCCTGACCCCGCCGGACCTCGCCGAGGAAATGGCGGCGCTGATCCCCGGCGCCAGGCTCGCCCGCATCCCCGGTGCCGCCCACCTGCCGCCGATGGAGACGCCGGAGGCCGTGCTGCGCCTGCTCCAGGCCTGGCTTGCGGACGGCGCCACGCCGCCGCAACCTGCCGCCATCTGAGGATCTGGAACGATGGCCGAGACCGACATCCTGGTGACGCGCGAGACCAAGCGCTCCTTCGGCCTCGCGCGCGGCACCATGGCCATCCTGATGCTCGGCCTGCCCTTCCTCGGCCGCCAGCGCATCCGCGTGACGACGGAGCGCGTGATCGTCGAGGAAGGCTTCTGGACCAAGACCCGCGACGACGTGGAGGTCTTCCGCATCCGCGACGTCGTCTCGAAGCAGGCCTTCTGGCACCGACTGCTCGGCATCGGCGACATCATCATCAAGGCGACCGAGGGCCGCACCGACGAGCAGCACGTGCTGCGCGGCGTGCCCGACCCGGTCGCGGTCAGCGAGGCGATCCGAACCGCCTGGAACGCCAGCGCCCGCCCCCGCACCTCCACCAATCTCGATTGAAAAGCCCTCTCCCCCCGTGGGGGGAGAGGGTTGGGTGAGGGCGTCTTTCCCGCCCTCACACCACCTGGTTGACCAGTGCCTCGCCCGCCCGCAGCCGCGGCAAATTCGCCTCCAGCAGGTCCAGCACATTGCCCTCATAGGCCCGCGTCTCGCCGCCGGTATGCGGCGTGATGAACACGTTCGGCATCGCCCAGAGCGGGCTGGCACCGGCCAGCGGCTCCTCCGCCGTCACGTCCAGCGCCGCCTGGCCGACCTGGCCGCTGGCGAGTGCCGAGACCAACGCCGCCTCGTCGCACACCGCGCCGCGCGCCACGTTCACCAGCGTCGCCCCCGGCTTCATCGCGGCGAACTCCGTCGAGCCCATCAGCCCGCGCGTCTCCGGCGTCAGCGCGCAGCACAGCGCGACGATGTCGGCCCGCGGCAACTGCGCGTGCAATTCGCCCATGCCATGGACCTCGTCGGCGCCCTCGCTGCCCTTGGACGGGTCCTGCCGCAGCCCCACCACCTTCATGTCGAAGGCCTTCGCCAGCCGCGCCAGCCGCCCGCCGATCCGCCCGATGCCGACCACCAGCAGCGTCTTGCCGCCCAATTCATCCTCGCGCTGCGTCAGGTCGCCGATCATGCCGCGCCAGTGCCGCTTCTGCTGGTTGTCGCGCGCCTCCGCCAACCGCCGCGTCACCGCCAGGATCAGCGACATCGCATGTTCCGACACCGCATTCGCATTGGCGCCCTGCGCCGAGGCGAGCCGGATGCCCGCGCCGCGCAGCACGTCCCTGTCGTACTGGTCGACGCCGGCGCTGATGGACTGGATGAACTTCAGCCGTGGTGCCTTCGCCGCCAGGTGGTTGCGCCACATGCCGGAGACCAGCAGCACATCCGCCTCCCCGATCCGGGCTTCCAGCTCATCGAGGCTCCGCACCTCGAAATGCGCCAGCCTGCCACCGCGCTGCGTGTAGCGCTCGGCGAAGCGGTAGGCGACATGGGCGAAGCAGAGGGTCAGCTTGTCATCCGGCGGCAGCATCGGTGTTCTCCTGCGAAGGCCGCGACAAAACCCCCGCCGCGCCCGCCGCGCAACCCCGCCACCTACCCGCGCGCAGCGACTGCCCGCGCCAGAAGGTCGAACTCCGCGATGCTCAGCGTCTCCGCCCGCCGGTCACCGGCGATGCCGGCCGCGTCCAGCAGCGCTTCCGCGTTGCCCAGTTGCTTCAGCGCACCGCGCAGCATCTTTCGGCGCTGCCCGAAGGCGGCGGCGGTGGTGCGCTCCATCGCCGCGAACAGCTCCGGCCCCGGATCCACCGCATGCGGCACCAGCCCGACCACCGCCGAATACACCTTGGGCGGCGGCGTGAAGGCGCCCGGCGGCAGGCTCAGCAGCAGGTCGGCGCGGCAGCGCCACTGCGCCAGCACGCCGAGCCGGCCATAGGCGTCGCTGCCCGGCGCGGCGCAGATGCGCTCGGCGACTTCCTGCTGGAACATCAGGGTCATGCCCTCGATGCGTGCGGCCTGGCGCAGCCAGCCCACCAGCAGCGGCGTCGCCACGTTGTAGGGCAGGTTGGCGATGATGCGCCGCGGCGCCGGCATCTCCTCCAGCGGATCGAAATCCATCGCATCCGCCTCCCGCGCCGCAAGGCGTCCGGGGAAGTGCTGCGCCAGCTCCGCCAGCACGGCGATTGCCCGCCGGTCGAGCTCCACCGCCAGCACCGAGGCCGCCGGCGTCGCCAGCAGCGCCCGCGTCAGCCCGCCAGGGCCGGAGCCCACCTCCAGCACATGCCGCCCGGTCAGGTCACCGGCCAGCGCCGCGATCCGCGCGCAGATGGCGGGGTCGAGCAGGAAATGCTGTCCGAGCGACTTCCGCGCATCCAGCCCGAAGCGCGCGACGGTGTCGCGCAGCGACAGCAGGGGCGGAGGGGCGGCGTCCGTCGCGGCGACCGCGCCCTCAGCTTTCGCGGCGACCGCGCCCTCAGCTTCCGTGGCGCTCACGCCCTCAGCTTCGCATCTCGATCTGCGCCCGCCGCCGCAGCTCGCGCTGCAACTGGCGGGACAGCAGTTCGGCGCGGTCGCGCACCAGCTGCTGGCGCGCCGCATCCGGCGTCAGCTCCGCCTGGTTCCGCGTCTCCCGCGAGCACACCATGATGACGGCGACGCCATCGGGGGCGATCACCGGCTGGCTGGCGCGGCCCGGCTGCAGCCCTGCAATCAGCTGGCGCAGCGGCGGCGGCTGGACGGATTCCAGCCGCACCTCGCCCGGGTCCGGATCGCGGCCACTGCCGCCGGCCCGCGCCGCGGCTTCCACCGCCTCGCAGCTGCGCGCCGAATTGGCCAGGGCGCGGGCGCGCTCCACCGTCTGGATCTGCTGCTGCGTCGGGTTGTTGGGGTCGAGCGTGCCGGAAAAGGGGAAGAACGCCTGGCGCAGCGACAGCACCGTCGCCATGTCGCGCCCCACCTCCCGCCGCTGCCGCAGCGCCACGATCTGGAAGCCGCCGGGCACGCGGATGGCGTTGGACACCGCGCCGGGCGGCATCTGCGTCACGATCTGCGCCACTTCAGGGTCCAGCGCCTCCGACCCCACCCAGCCGAGGTCACCGCCCTGCAAGGCGGTCTGCGCCTGGCTGAACTGCGTCGCCGCCACCGGGAAGGGCACGCCGCGGCGCAGCTGGGCCACCACCTCGTCGACGAAGCCGCGCACTTCGGGTTCTTCCGAGGGGTCGTCCACCGGGATGAAGATCTCGCTGACCAGGAATTCCGGCTGCCCGGTGCGGGCGCGCTGGCCGGCGATCACCTCCGCCACCGCCGCCTCGGTCGGCTCCGCCTGCGGGCCGAGCAGCTGGCGGATCAGCCGCGCCCAGCCGATCTGCACGCGCAGCTGGTCGTACAGCACCCGCGGCTCCACCCCGGCGCGGCGCAGCTGCGCCACCAGGGCACCGGCCGGCAGGCCGTTGCGGCGTTCCAGTTCCTGCACCGCCTGGGCGATGTCGGCATCCGTCACCGGGATGCGCCGGCGCTGCACCTCCTGCACCCGCAGGCGTTCATCGACCAGCAGGCGGGTGACCTGTGGCGTCAGCCGTTGCAGCACCTCCGGCGTCACGTTCAGCCCGGCATTCAACGCGAACAGCCGGCGCCGGCCATCGACATCGGCCCGGGTCACGATGTCCCCGTTGATGACGGCGACGATGCTGTTGACCTGGCCGCTTTCCGCCGCCAGCGGCGCGCGCTGGGTCTGAGCTTGGGCCTGGGCCACCCCCGGCAGGGCCAGCGCCGAAAGGGCGGAGAACAGCAACAGGGCAGGACGGTTGGGGCGCATGGCGCTTTCCTAGATCAATCCCGGGTCAGGCGAAATCACCTGAGCGTGCGGATTCACGTCACGGGCCGGAAGGGTCCTCACAGGGCGCGCAGCCCGAAGTCGCCCACCGTCTTCAGCCCGACCCGGAACAGCAGCAGCGTACCGGAGGCGTATTCGGACCGGGTCGCCGGATCCTCCGCCCATTGCCGCACGAAGCGCGTCTCGAAGATCAGGCACTCGTCTTCATAGGTCAGGGAGGCCTGCGCCGCCACGGGGCGGTCGAGGGCGATGTCGTAGCGCCCGAACAGCCCGACGCGCCAGTAGTCGCCGACCCGGAAGCTGGCCCCGGCCGAGACCTCCTCCCGCTTGCGGGTGGTCACGTTGGCTTGTGGCTCGGTCTGCAGGTAGCCGCCGGACAGGGTGAAGCGCCCGGCGTAGAAATTGGCGGTGCCATCCCACAGCCGGCCCTCGCCGGTCTCGCGGTCCAGCCGCGCCCGGCCGACCAGCTCGAACCACGGCACCGGCGCCAGGCGTACCCGGCCGACCCAGTCGGAGGAGCGGTTTTCCAGCCCGGTGCCCTCGGCGAAGGTCTCATCCGTCGCCAGCCGGACGGACCGCCCGGCCAGGCCCTCGATCTGCCCGCCATTCGGGAACAGCCAGGCACCGCGCAGCGCCGCATCGGCGCGGGTGCCGCCCTCGAAGCGGTCGCGGCCGCCGAAGCGGTTCAGGCTGAACAGATTGGAGTCGGTGAATTCGAAATCGAGGCTGTCCTCGTTCGGATACCGGTCCTGCGCGCCGGTGGAGGGGCCGGTCACCAGCTGCACCCGTGGCTCGATGATCTGCGCGCCATATTCGCCCGCGCTGCGGATGAAGGGCATGCGCCAGTCCACCGCGCTGCGGATGTGGCCACGGCCGAAGAAGCCGTCGCCGCCGGCATCGCCGAAGGTCGGGGCCAGGGCCAGGCCATCGACCCATCCGCCCACCACATCCGCGTGGGTCCGGAAGGTCCAGATGTCGCCCATCGCCCCGGTCAGCGGCAATTCGTAGGTGGCGCGGCTGCCGAGGCGCCTGGTATCCGTGCCCGCGGTGCGGAACAGGCTGTAGCCGGAGGCATCCACCGTGAAGCGGCCGCCCAGCCCGTCATTCGGGAAGACGTAGTCGGCATAGCCGCGCGGCAGGACCAGCGGCGTCTGCGAGTTCACGTCCTGTGAATCGAAGCCCTGGTAGACCGTCGAATCCAGCCGCGCATAACCCTCCGCGCCCCAGAAGCCCTCCAGGTACGCGGTGGTGGTCAGCACGCGGGGCGAGCCGTAGCGCCAGGCGCGCATGTACTCGAGCGAGGAGGCCCGGTTCAGCGAGAACCCGGCGCGCCAGTTCTCATCCAGTGCGAAGCGGCCACGGGCGAATATGTGGCCGCCCGTGCCATCGGATTGCGTGTCGTCGAGCCGCCCGAGCGAGCCTTCCACCGCGATCTCGCCACTGTTGAACCGCCGCCGGTAGGCGCCCCCCAGGTTCGGGACCTGGCTGGAGGAGGCGGTGACGCTGATCGTGGCGTCGGAGCTTTCGTCGATCGCCCAGTAATACGGAATCTCGGCGAAGACGCCGAGGAACTCGCTGGTGCCGACGGTGGGCGACAGGAAGCCGGAGGCCCGCGGCGCGTCCGGCGAGGCATGGCTGAAATACGGCGTGTACAGCAGCGGCACCCCCCCGAACTCGACCGAGGCATCGCGGTAGCGCACCCGCTGTTCCGGCCCGTCCAGGGTCGCGATGCGGGCGCGCAACTGCCACAGCGGCGGCCGCGTCGGGTCCTCGGGGCACAAATCGCAGGAGGAATAGACCACGCGCGCCAGGTCGGTGACGCTGCCGCCGGTGCGCCGGGCGCCGGCCGCCGCCAGCCGCGCATTGGCCGCCAGCAGGCCGCGCAGGCCCTCCAGCGCCGCATCGCGCATGCCATCCGTCAACTCCGCCCGGTCGACGAACAGCGTCTGTCCGTCGGGCTCGATCAGCGCGACGTTGCCGGTGGCGGTGGCCACCCCGGTGGTGCGGTTGTAGCTGAATTCATCGGCGCGCAGCACGCGGTCGCCCTGCCAGGCTTCCACCCGGCCGCGGGCGGTGACGGTGTTGGTGGTCTGGTCGTACTCCACCTCCTCCGCCGTGAAGGTCACCGGCCCCTCGGTCGTGGCGCGGTTTTCCAGCCCGCCGAGGCCCGGCTGCGCGCCAGGGTGGGTGGGATGCAGCACCAGGGCCAGCGCCGCCAGCGCCAGCACCGCCGCCAGCCCGGGGCGGGAACGACCGCCCGCGAGCGGTCCGGGCTGCCGGGGCGCCACGGCTGCAAGGCCGGGCCGCAGCACCGGCCGGATCGCCGGCGGCAGCTTGCGCGGCCGGCTCGGCAAGTTGACCGCCGACCCGTTGATGGGGGGCATCAGCCATCCTCCAGATGCAGCAGCAGGGCCAGCGCCAGCAGCAGCCCGGCCAGTGTCGGCGCCCAGGCCGCGAGCAGGACGGGCAGGGAGCCCGCCTCGCCCATCTCGTTGCTCACCTTGTCCAGCACGAACAGCGCGAAGCCGGCCGCGACGCCGCCGCCGATCATCTGCGCGACGCCGCCGCGCCGGGTCTGCCGCATGGAAAACCCCGCCGCCAGCAGCGCCATCCCCAGCGCCAGCGCCGGCAGGGCCAGCAGGCTCTGGAACTGGATGCGGTGCCGCACGGCGGAAAAGCCCGCCGCCTCCAGTACCGCGATGAATCCGGGCAGGGCCCAGAAATCCAGCGTCTCAGGGGAGGCGAAGCTGTCCTGGATGCGGTCGGGCGTCAGTTCGGTCGGCAGCGCGATCCGCGCCGGGGGTGCCGCCATCCGGTCCGCTCCGAAGCTCACCGCCGCCTCCATCACCCAGGCGCCATCGGACAGGCGGGCGGACGGCGCCTCGATCCGCGCCAGCGGCCGGTCATCCGCGGAAAGCCGCCAGATCGTGACCTCCTGCAGTTCGAAGCGCGGCCCGCTGCCGGAGGGTACCGCCGTCATCGCCACCGGCCTGCCGGAGATGATGGCCACCCCCTGCGGGTCCAGCGCCCGGTCCGACTGCCGCAGCCACAGCCGCCCACCGGCCAGCGAGGTCAGCCCGCCGCCGGTGCGCAGGAAGTTCTGGTCCATCCGCTCCGCCCGCGCCAGCAGCGCGGAGGAGATGGGCGAGATGCCGAAGGTGCCCAGCATGCCGAGCAGCACCGCGACCACCAGCGGCCCGGTCAGGAACCCCCAGGCGGAGATTCCGGCCGCCCGCGCCACGATCAGCTCCGAGCTGCGCGTCAGCCGCCAGAACGCGATGATGCCGCCGAGCAGGATGGCGAAGGGCAGGATCTGCAGCGCCACGAAGGGCAGCCGCATCGCCGCGATCTCCAGCGGGATCTCGAATCCAACCCCCGGCCGCGTCGCCGCCCGGCGCAGCAATTCGATGAAGTCGAACAGCGCCACCAGCCCGATCAGCGCCGCCATCACCAGCAGCGTGGCGCCGAGGAAGCCGCGCGCGACATAGCCGGTCAGCGTGGGTGTCAGCACCATGGCTCAGCCGCTCGCCATCGGCTGCCCGGGCGGCATGACATGCCGCCGGAAGCGCGGCAGCCCGGGGGCACCGACCAGCCACCACAGCGCCACCGCGCCCGGCACCGTGGCATGCACCCAGATCAGCCAGGTGAAGGCGTTGTCCCGCGTCGCCAGGTTGCCGATGGTCAGCCCCACCGCCAGCAGCGCCACCACCAGGCCCACGCCCACCGCCAGCCGCAGCCCGCCGCCATGCCGCCGGAACTGCCCGGTCAGCGCCACCGCCATGCCGACCAGCGCATAGGTCAGCGCGGTCAACGGTGCCGCCAGGCGCTGGTGCGCCTCGCCCACGAAGCGGGCGATCTCGCGCGGCCGCAGCTGTTCCGCCGGGTCCGGGTGCAGCAATTCCTGCACGCCGCGTTCGCGCGAATCGCGGAAGCGCACTTCCTCCTGCCGCGTCGCGCGGGCCAGGTCGACGCTGTTCTCGTTGAAGCTGAGCACCGAAAGCCGCATCGTCGGCTCCGTGCCGGGCGGCGACCCGGCCGGCGGCGGCACGCGCTCCATCTGCTGCCGCACGCCCTTGAGCAGCGTCACGCGCGGGCCGAAGGGGCCGTTGCTGATGCGGCCTTCCTCGGCCAGGATCGTCGCCGGCGCGCCGGCCTCCCGCGCATCATGCACCAGGATGCCGCGCAGCGTACCGTCGCGGTCGCGCAGCCGGGCATAGACCGTCAGGTCGCCACCGACCGAGGAGAACACGCCCTCCTGCACCAGGATCGCCGCCATCTCGTTGCGGATCTCATACTGCCAGATGCGGAAGGCGGTGTGCGACATCGGCACCAGCCACAGGTTCAGCGCGTAGCCGAGCGCGACGGAGGCGAAGGCCAGCAGCATCGCCGGCCGCCCGAGCCGCAGCTGGGACAGACCGGCGGCGCGCATCACCACCAGCTCCCGGTCCGAATTCATCCGGACATAGATGAACAGAACCACCACGAAGGTGGTGATCGGCAGGATCACCGCGATGAAGCCGGGCAGCATCAGCCCGGTGAGCTGCACGAAGACCGCCAGCGACAGGCCGCGGTCCAGCACCAGCTCGATGAAGCGCAGCGACTGGGTCAGCCAGACCAGCGCCGCCAACCCGAAGGTGACGGCGAGCAGCCCCCCCACCAGCTGGCGCAGGATGTAGCGGTCGATGCGGTTCATCCGGCCCCTTCTACCAGCCCGAAGGCCCCGCCTGCAAAGCGGCGGCCGCGTGCTTCTGCCGGCGTCACGACCCTGCGTCCAGGAACCGGGCCCCCAGGAAGCGCGCAATCACGGAAGCCGGCACCAGCCGGGTGCGCGGCGGCCCGGCGCCATCCTCGTCCCGGTGGCTCACCAGCCCGGCCAGGCAGCCCGACGCCGCCTCGAACACCGCGCCGCCCGATTCGCCCTGGTTCAGCGTCTCCGGGATCTCGAGGTAACCGCCGAAGCGCGGATCGGCATCGCGGACCAGCGGCAGCAGCCGGGTGCGGAGGCTGCGCTGCGGCGTCACCAGCAGCGCCGGCGCGCCCGCCTGCGGCGGCCCGGCGCACAACACGGCCACCCCCAGGCTCGGCAGCGCCCGCGCCGGGCGCAGCAGCGCCACATCCTCCCCGCCAAGGTAGCGCTGGCCGATGCCCCGATCCACCCGGTCCTGCCCGGCGCGGACCAGCAGCGCCGGCGCCACCGACCCCGCGACCGAGATCGCCAGCGGCCCGGCGCCGGCCGGGCACACGCCCCGCAGCCGCTGCACGGAGCCATCCACCACATGCGCCGCCGTCACGAAGCGCCCGCCGCCGAGATGGATCGCCGCCCCGGTCGCCCGGCAGCGCGCCGATTCGCCCGAGGCCACCTGCGCCACCGCGGTCACGGCCGATAGTGCGGGGTCGGCTACCCTGGCCGGCACGCGCGGCGGGGCCGGCGTGCAGGCCGCGACCGCCAGACCCAGCGCGACAGCCAGCCGGAAGATTAGCGAAAGACCTTGCCCGGATTCATCAGCCCGGCCGGGTCCAGCGCCGCCTTGATGCGCCGCATGGTGTCGAGTTCCGCCCCGCCGCGCCAATCCGGCATCATGTCCGTCTTCAACCGGCCGACGCCGTGTTCGGCGCTGAAGCTGCCATCCATCTCCCGCACCACCTGGTTCACGCACTCCATGATGTCGTGGCCGCGGGCGAGGAAGGCGCCAGCGTCCATGCCCTCCGGCTGTTCCAGGTTCATGTGGATGTTGCCGTCGCCGATATGCCCGAAGGGCACCGGCCGGCTGCCCGGGATCAGCGCCACCAGCGCCGCCGAGCAGCGCCGGATCATCTCCGGCACGCGGGAGACGGGCACGGAGACGTCTGACTTCACCGAGGCGCCCTCGCGCTTCTGCGCCTCCGGATGCTCCTCCCGGATCTTCCACAGCTTCTGCGCCTGCGCCTCGCTCTCGGCGAGCACGGCGTCCAGCACCTCGCCCGCCTCCATCGCCTCGCCCAGCAGGGTCTCGGCCATGTCGCGCAGCCCGGCATCGGGGCGGGGGGAGGCGAGGTCCACCAGCACGTAGTGCCCGGCCCGCGTCGAGACCGGCAGCGTCACGCCCTCGATATGCCGGATGCAGAAATCGACGCCGGTGCCGGACATGTATTCGAAGGCGCGCACCGCGCTTTCGTCGCGGTCGCGGAAGCGCCGGAACAGCGCCAGCGCCGCATCCTCGTCCGCCACGGCGCAGAAGGCGAGCGCCGTGTCGCGCGGCCGGGGGAACACCCGCAGCACGGCGGCGGTGATGAAGCCGAGCGTGCCCTCCGCCCCGGTGAACAGGTGGCGCAGCGCGTAGCCGGTATTGTCCTTGCGCAGCCGCCGCAGTCCGTCCCAGACCTGCCCGTCCGGCAGCACCACCTCCAGCCCCAGCATCAACTCGCGGGCATTGCCGTAGCGCACCGTGGTGTTGCCGCCGGCATTGGTGGACAGCACGCCGCCGATGGTGGCGGTGCCTTCCGCGCCGAGGCTCAGCGGGAACAGGGTGCCCGCGGCGGCGGCGGCATCCTGCGCCGCCTTCAGCACCACGCCGGCCTCCGCCGTCATGGTCATGTCCACCGGGTCGATGGCGCGGATGCGGTTCAGCCGTGCCAGGCTGACCACCACCTGCCGTCCCGATTCATCCGGCGTGGCGCCGCCGACCATGGAGGTATTGCCGCCCTGCGGCACCATCGGCACGCCGGCCGCGGCGCACAGCTTCACCGCCGCCGCCAGTTCCGCCACATCCGCCGGCCGCAGTACGAACGGTGTCGCCCCGCGGTACAGGTCGCGCCAGTCCGACAGGTAGGGCGCCAGATCCTCCGGCGCCGTCAGCAGGCCGCGCGGCCCGAGCAGCGCCGCCAGCGCATCCATCAACCCGGCAGGAGGCATCATCTGATCCGGCATCATCCGCACTTCACTGAAGAAACAAGGCCCCGAGCACCGCCCCCGCCCCGAGCACCCAGAGCGGCGACCAGTCGCTGCGCCAGACGAACAGGGTGGAGCTGACCGACAGCACCACCGCCAGCCAGGGGACCCTGGCCCCCTGGGCCGCCGCCTGCGCCAGGATGAGGCCGGAGGAGAAGATGAGGCCGATCGCGATCGGCACCAACCCCCGCTCGATGATCCGCAGCCACGCAGCCCCCGCCAGCCGCGCCCGCATGCGGGAGAAGCCGTAGGCGAACAGCCCGGCCGGCCCGGTCATCGCGAGGGTGGCCACCATCATCCCGGTGAAGCCCGCCACGTGCCAGCCGATCAGCCCCACCACCAGCACGTTCGGCCCCGGCGCCGCCTGGGCCAGGGCGAACAGCTGCGCGAAGCGCTCGTTGCTCATCCAGCCATGCACGTCCACGACCAGCCGGTTCATCTCCGGCACCACGGCGATGCCGCCACCCACCGCGATCATGGAGATCGCCGCGAAGCCGCTGGCCAACTGCCACAGCACGTCGCCGTCGTCGCTCACGCGCGGTTCCTCGTCCACCAGGCGGCCAGGATGCCGAAGGGCGCCAGCCCCAGCACGATGAAGGGCAGCGGCAGCCGCAGCAGCGACCCGCCGACCAGCGCCGCGATGCCGACGGCCAGGATCGGCAGGGCCGGCTTCAGCTTGGTGGTGATCTTGGCCGCCGTCCCCAGGATCATCCCCGCCGCCGCCGCCGCCGTGCCCGCCAGCACCGCCTTCACCAGCGGCACCTCGCCATAGGTGTCATGGAACATCGCGAGCCCCACCAGCAGCGCCAGCGGCCCGCCGAACAGCCCGAAGCTGGCCGCCAGCGCGCCCCAGCCGCCGCGGAACCGCTCGCCGAGCTGGATCGCCACGTTCAGCGCGTTCGGCCCCGGCAGCACCTGGCCGAGCCCCAGCACCTCGGCGTATTCCTGCTCCGTCACCCAGCGGCGTTCCTCCACCAGCACGCGCCGCGCCCAGGCATTGACCCCGCCGAATCCGACCAGGCCGATCTTGAGGTAGGTGAGGAAGATCTGGGCCACGGTCGGCCGCGGGCGCACCCGGGATTCGGACATGCCGCCAAGGGACCGCGCGCCGCGCTCGGGATCAAGCCCCCCGGGGCCCGCATGGCCGCCGTACCGGTTCGCGGCTTGATCTGTGCCGAGATCAGAACAAACATCGCCCGCATGCAGCCCGATCCGGCGAAACCCGCCACCACCAAGGACCTGCGAGGTCGACTGGCAGAGTTGCATCCCGACGCCCGCCTCGCATGGCTCACCACCCTCCTCCGTACCCCGCCTGGACCGCCGCGCACCGGGGGCGGGGTCGACCCGTGGCGCCTCGTTCCAACGCTCATCGTCTCCCACCCCGGCCTGCTGCACGCCTCCTGCGAGGCGCTGATCGCGGAGCCGGAGACGCGGCAGCGGGCCATCGCCCTGCTGGCACGCCTGCATAACCGGCGCGAGGAATGGGACAACCTGCGCAACCTGCTGGAGCGATGGCGCGACGAGCCCGAAGAGGGCCGCGAGGCACGGCGGCGCGAATTGCTGCGGACCGAAATTCTGGCACCTTCGGAGACGGGCGAGCGGCAGGCGCGGATCTGGGACGCCTGCGCCGCCGCCCTTTGCCCGCTCGGGCTGGTTTCCTATGCATCGCAGCTCCAGGTCGCTCGGGGGCTCACGTTCGAGCCACAGGCGCTGCTGGTCGCCACGGAGGCGGCGCTGGCGACCGCATTGCAGCCTGGCCTGCCGCCCATCCTGGCCAGCCTCGCCCGGGCTGCGGATGTCGCGGTGATCGGCAACGGCTCCGGCCTTGTCGGCGCCCGTCTCGGGTCCCGCATCGACCGGCACGACTTCGTCATCCGCCTGAACTATCCCGTCCTGACCGGCCATGCGCCGGATGTCGGCCAGCGCACCGACCTCATGCTGTTCGCGGATGCCCTGCGCCACAGCCTGTCGGAGCAGACGGGGCGCGAGCGGGGCTATGACGCAATCGCCAGCTTCGGGGTGCGCACCCACATCCCGGACCGCTCCCGCAGCCTCGTCCCGCCACGCATCCCGCGGGGCCTGGCCGCGGCGGTCGGGGCGCTGGGCTACGAGCGGCCGAGCACTGGCTTCTTCGCCATCCTGCTCGTCGCCCTGGTGCTGCGCCGCCCGACCACCATCTACGGCTTCGACTTCTACCAGGGCGGCGGCCCGGCACATTATTTCGGCGCCGGCTCGGCCGCAATGCAGCACGAGATCACCTATGAGCGGTGGTTTGTGCAGCAATTCCTGCCGGCGCTGCCGATTTCGCTTCGGACCGGCGCTGCGCCCTGAACGGGCGTGCGGCGGCAGGCCGGGCCAGGCGCCATGCCGCTTGCGCGCATGGCCGGTCTGCCGTGCAGCGGGCGCGTTTGTCGCGCGGCCATGACCGGAAGACCATGGCGCACCGCCGCCACCGCTCCGGAAATCAACGATGATCGCCCGCCGCACCCTGCTTGCCACCGGCGCCGCCGCCGGGCTCGCCCCCCTGCTGCCCGCCGCCGCCAGCGCCCAGGGCAATTGGCCGCAGCGCCCGGTCCGCCTGCTGCTGGCCTTCGCCCCCGGCGGCGGCACGGACCTCATCGCCCGCACCCTCGGCAGCGCCATGACCCCTTCGCTCGGCCAGACCCTGGTGGTGGAGAACCGCCCCGGTGCCGGCGGCAACATCGCCACCGAAGCCGTCGCCAGCGCGCGGCCGGATGGCTACACGCTTCTGATGGGCAACCACGGCCCGATGAGCGTCAACGTCTCCCTGTTCCGCAACATGCGGGTGAACCCGGAGACGGCGCTGGAGCCGATCGGCCTGGTCGCCGACGCGCCGCTCATCGTCGTGGTCGGACCTTCCTCGAAGGCCAACACCCTGCCGGAACTGCTGGCCGAGATCCGGGCCGCCAACGGCAACCTGAACTACGCCAGCGCCTCCAACGGCTCCGCCAGCCACCTCGCCGCCGCGCTGATGCTGCAGATGGCCGGGCTGCGCGCGGAACACGTGCCGTTCCGCGGCGCCGCCCCGGCGCTGACCGACGTGGTCGCCGGCCACCTGCACTTCATGGTGACCACGCTGCCCTCCGTCGTCGGCCTGATGAGCAGCAATGCCGTCCGGCCCCTTGCCGTCACCGGCGATGCCCGCATGGCGCTGTTCCCCAACATCCCGACGGTCGCCGAGACCATCCCGACCTACAAGGCCACCGCCTGGTACGGCGTCCTGGCGCCGAAGGGCACGCCGGAGCCGATCCGCGCCCGCATCTTCGCGGCGATGCGGGAGGCGCTGTCCAACCCCGACGTCATCCGCCGCCTGCGTGACGAGGGCGCCGAGCCCTCCACGCTGAATGGCCCGGGCTTTGCCGAGTTGATCCGCTGGGAACGCGAGCGCTGGGCCACGGTGGTGCGCCAGGCCGGCATCACGGTGGACTGACGCGCGCGGAGGCTGGCTCGGCCCCCCCCCTCTGGCGCCCGGCCGGGCCCGCGTGATCCACTGCCCCGCCGGCAAGGCCCGGCATCCTGGGGAGTGGAACAATGCACAAATCCGTCCTGGCCATGGCGTTCGCCGCCATGGTCGCCGCACCCGCGCTGGCGCAGCAGGCGCCACCCGTATCGCTGTAAAGCTGGGGCAGTTTCCATGTCGGCGGGCGGGAGGTGGTGATCTCCGGCCAGCCGGTGCGGGAGGTGCTGTTCACCCCCGGCGGCGTGCCCGCCCGCGTCGACCCGAACGGCACCTACCTGATGGGCGGCATGTACGCGCAGTACATGATCCCGGCGGCTCCGCGCGGGCAGGCACCCCTCCTGCTGTGGCATGGCGGCGGGCTGAGCGGCGTGACCTGGGAGACCACGCCGGATGGCCGCGAAGGCTGGCAGAACTTCTTCCTCCGCCGCGGCTGGCCGACCTATGTCTCGGATGCGGTGGAGCGCGGCCGCGCCGGCTGGTCGATGATCCCGGAACAGACCGGCGGCCAGCCCGTGCTGCTGACGGTGGACAACCCGTTCGAGCGCTTCCGGATCGGCGCCGGCCAGGGCAGCTTCCAACGGAACGAGGTGCTGCCCGGCAACCAGTTCCCGGCCGACCGCGACAGCTACATGAACTTCATGCGCCAGATCGTGCCGCGCTTCACCACGACGGACGGGCTGACGCTGGAAGCCTACCTTGCCCTGCTCGACCGCGTCGGACCTTCCGTGGTGGTGGCGCACAGCCAGGCCGGCCTGTTCGGCTGGCGCGCCGCGCAGGAACGCCCGGACAAGGTGCGCGCCCTGGTGCTGATCGAACCGGCGGCGGTCGGCGACATCGCCAAGGTGGCGGCGCTGCGCAACATCCCCGTACTGATGGTCTATGGCGACTACATCGCCCAGGACAGCCGCTGGCCCACCATCCGCGGCAACGGCGTGCGCTTCGCCGAAGCCGTGCGTGCCGCCGGCGGCAGCGTCGACGTGGTGGACCTGCCGGAACGCGGGATCCGCGGCAACAGCCACATGATCATGATGGACCGCAACAGCGACCAGGTGGCGCAACTGGTCCAGGACTGGCTGGCCTCCAAGGGCCTGTACCAGTAGCCATTGCCAAAGCCCTCTCCCCCCAGGGGGGGGAGAGGGTTGGGTGAGGGGGGCTCAGCCCACCCGGATATGCTCGACATTGGAGAACCGCAGCGTCTCCCCGCCGACATTGACCGTCCCGGCGAAGCTCGCCGGATTGCCCGACGCGTCGAAGAAGGACACGATGTTGTTGCTGACCCGCATCTCCAGGCCAGGGGTCTCGATGTTCAGCGCCGAGGCCAGGTCGTCCAGGCTCATGCCGACCACGTTCAGCGTATCGGCCCCCGCGCCGCCGTCGAACTGGTCGTTGCCGTCGCCCGGCGCCCAGATGAAGCGGTCGTTGCCGGCGCCGCCGAAGGCGAGGTCGGCCGCGCCGTCACCGGCGCCGCCATCCAGGAAGTCGTTGCCATCCTCGCCATGGAGTTGATCGGCGCCCAAGCCGCCAATGATCGTGTCATTCCCCAGGCCGCCATAGGCAAGGTCGTTGCCCGAGCCGGTATTGATGTAATCACTGCCGCCTTCGCCGTAGACCTGGTCGTTGCCGGCACCCGCGGCGACCATATCGTTTCCGCCGCCCGCGAAGATCACATCCGCCGCGCTGCCGCCATTCAGCGAATCGCTGCCCGCCGTGCCCTGCTGGAAGGCCCCGCCGGCAACCTTGGCCAGGTCGGCCTCGTCGAGCGCCACTATCTTGCTGCCGGTCATGGTCAGACTCCTGCTGGTGCGGAACGAATACCAGAAGTTTTGTTTCGACGCGCAGTCGATTGAGCCTCTGACAACCATAGGCGCTGCCTTGGATGGATCAGGGCCCACGCGGCGCCGCCGCCCGTGCCAGCCGGTCGTTGATCGCCTCGCCCAGCCCATCCGCCGGCACCGGCATCGCCGCGATGCCGCGCAGCCCCACCCGCCGCCCCTCCGCATCCAGCCAGCGCAGGCCGGAGAACAGCCGCGCCGCCGCCACGGCCACGTCGCCGCCGGGCGAGAGGTTCCACAGCGCCCCCGCGCCCGGCAGCGGCGCCGGCCCGAAGGCCAGCAACGCCTCATCCGCCGCCACCGTCCCGGCCGCCAGGCGCAGCGGCAGGTCCGGCGCGTAGTGGGACAGCAGCATCCCGGGGCTGCGCAGGCTGCGCGTCGCCGCCGCGGCGGACAGCGGCAGGGGCCGCCCGACGCGGCCGATCACCGCCTCGATCGCCGCCGCCGGCACGCCGCCGGGCCGCAACAGCACCGCGCCCGCCCCGGTGAGGTCGAGCACCGTGCTCTCCACGCCCACGGCGCACTCCCCCCCATCGAGCACGCCCGCGATCCGCCCCGCCAGCCCCGCCATCACATGCGCCGCCGTCGTCGGGCTGACCTGGCCCGATCGGTTGGCGGAGGGCGCCGCCACCGGGCGGTCCACCAGCCGCAGCAATTCGAGCGCCACCGGATGCGCCGGCACCCGCACCGCCAGCGTGTCCAGCCCCGCGCCGGCCAGCAAATCCACCCGGCAGGTTGCGCGCCGCGGCAGCACCAGCGTCAGCGGCCCCGGCCAGAACCGCGCTGCCAGCGCCACCGCCCGCGCATCCGCCACCACCTCCGCGAAGGCCGCCTCGGCGCTGGCGAAGTGGCAGATCAGCGGGTTGAAATGCGGCCGGCCCTTGGCCGTGAACACCGCCGCCACCGCCGCGCCATCCCGCGCATCCGCGCCGAGGCCGTACACCGTCTCGGTCGGGAAGCCGACCAGCGCGCCGTCCCGCAGCAGCGCCGCCGCCTCCGCCACATCCGCCAGCAGCCGGGTCATGCGCCGCGTGCCAGGAAGCCCGGGTTGCGCCAGCCCGGCTTGCCGTAGCGCAGCGGTGCCCCGTCCCAATCCGCCATCCGCCCCCCCGCCGCCCAAAGCACCGCCTCCGGCGCCGCCGTGTCCCATTCCATCGTCGGCCCACGCCGCGGGGAGAAATCCGCCGAACCCTCCGCCACCCGGCACAGCTTCTCCGCCGAGCCCAGCGGCAGCAGCGTGGCGCCATGTTCCCGCGCGAAGGCCGCGATGCGCGGGTCCCGGTCATGCCGGCGGCTGACCACCGCCACCGCGCCCACCTTCGGCACCGGCCGCACCCGGATCGGCCGCGACCCACCCGCATCCAGCCGCCACGCCCCGCGCCCGACGAGGCCGGAGAACACCTGCCCATGCGCCGGCAGCGCCACCGCCCCCAGCACCGGCCGCCCATCCCGCACCAGGCCGATATTCACGGCGAAGCTGTCATGCCCCTCGGCGAAGTCGCGCGTGCCGTCCAGCGGGTCCACCAGCCAGAACGGCCCGTCGGGCACCGCCATGGCGCTGGCATCATGCGCTTCCTCCGCCACCACCGGCAGCCCCGACTCGTGAAGACCCTCCACGATCAGCGCCTCCGCGATCGTGTCGGCCGCCGTCACCGGCGAATGGTCGCGCTTGCGCTCCACCACGAAGCCCGCCGCCCGCACCGCCGTAATTGCCGCCGCCGCCGCCCCGGCCAGGCGCACCGCCAGGGCCAGCATCCCGTCCATATCCATGGACACAGCCTTTAGACGCGCGAGGGCCTGTTGCCGAGGCCGCCACTTCGGATGATAGGCTGCCGCGCAAGCAGAAAGCGGACCCCAAGCCCCATGCCCGACATCGCCTTCGTGAAGCCCGCCCTGCCGCGCGCCGGCATCCTCGTCCTCCCGCTTCCCGAAGCCGATTTCCCATCCACGGGCCTGTTCGCCGAGGCCGATGCCGCCCTGTCCGGCGCCCTGACCCGCGCGCTGGAGGCCGCCGGCTTCAAGGGCCGCAAGGGCCAGTCCGCCATCCTGTGGTCACCCGGCGCCGGCTTCACCAAGATCATCGCCCTCGGCCTCGGCAAGCCGGAGGATCTCAACGCCCTGGCTGCCGAGGCCGCCGGCGGTGCCCTCATCCCGCTCCTCGCCCAGGACCGCGAAGCCACCATCGCCGCCGAGGCCATGACCCCCACACTCGCCGCCTCCATGGCGATGGGCGCCCTGCTGCGCGCCTGGCGCTTCGACCGCTACCGGACGAAGGAGAAGGAGGAAGACAAGCCGAAGCTCGAACGCCTGGCCTTCGCCACCTCCGACACCAGCGATGCCAAGCACGCCTTCGCCCCGATGCGCGCCGTCGCCGATGGCGTGTTCCTGACCCGCGAACTGGTCAGCGAGCCGCCCAACATCCTGCACCCCGTCGAATTCGCCGATCGCTGCCGCGCGCTGGAAAAGCTCGGCGTCGAGGTCGAGATCCTCGGCATGAAGGAGATGAAGCGCCTCGGCTTCGGCGCCCTGCTCGGCGTCGCCATGGGCAGCGCCGTGGAACCCCGCGTCGTCGTCATGCAGTGGAAGGGCGCGGGCAAGTCCAGGAAGTCCGCCAAGCCGCTCGCCTTCATCGGCAAGGGCGTCACCTTCGACACCGGCGGCATCTCCATCAAGCCGGCCGGCGGGATGGAGGACATGAAGTGGGACATGGCCGGCGCCGGCACCGTCGTCGGACTGATGGCCGCCCTGGCCGGCCGCCGCGCCAAGGTGGACGTGATCGGCATCGTCGGCCTGGTCGAGAACATGCCCTCCGGCACCGCCCAGCGCCCCGGCGACGTGGTGAAGACCTTCTCCGGCCAGACGGTGGAGGTCATCAACACCGACGCCGAAGGCCGCCTCGTCCTCGCCGACCTGCTCTGGTACTGCCAGGACCGCTTCGAGCCGCGCTTCATGATCGACCTGGCGACACTCACCGGCGCCATCATCGTGGCGCTGGGCCATGAACACGCCGGCCTGTTCTCCAACGACGACGACCTCGCCCAGCGCATCCTCGCCGCGGGCCAACTCACCGGCGAACCCGCCTGGCGCATGCCGCTCGCCGACGCCTACGACAAGGCCATCCGCTCCGACATCGCCGACATGAAGAACGTCGGCGGCCGCCCCGCCGGCGCCGTCACCGCCGCCCAATTCATCCAGCGCTTCATCAACACCAAGAACGGCCCGATGCCCTGGGCCCACCTCGACATCGCCGGCACCGCCTGGACCAGCAAGGACCACCCCACCATCCCGAAGGGCGCCACCGCCTACGGCGTCCGCCTGCTGGACCGCCTGGTGGCGGAGCTGGACGAGGGCTGAGCCTGTGCAGGCGGCGCTGGTGGCCTGCGAGGGGGGGCGCCCCTCGCGCACCCCGCGAAGGGGCAGCGGCCCCTTCGAACCCTTCAGCTTAGGGGCAGGAGGAGGGAGGGGCGCAGCGCGACCACGTGACCGAAGCGCCCACCATGCCCCTCCCTCCTCCTGCCCCTTGATGGGTTTCCAAAGGGACCACTGTCCCTTTGGCAGGGGGTGCAGGGGGACAGCGTCCCCCTGCAAAGCACCCAGCGCGCCCCGCCCATGCTGAGGCCCCGTTTCCGCCGCGCCGCCCCGGACGCGCCGCTGCCGGTGCTGTGTCCGGTGGTGGAGGGGGCGCCGCGGGCGGATGGGTTCGTGGCCGCGGCCGGCCGGGTGCGCGACATGGCGGGGGAGCCGCGTCGCATCCTGGTGGGCCTTGGCACGCCGCGCCGGCGGCTGGACTGGGAGCAGGCCGGCGCCACGGCCGTCGCGCAACTGCCGGAGACGCCGCATTGCGCCGTCGCCGCGGAGGGTCTCGGCCCGGCCGATATCGCCGCTTTCGCCGCCGGCATGGCCCTGCGCGCCTGGCGCTTCGAGGCGCATCGCACCCGGGACATCAAGCCGGCGCTTGATCGCGCGACCTTCACCGTCGACGACCCCGCCGCCTGCCGCGAGGCGTGGGACCGGGCGGCGCCCGCCATCCGCGCCTGCCTGTTCGCCCGCGACCTGGTGGCCGAGCCCGCCAACCACCTGACCACCCGCAACTTCGCCAAGCGGCTGGAGGGCCTGGCCGAGTTCGGCATCCATGTCGATGTCTGGGGCCGCAAGCGCCTGGCCCGCGCCGGCTTCGGCGCGCTGCTGGCCGTCGGCGGCGGCAGCGCCAGCCCGCCGCGGCTGGCGATCCTGCGCTGGCGCGGCACGCTGGACCTGCCGCCGGTCGCCTTCGTCGGCAAGGGGCTGGTCTTCGACACCGGCGGCATCTCCATCAAGCCGGCCCACGGCATGGAGACGATGCGCGCCGACATGGCGGGTGCCGCCGCCTGCGCCGGCGCCATGCTGGCCCTCGCGCTGCGCCATTCCCCCGCACCCGCCGTGGCGGTGCTGGCGATCGCGGAGAACGCCACCGGCGCGGAGAGCTACCGCCCCGGCGACGTGCTCCGCACCGCCTCCGGCCGCACGGTGGAGGTGGTGGACACCGATGCGGAGGGCCGCCTGGTGCTGGCCGACGCGCTGCACCACGCGATCTCGGCGTTCCGGCCCCGCGCCGTGATCGACGCCGCGACACTGACCGGCGCCATCGTCACCGCCCTCGGCCATCACAAGGCCGGCCTGTTCGGCACCGACGCCGCGCTGATGGCGGGGTTGGCCGCGGCCGGGGAGGAGGTGGGCGAGAACCTCTGGCCCATGCCCATCGGCACAAGGCACCGGGAGGATCTGCGCTCCGCCATCGCCGACATCCGCCAATGCATGCCGGCCGGCAGCCGCCGCCAGCCCGACGCCAGCCACGCCGCCGCCTTCCTGCGCGACTTCGTGGGGGAGGGGGTTCCGTGGGCGCATCTCGACATCGCCGGGGTGGATACGCAGGACAAGCCGCACGCGCTGGGCCCCGCCGGCCCCACCGGCTTCGGCGTTCGCCTGCTGGATCGCCTGGTGGCGGCGCAGTTCGAGGCAGAGCCCTGATGCCCAAGGCGGAGCCGTGATGCCCAAGGCGGAGCCGTGATGCCCAAGGCGGAGCCGTGATGGCTGACTACGGCTTCTACCACCTGACCCGCACGCCGCTGGAACAGGCCCTGCCGAAACTGCTCGGCCGCGTGCTGGCCGGCGGCGGCCGCGCCATGGTGCGCGTGGCGGAACCGGCGCGGCTGGAGGTGCTGGACGCCGCGCTGTGGACCTGCCCCGACCCGGACTGGCTGCCGCACGGCACCCCCCGTTCCGGCCACCCCACGCTCAACCCCATCTGGCTGACGACGGAGGATGCCGGGCCGGAGGGCGCCCCGAACGGCGCGCGCTTCCTGTTCCTGCTGGAAGGGACGGAAAGCGCGCGGCTGGAGGCGTTCGACCGGGTGCTGGACCTGTTCGACGGCGGCGATGCGGAGGCGGTGGCCGCGGCGCGGGGGCGCTGGAAGGCGGCGAAGGCGGCGGGGCATGCGCTGGCGTACTGGCAGCAGGGGGCGCGGGGGTGGGAGAAGAAGGGGTGAGGGGACGTAGATGAAGAATGCAGGAAGGTCCGAGTTTGGCGGGAAGTGGTGGTTTCTTGTCCACTAAGCCTGCCTTCTTGAGCACCCAGGACGCCCCCAAGCGCGGGTTTGGACACATCATGGCAGCCGTCGCTCGGATGTTGAGTATTCATCGAATCGAAGGCGAATTCCGTTGCAATCGTTAAACTTCTGTGCACGCTATGTTCTGGGCCCGGTTCTCACGGCGATCTGCCTCCTCTTTTCGAGCGGAGACAGCCTGTCTCAAGAAGGGGACATGATGCGTAGAGCCACCCTTGCAGCGGAGCGCAGCGCTAGGGCAGCAGAATGGCAGGCTGAATTGACTGCCTTTCAAGCAGCCCTCTCCCTCGTCGGTTCAATCGCCCTCCTATACACTTTGTATTTAACATTGAAATCGCTTCGTTCGGCACGAGAAGCTAATGAACAGCAAAGGCATCTGTTCATTGCTGATCAGCGGCCATGGGTTAGTGTACGAGCTGAATTGATTCACCTAGAATATTGGGGCGAACAACTCGGGCTTAAAATACGTTTCACGGTGAAAAATTCTGGGAAGACCCCTTCTCTACACGTGTGGATCGCGTCCGAATTCCGCCCACACACCGTCGGCCAAGCTATCTGGGACCTACAGCGGGATCTTGCCGCCCGCATACGCACAACATACCAAGAACGATCTACTCAAGGAGATCCAATTCTTGGGTTTTCGGTTTTGCCCGGCGACGAGCGTCGACATGAGCAAGTTTATTCTGTACACAAGGAGGAGGTGGCTGAGGGACCAAATGTAACGCCACGGTGGCGCCGCCAGCCGCATATAATTGGGTGCGTGACATACTCGTCTGAAGCCGCCCCATTTGCCTATCAGACATTATTCATTCTTGAATTGAGGCAGGGCGGTGAAAGCGGATCAAGCTCAGTCGATCTCGATCCAGAAAAATCTCTATTTAGAGACGTTGTTGTGATGCCGTATTTTGTTGGAGATCACGCTATCTAGCTTTAACTACTGCTTTAGATCCCGTTTTGAAACGACGGAATACAAAATCGGCGTAAATACGATGAGAGCGCAGATTATAGACGACATTTGGAATATCAGCATCTCAGCAGCCGGTCGTTGTTTGAGGTCGAGCGCATGCGTCCGCTTTGGGTCAAGTGCGGGCGCTAACCCACCGCAGAGCTACCATTCCAAAATCTAGGGTCAATCCTCCAGCTTCACCCCCGTCAGCGCCACCATCTCCGCCCACCGCGCCACTTCCGCCCGCTGGAACGCCCCGAACGCCTCCGGCCCCATCGGGTCCAGCGTGAACCCGGCCGCTGCCAGCCGCCGCTTCACCTCCGCCTCCTCCAGCGCGCCGAGGAACGCCCGCGAAAGCCGCTCCGCCATCGCCGCCGGCAGCCCGGCCGGGGCGAACAGCCCAAACCAGGCATCCACCGCCATGTACGGCACCCCCGCTTCCGCCGCCGTCGGCAACTCGGGAAAATCCGCCAGCCGCGCCGGCGCGCCCACCTGCAGCGCGCGCAGCCGCCCGTCGCGGATCAGCGCCGCCACGGTCGGGAAGGTGGAGGTGTAGAAATCCACCACCCCCGCCACCGTATCCGTCGCCGCCGGCGCCGCCCCCCGGTACGGCACATGCGTCGCATCCATCCCGGACCGCCGCACGAAGGTTTCCGAGATCACATGGCTCGCCGAGCCGGCCTGGGAGGAGGCATAGGTCACCCGCCCGCCATTCCGCCCCATCGCCTGCAATTCCGCCATGGTCTTCGCCCGCGAGGAGGCCGGCACCACCGTCGCGTGATGCACCGTCCCCATCTTGGCGATCGGCGTGAACCCCTCCACCACGTGGAAGGGCAGGCGGGCCATCATGGATTGGTTGGAGGCATGGGTCTGGTTGTGCCCGACCATGATGGTCAGCCCATCCGGCGCGCTGCGCGTCGTGGCCTCCGCCCCGATCACGCCGCCCGCGCCCGCCCGGTTGTCCACCACCACCGGCTGCCCGAGCGTCACCGCCGCGCGTTCCCCGGTCAGCCGCGCCAGGATATCCGTCGGCCCGCCGGGCGGCGCCGGCACGATCAGGCGGATCGGTCCCGCCCCCTGCGCCAGGGCCGGCGCGGCGAGGGCAACGAGCGGCAGGGCGGCCAGCGTGCGGCGACGGATCATGACGTTGTCTCCCGGGATGGATTTCCTCCCGGTGTCGCAACCGTCCCCCGTACCGTCAAGCCCGCGCTGTCAGGCCGCGTCCAGCTCCTCGGACAGCTTCAGCCATTCCTCTTCCAGCGCCGCGGTCTGGCGGGAAATCACGATGCGCCGCGTATTCGCCCAGGTGATGTCTTCCGGCTTGCGCTTCGCATAGGTCGCCGGGTCGTTCAGGCGCTTCTCGATCAGCCTGGTCTCCAGCGCCAGCTTCTCAATCGCCTTCTCGATCTCCTTCAGCCGCGTCCGCATCGGCGCCAGCGCGGCCCGCGCGGAGGCGCTCTTCTTCCGCTCCAGCGACCCCTTGCCGCCACCTTCCGCCTCCGCCGCGCGCCCCGGCCCGCGCGCCTGGTCGGCCAGCAGCGCGCGGTATTCGTCCATGTCGCCGTCGAAGGACTTCACCTGCCCATCCGCCACCAGCCACAGCCGGTCCGCGATCAGCTCCACCAGGTGCGGATCGTGGGTGATCAGCAGCACCGCGCCGCCGAAATCCGCCAGCGCCCGCACCAGTGCCTCCCGCGCATCGATGTCGAGGTGGTTGGTCGGCTCGTCGAGAATGAGCAACTGCGGCGCATCCCGCGTGCACAGCGCCAGGAGCAGGCGCGCCTTCTCACCGCCCGAGCAATTCGCGATCCGCGTCTCGGCGCGCTCCACCGTCAGCCCGAAGCGGGCGAGCTGGCTGCGGCATTGCGCGATGGTGGCGTTGGGCAGCGCCGCCTGCATGTGGCTCAGCGGCGTGCCGGAGGCGTCCAGATCCTCCGACTGGTGCTGCGCGAAGAAGCCGACTCGCAGCCGCGGCGCCCGCTTCACCGTGCCGCGCGACGGCCCCAGCCGCCCCGCCAGCAGCTTGGCCAGCGTGGACTTGCCGTTGCCATTGGCGCCGAGCAGCGCGATCCGGTCCTCCTGGTCGATCCGCAGGTCGAGGTTGCGCAGGATCGGCGGCCCGCCATAGCCGACCTCGACATGCTCCAGCGCGAGGACGGGCGGCGCCAGCTCCTCCGGCTCCGGGAAGGCGAAGGTGGTGCTGGCGTCCTCGATCACCGCATCCAGCACCGGCAGCTTCTCCAGCGCCTTGATGCGGGACTGCGCCTGCTTGGCCTTGGAGGCCTTGGCCCGGAAGCGGTCCACGAAGGCCTGCATATGCGCCCGCTGCGCCGCGATCTTGCCGCGCTGCGCTTCCACCTGCGCCGCGCGTTCGGTGCGGATGCGGACGAAGCGTTCGTAATTGCCGGGGTAGTACAGGATCTTGCCGCGATCGAGATGCGCGATCCCGTCCACCGCCCGGTCCAGCAGCCCACGGTCATGGCTGACGATGATGGCCGCACCCGCGAAGCGGTTCAGCCAGCCCTCCAGCCACAGCGTCGCTTCCAGGTCGAGGTGGTTGGTCGGCTCGTCCAGCAGCAGCAGGTCCGGCTCCAGGAACAGCGCGCGGGCCAGCGCCACGCGCATCCGCCAGCCGCCGGAGAAACTGTCCAGCGGCCGCGCCTGCGCCTCCGCATCGAAGCCCAGCCCGGCCAGCACCGTCGCCGCGCGGGCCGGCGCCGCATCGGCCTGGATCGCCATCAGGCGTTCATGGATTTCCGCCGCCCGATGCGCCTGGTCGTCCCGCTCCAGCGCCGACAGCAGCTCCGCCCGCTCGGTATCCGCCTCCAGCACCGCCTCCAGCAGGCTGGAGGGACCGCCCGGCGCCTCCTGCGACACCACGCCCATACGGGCGCGCGCGGCCAGGCGGATCTCGCCCCCATCCGGGATCAGGTCGCGGGTGATGGCCTTTAGCAGCGTGGATTTCCCGGCGCCGTTGCGCCCGACCAGGCCGAGCTTGTGCCCGGTGTCGAGCGTCAGCTCGGCCCCGTTCATCAATTCGCGCCCGCCGAAGCGGATGGTGAGGTCACGGATGCTGAGGACGGTCATGGGACCGCTTCATAGCCGGCCCGGCGCCGCAGGCGTAGGGGCAGAACCGAGCCGCCACCATAACGACCTGTCGGCACTCATTACAGGGGCGGATGAACTCCACAATCCAAATCGTATAACAAGTTGAACAAGCTTGAGATTGCGCCCTGGCATCGATCTTGCGGTTACGTGTCCGCGGCGATGGACGCCGCTACGCCAGGATGGAGAGCGTGATGTTGATGGAAGCAGGCTACGGATTTGCGCGGCGCCTCAAGCACCCCGCCAGTGGTGCGCTTGTCGCCGCCGTACTGGCCTTCGCCCCGCTGGGCGATGCCCTCGCCGGGCCGGTGCCCGTGGGTTGGACCGCCATCGGCGCGGCGGGCACCGAAAGCCCGAATGGCGTCGTCGTGGCGCCGCCGGTGGGTGGCCCAGGCTATTCCTACGTCACCACCAATGGCGGCACCAACGGCGGCGGCACGCTGCGGAACGGCTTCGGCAGCGAGACCAACGGCTCGACATTGACCACCAACGCCTTCGTCGCCGCAGCCAACGACACGCTGCGGTTCTTCTTCAACTACGTGACATCGGATGGTTCGGGCTTCGCCGACTATTCCTGGGCGCGGCTGCTGAACGGCGCGATGGACGAGGTCGCCATCCTGTTCACCGCGCGCACCCAGCCGGCCCCCGGCAACATCGTGCCCGGCTTCGGCCTTCCGGCCGCGCAGGCGACGCTGACGCCCGGCAGCATCGGCATCCAGGCCGGCACGACTTGGAACGTGCTGGGCGGCGACAGCGGCACCTGCTTCGCCAGCGGCTGCGGCCATTCCGGGTGGATCCAGTCGGACTACACCATCGCGGATGCCGGCACCTACCGCCTGCAGTTCGGCGTGACGAACTGGTCGGACACGATCTATGACTCCGGCATGGCGATCGCCGGTACCACCATCGCCGGCGTGCCGATCGACCCGCCGACCTCGGTGCCGGAGCCGGCCTCCATGGCGCTGTTCGGCTTCGGCCTGGCGGCGCTGGGCCTGGCGCGTCGCCGGCAGCGCGGCACGGCGCCGGCCTGATCTGGCCCCGGCCCGGCCTGGCGGGTTGGCGCGGCGGGTGCGGGGCTTGCGCAGGGCGCATTCCCCGCCTATCCGCCGCGCCACCAACCAAGGATCATCGCCATGGCCACCGAGCGCACCTTCAGCATCCTCAAGCCCGACGCCACGCGCCGCAACCTGACCGGCACGATCAACGCGGTGTTCGAGGAGAACGGCCTGCGCATCGTCGCCCAGAAGCGCATCCACATGTCCCGCGCCCAGGCCGAGACCTTCTACGGCGTGCACCGCGAGCGTGGCTTCTTCAACGACCTGGTCGGCTTCATGACCTCCGGCCCCGTGGTCGTGCAGGTGCTGGAAGGCGAGGATGCCGTGGCCAAGCACCGCGAGATCATGGGCGCCACCAACCCGGCCAACGCCGCCGAGGGTACGATCCGGAAGATGTTCGCCGAGAGCATCGAGGCCAATTCCGTGCACGGCTCCGACAGCGCCGAGAACGCCGCGACCGAGATCGCCTATTTCTTCGCCGGCACCGACATCGTCGGCTGACACCAAAGCCCTCTCCCCCCGCTGGGGGGAGAGGGTTGGGTGAGGGGGGCTCGAGACAGCCCCACGAAAAAGGGCCGCACCCCTCACGGGATGCGGCCCTTCCTTCATTTCAGCGCGCCTTCCTCAGACCAGGAAGATCGCCATCAGCAGCAGGATCGCCACGGTGATCCCGATCGACCAGGTCGTGCCCTTCATGAAGGCGCCGTAGAAGGATTGGCGCTCCGCCAGGATATCCTCGGCCTTCACTTCCACCATTTCATAGGTCGGCGCCTGCTCGGCCATGGTTGCCCTCATACGGATCCGCGTGTGGACCTGTTTGTAGGTAGCGCGGCGGCCAGCGGCAAGGGGTTGGCGAGGGCGCCCTCTGCCCCCGGCGCATCGATCTCCGCCACGCCGCCCACCACCCGCACCCGCCCCGCCGCCAGCCAGGCCAGCGCCGCCGGGTACAGCAGGTGTTCCTGCGCCAGCACCCGCGCGGCCAGCGTCGCCTCGGTGTCGCCAGCCAGGACGGGCACCGCCGCCTGCGCCAGGATCGGCCCCTCATCCACGCCGGGCGTCACCAGGTGCACCGTGCAGCCATGCAGCCGAACCCCGGCGGCCAGCGCGCGCGCATGGGTGTCCAGCCCGCGGAAGGACGGCAGCAGGGACGGGTGGATGTTCACCAGCCGGTCGCGCCAGGCTTCGCAGAACTCCGGCGTCAGCACCCGCATGAAGCCGGCCAGCGCCAGCAGCCGGATGCCGTGGCGGGTGAACTCCGCCTGCATCGCCGCCTCGAAGCCCGGCTTGTCGCGGCCGCGGCTTTCCACCACCACGGTCGGCACCCCGGCGGCCTGTGCCACCGCCAGCCCCGGCGCGTCGGCCCGGTTCGACAGCACCAGCCCGATCTCCGCCGGATAACCCGGCACTGCCGCCGCCCGCAGCAGCGCCGCCATGTTGCTGCCGCGGCCCGAGATCAGGACGCCGATGCGCTGCCTCAAGACGGGTGCCTCAAGCGGGCCAGCCGGGACCGATGTTGTCGATGCGCACCGTGGCCCGCCCTTCGCCGGCGACCAGCCCGCCGATGCGGAACACCGTCTCCCCGGCCGTCTCCAACTGCGCCGTCGCGGCTTCGACGTTGCCCTCGGCCACCACCAGCACCATGCCGAGCCCGCAGTTGAACACCCGCAGCATCTCCTCCGCCGCGACGTTGCCCTGGCGCGCCAGCCAGCCGAAGACCGGGGGCAGGGACCAGGCCCCGGCATCCAGCACCGCCGCCACGCCTTCCGGCAGCACGCGCGGCAGGTTGCCCGGCAGGCCGCCGCCGGTGATGTGCGCCGCCGCCTTCAGCAGCCCGGCCTTGTGCAGCGCCAGCACCGGCTTCACGTAGATCCGCGTCGGTACCAGCAGCGCCTCCGCCACCGACTTTCCCGCGCCGAACGGCGCCGGTGCCGACATCGTGAGGTTGGTGCCCTCCAGGATGCGCCGCACCAGCGAGAAGCCGTTCGAATGCACGCCGGAACTGGCAAGCCCCAGCAGCACGTCGCCCGGCCCGACATCCGGCTTCGGCAGCAGCGCGTCACGTTCCGCGGCGCCCACCGTGAAGCCGGCCAGGTCGTAGTCGCCGCCACGATACAGCCCCGGCATTTCCGCCGTCTCGCCACCCACCAGCGCGCAGCCGGCGATGCGGCAGCCTTCCGCGATGCCCGCCACCACCTGGGAGGCCTGCGCCACCTCCAGCTTGCCCGTCGCGAAATAATCCAGGAAGAACAGCGGCTCCGCGCCCTGCACCACCAGGTCGTTGACGCACATCGCGACAAGGTCCTGGCCGACGAAGCCATGGATGCCGCTGTCGATCGCCAGCTTCAGCTTGGTGCCGACGCCATCGGTGGAGGACACCAGGACCGGGTCGCGGAACCCTGCCGCCTTCAGGTCGAACAGCGCCCCGAAACCGCCGAGCCCACCCATCGTTCCAGCCCTGTCGGTGCTGCGCGCCAGCGGCTTGATGGCTTCCACCAGCGCGTCGCCGGCTTCGATATCAACCCCCGCGTCTCGGTAGGTCAGGCTGGTCATGGCGGCCCCCGATCGGGTATGCGGCTGGGAATGGAAAAGGATGGCAAGATGCCGGCGAGCCTGCGGCGCGGCCAGCGGAGCGGAAACAACCACGCGGCCGGGGGATCGGCAACTCGCGTGCTGCGCGCGATCTGCCTCGCTGTCCTGCTCGCCCTCACCCCCGCCCTGGCCGGCCCCGGCATGGCGCAGGAGGATCCGCTGGTCCAGCGCGGCATCCCCGCCGAGGCCACGGCGGAAACCGCCGTGCTGGCGCGCGAGCAGGCGCTGAACAACGGCCAGCGGCTCGCCTATGAACGCATGGCCGCCAGCCTCGGGATGAACCCCCGCGCCTCCGACGCGCAGATCGAGGGCATGGTCCGCTCCCTCATCATCGAATCGGAACGGATCAGCGCCCGCACCTACACCGCCCGCATCACCGTGAACTTCAACCCGCAGCGCGTCGCCGCCGCCGGTGGCCGCGCCCCCGCGCCGGCCTTCGACGGCAGCGCCCCCGCGGCGCCGCCCGGCGCGCCGGCCGCGGCGCCCAACCCCGGCTCCGGCCCCGCCGTCACCACGGTGGAGGCGCTGGCCAGCTACCGGTCTTTCGCCGAGTGGGTCGAGATCACCCGCCGCCTGTCCACCGCCGCCCCGGTCGCGCGGATGCAGGTGGTGGCGGTGGCCGCCGATGGCGCCCGCCTGCGCCTGTCGCTGCGCGCCCAGCCGGCCGAGGCGGCCGCCGGCATGGCCGATAGCGGCCTGTTCCTCAGCCCGACGATGGCCGATCCGCGCCTGCCGCCGAACCCGGTCCCAGGCCGCGAGGGATGGCGCCTCAGCCTTGCCGGAGCCCGCTGACACGCCACCCGAGCGCGTCCAGGCCTCGGCTGTCGCGCCGGATGCCGGGCCGTTCACGCTGCCAAACGCGATCACCTTCGCCCGGCTCTGCGCCGTCCCGGGCGCCATCTGGCTGATGCTGCAACACCGGCTGGACCTGGCCTTCTGGGTCTTCGTCGCCGCCGGCCTCTCGGACGGCATCGATGGCTGGCTGGCCCGCATCCGCAACAGCCGCTCCGCCCTCGGCGCGCTGATGGACCCGGTCGCCGACAAGGCGCTGCTGGTTTCCGTCTACGTCACGCTGGCCGCGCTCGGCGTGCTGCCGGATTGGCTGGCGATCCTGGTGGTGTTCCGGGACCTGCTGATCGTCGGCGGCGTGCTGGTGCTGTACCTGCTCGGCCAGCCGCCGCTCATCGAGCCGCTGTGGATCTCGAAGCTGAACACCGCGGCGCAGATCGCGCTCGCCGCCGGCGCGCTGCTGCTGTCCGGCTACCGGCTGGATGCGGATGCCGCGCTGCAATTCGGCATCTGGCTGGTCACCGCCACCACCCTGGCCTCCGGCGCCGCCTATGTGGTGCAGGCCGCCCGGCGTCACGCATGACAGGGCGGCGTCCATGACCGCGCCGCGCCTGCCGCCGCCCACCTTGCCGCCGGCGGTGCCGATGCCGCAGGGCGCCCTGCCGCCGCCGCGCCCGCCCATCCCGCCGCCGCCCGCCCCGGTGCAGCAGGGCCGCCGCGCCACACGGGGCGAGCGCTGGGGCCTGGTCGCGGGCGGCGCCGCCTTCCTGCTGTTCTGCGTCTGGCTGTTCTCCGCCATCCTGACGCCCTTCGTCCTGGCCGGCTGCATCGCCTATTTCCTGGACCCACCGACGACGCGCCTGGCGAAGCTCGGCGTGCCCCGCTCGGTCGCCGCCTTCCTGCTGGTACTGGCGCTGACGGCGCTCGCCCTGGTCGCGCTGCTGCTGCTGTATCCGCTGCTGGTGGCGCAGATCGGCGTGCTGATCGTCCGCATGCCCGCCTATGTCGCGGGCATCGGCCAGGCGGTGCGCCAGGCGCTGGAGGCGGCGCAGAACGCCTTCGGCCCGGATGTGGTGGACGCCCAGCTGCGCGACCTGGTGATCGGCCAGGCCGGCCAGATCGTCACCTTCATGGGCACCGCGGTCGCGCGCCTGATCGGCGGCGGCGTCGCGCTGTTCAACGTGTTCGCGCTGCTGGTGGTGACGCCGATCGTCGGCTTCTACCTGCTGCGGGACTGGCGGCGCATCATGGCGCGCATGGAAAGCTGGCTGCCGCGCCGATCCGCCCAGGTGCTGCGGCAATTGGCGCGGGACACGGACCGCGTGCTGGCGGCCTGGCTGCGCGGCCAGTTGCTGTGCTGCGCCATCCTGGCCGCCTACTACGCCGCCGCCCTGTCCGCCGCCGGGCTGGAACTGGGCCTGACCGTCGGGCTGATGGCCGGCCTGCTGTCCTTCATCCCCTATGTCGGCTCGCTGACCGGCTTCGTCACCGCCGTCATCCTGGCTGTCGCGCAGTTCGGCACCTGGAACGAGGTGCTGCTGGTCGTCGGCATCTTCGTCATCGGCCAGACGGTGGAGGGCTACGTCATCTATCCCCGCCTGCTGGGGGACCGGGTGGAACTGCACGCGGTCTGGGTGATCTTCGCGCTGTTCGCCGGCGGCGTCGCCTTCGGCTTCCTCGGCGTGCTGCTGGCGGTGCCGATGGCGGCGGCCATCGGCGTGATTGCCCGATATTGGCTGCGACGCTACCTGGAAAGTCCGCTGTACCTGGACCCGCCGCGGACGGGGAGTTGAGGCTCAGCCCACCCCCACCATCTCCCGCGCCGTCGCCAGGTCGCCAGGCCGGCCAAGCAGGTAGCCCTGGCCCTTCGCCACGCCCAGGCTTTCAAGCGTCGCGAACTCCGCCTCCGTCTCGATGCCCTCCGCCACGATCTCGCAGCCGGTCTCCCGCGCGAAGTGGCACAGCGCCGCCGCCAGGGCCCGCTTCGCCGGGTCGCTGTCCACCGACCGGGTCAGGCCCATGTCCAGCTTGATGATGTCCGGCCGCAGCTGCAGGATGTGGTGCAGGCTGGAATAGCCCGCGCCCGCATCGTCGATCGCGACCTTCGCCCCGGCGTGGCGCAGCGGCGCCAGCGCCTCGCGCAGCGCGGCGTAGTCCGGCACCTGCGCATGTTCCGTCACCTCCAGCACCAGGCGCTGCATCGGCAGCCCGGCAAAGACGCCCGGCAGCGCCCCGCCGAGGATCGTGGCCGGCGATGCGTTGACCGAGATGAACACCGGCGCCGGCAGCAGCCGCAGCGCCTCCACCGCATGGCGCAGCACCGCCACCTCCAGGCGTTCGCCGCACCCGGCGGCATGCGCCTCCTCGAACCACACATCCGGCGTCCGGTGGGGCTCCGGCGCGAAGCGGCACAGCGCCTCGAACCCCACCACCTGGAAGGGCTGCATGGACAGGATCGGTTGGTAGCGGAAGCCGAATTGCCGGCCGGCGATCACCTGCTCGATCCGCGCCGCCACCGCCGCCCGCGCCTGTTCCGCGGCGTGCACGCGGGAAATGTCATGCGCCGCCATGTCCGCGAACACCCGCATCACCTGCAGGTCGCGGGCATTGAGCGAGGGGTTCGGATGCGGGCTGAAGCAGCAGAACATGCCATAGGCCTGCCCATCGGGCAGCCGGATCGGCACGCTGAGATGCGCCCCGATCGGCACCGCGGCGGTGATGGGCAGGGACCGCGCCAGCGGATATCGCGCCGTATCCGCCATCAGCTCCGGCAGCCGGCCGGCCAGGATGTGCGGGCAGTACAGGTCCGCCAGCGGTCGCTGGTCCCCGGGCTTGATCAGCGCCTCCAGCCCCGGGGCATCCACCTCCCGGAACACCGCCCGGCCGCCGACGAACTGGGAGACGAAGGCCACCTCCATCCCCAGGTGCTTCCGCACCGCCGCCAGCTGGTGCCGGAGGCTGCCGCCGCACAGTCCCGGAAGTCCGCCATCCAGCCCGCCATCGCCCCCCTTCGGGGAGCCCGCCAAACCATCGAACATGCCTGCCTCCGCCGGACGGGATGACCGTCGAAACTGCTTCGCGGCAATCCTTGCGGCGTACCGGTACGGGCCGGCGGGCGGAGAATGGTGCGGGAAGGATTGAGAAAGCGTTGATAGGAGTGGCGCTTCCGCAGGTGCCGGCCTTGGCCTCAGTCCCACCCGGCCACCCGCTCGGTATCCAGCCGCCGGCCCGACGCGATCATGTCCAGCGGGATGCGCAGCGTCATCACCCGCCTGTCACCCTCCTGCGCCACCTCGCTGCTGCCACCGAGGTCGTGGCGCAGCAGCCTGTCGATCAGGTCGGAGCCGAAGCCGCGGCGGGTCGGTGCGCCGACCGCCGCCGGCACGCCGGTTTCCGACCAATAGATCAGCAGCCTCGCCCCGGCACGGGACCCTTCATGCCGCCAGCCCACCTGCACCCGCCCACCCGGCACGCCGAGTGCGCCATGCTTGGTCGCATTCGTCGCCATCTCATGCAGCACCATTCCCAGTGCCAGGGCGAATTTGGGCGGCAACCGCACCGGCTCGCCCTGCATCTCCACCCGGTCCGGGCCGTCCGCATAGGGCTCGACCTCCTTGGCGATCAGCGCCCGCAGGTCCACCGTGCTCCAGCCCTGGTCGGACAGCAGCTCATGCGCGCGGGCCAGCGCCTTGATGCGGCCGCCGAAGGCCTCGCCGAATTCGGGCAGGGATGTGGCGCGTCGCAGCGTGCTGGCCGCCACCGCCTGCACCACCTGCAGCATGTTGCGCACGCGGTGGTTCAGCTCATCCACCAGCGTGCCGAGCATCTCCCCCTCCACCACCTTGGTGACGTCGAAGAAGGTCAGCACCACGCCATCCACCTCGCCCTCCGCGGTGCGGTAGGGCAGCATCCGCATCAGGTAGTGCACGGTGCCGTCGCGCGCCGTCACCCGGCGCTCCACCGCCTCGCGCTCATCCAGGGCGCGGCGGGTTTCCATGCGCAGGTCCACCTGGTCCAGCTGGCTGGCGAAATCCGTCACCGGGCGGCCGCGGTCCGCCGGCACCAGGTTGAAGATGCTGCTGACCGCCGGCGTGAAGCTGCGGATCACCAGATGCCGGTCGAGGAACAGGGTGGCGATCTGCGTGCTGTCGAACAGGTTGCGCAGGTCGGCGTTGGCGAGGTCCAGCTCGTCGATCTTGCCGGACAGCTCGGTGTTCGCGGTGCGCAGTTCCTCGTTCACCGATTGCAGTTCTTCCTTCGAGGTCTCCAGCTCCTCGTTGGTCGATTGCAGTTCCTCGTTGACCGAGACCATCTCCTCGTTCGCCGAGGTCAGTTCCTCCGTCGCCGTCTCGTATTCCTCGGTGATGGATTGCAGCCGCTCCCGCGTGTCACGCAGCTCGCGCTCCAGCCGGGTGGTGCGTCCGTCCTCCGGCCCGCTTGCCACGGGTGCGTCCACGGCCGGCAGGATTTCGTTGAACAGGACCAGGAAAAGCCGGTCATTGGCCTCGCTTCCCGTCGCTGGCGGCGGCTCCGCCCCCGGCCCCGGCCCCGGCCCCGGCCCCGGCCCCGGCATGGGCATGGGCATCGGCGGAGCCTCGGTCGGCGGCGCAGTCGCCGGTGCAACGATGGGCACCACCGTCAGCGTCACGGTCAGGCGGCGCCCGTCGCTCTCCAACTCCACCATCGGTCGGACCGCGGGCCGGGACGTCCCAACCGCTTCCCGCAGCGCCGCCCGCAGGGCAACGCGCAGGCCCGGGCGTGCCATGGCCAGCAACTGGCGGCTCGGGCGGCCCGCCGCGGGTTCCAGGTAGCGACCGAGATGCGCCGACTGGTGCAGCACGTCGCCCTCCCGGCTCACCACCACATGCGGCGGCGCGAAGCGGTCCAGCACCAGGGATTCCGCCACCTGGCGCAATTCCGCCCTGCGTCCTGCCGCGGGCGGGCGCGTCGGCGGGCGCGTCGGCCAACCGCGGCTGGTTGCCAGGTGGAGGGGCGACGCGGCCGAGACGCCATTGTCCCGCCGCCGGTAAAGCCGGTGCGCCTTGTCCTCCGGTGCGAACAACTCCGTATGCCGCGCGATGGTCTCGGCCACGCCGAGGAACAGGAAGCCGCCCGGCCGCAGCGCGTAGTGGAACAGCGGGATCACCTGGTCCTGCAGGGCGCCACCCAGGTAGATCAGCAGGTTGCGGCAGGAGACCAGGTCGATGCGGGAAAACGGCGGGTCGTTGATGACGCTGTGCGGCGAGAAGACGCAGATGTCCCGCAACTCCTTCGTCACCGCGAAGCTGGCCGCATCCTCCGTGAAGAACCGCGCCAGCCGGGGCGGGGAGACGCCGGACAGCATCGGCCGGGGGTAGCGGCCACGCCGCGCCGCGGCCAAGGCCGCCTCGTCGATGTCGGTGGCGAAGATCTGTGCACGCGGGCCGCCGGGATGCGCGGCCATGTATTCGCGCAGCAGGATGGCGATGGAATAGGCTTCCTCCCCGGTGGCGCAGCCAGGCACCCAGACCCGCACCACCTCCTCCGCCGTGCGGTCGCGGAACAGGCTGGGAATGGCGTGCGATTCCAGCGCGGCGAAGGCCTCCGCATCGCGGAAGAAGCCGGTGACGCCGATCAGCAGGTCGCGGAACAGCAGGCGGGCTTCCTCCGGATCCGCCCGCAGCCGCGCCAGGTAGGCTTCCGCATTCGGCAGGCCGAGCACATGCAGGCGGCGCTGCACGCGGCGGAAGAAGGTCTTGTCCTTGTAGCCGGAAAAATCATGGCCGACGGTGGCCAGCAGGATGGCGGCGATCTCGGCATGCAGCGCCGCAAGCGCGGCGCGGCTGCGCACCCCTTCCGCCAGATCCGCCGGGCCGGCGGCCAGGGCGCGCAGCCGGGCGCCCATCTGTCCGGCCGGCACCACCAGGTCCACCACGCCGGCAGACACCGCGCTGTCCGGCATCTCCGGGTACTGCGGTGCGGTGCCCGCGGGCACACCGGCATCGGGCCCCTGGGCGATCGTCAGGCCGCCGGCCTCCCGGATCGCCTTCAGCCCCAAGGTCCCATCATGTCCGCTGCCGGACAGCACGACGCCGATCGCTTCCTGCGACTGGTCCTCGGCGAGGGAGGCGAGCAGGACGTCGATGGGATACCGTTCGCGCGCCTGGCCGGCAGGCTGATCGGCCAGCACCAGCTTGCCGTTGGCCACCGTCAGCACCGCATTGTGGTCAAGCACATGGACCTGGCCCGCCTGCAACTCCTGCCCGTCGACCGCCGCCAGGACCGTCATGGTGGTGCAGTCGCCGATGATCGCGGGCAGCGCCGAATGATGGCCGCGCGCCAGATGTGTCACGACCACGAAGGCCATGGGCGGCGCCGGGTCGGGCAGGCCGCGGAACAGCGTCTGCAAGGCCTCGACCCCGCCGGCAGAAGCGCCGACGCCGACGACGCGGAAGCTCTCAGTCACGGCAGAGCATCCATGAGGTGTGGAACTGGCGCAGTTTAGCACACAAAATAATATTGAAACAAAATATGCGTTACTTGATCATCATTTGGTGTGGTGTAAGCAATTTTCACAGCTGGCAAATAGCACTGATGGTGACTGTAATCCAGGCAATTACACCTCGCGATGTCCCGCCGCCGGACGCGCTGAATGGGTTGGCAATCGCCAGGACCTGCCGCCTCCGCTATCCAGGCAGCCAGCCATGCCCCTCGAGCCCCGCCAATTGCCGCTTCCACTCCCGCCACACCCGTCCTCCGCCCGTGCCGACCTGATCCCGGATGCCTCGAATGCGGAGGCGCTCGCCTGGCTCGAAACGCCCGAGATCTGGCCGTTGCGCCGTCTTGCCCTGCATGGCCCGGCCGGCACCGGCAAGACCCACATGCTGCAGGCCACCGCCGAAGCCTTCGGCTGGCGGGTGCTGGAGGGGCCGGGCCTGACGCTCGATTTCGCCCTGGCCGAGGCCACCGGCACGGCGCTGGACCGTGCCGATGCCGCGCCGGAGCCCGCGCTGTTCCACCTCATCAACCACCACGCCGCCGCCGGCCTTCCCCTGCTGATGGCGGCCCGCAGCCCGCCGGCGCGCTGGCCGACCATCCTGCCGGACCTCGCCAGCCGCCTCCGCGCCACCCATGCCGTGGGCCTCGCGGAACCCTCCGCGATCCTGCTCGCCGCCCTGCTGGCAAAGCACATCGCCGACCGCCAGCTCCACATCGAGCCCGCCGTCCAGGCCTTCCTGCTGTCCCGCCTGCCGCGCCATGCCGCTTCCATCGCCGACGCCGTCGCGGCGCTGGATGCCGCCTCGCTCGCCCGCGCCGCCGCCATCACCATCCCCTTCGCCCGGCAGACGCTGGCGCTGGATGACCGTTCCGAGACGTCATCCAACAACGCCTCCCCGGACCGCCCGCCGCTGCGCTAGTCTGGCGCGATGGACACGATGCCCGCGCCCGCGCCAGCCCCCGCCGCCCCCGCCCTCAAGCCGGGGGCCCCGCATGGCGCCGTCCGCCCCCCGGCCGTCGCGCCGGACAGCCCGACCCGATTCATCAACCGCGAATTGTCCTGGCTCGCCTTCAACACCCGGGTGCTGGAGGAAGCCGCCAATCCGCGCCACCCGCTGCTGGAACGCCTGCGCTTCGTCGCCATCTCCGCCTCCAACCTGGACGAGTTCTATTCCGTCCGCGTCGCCGGCCTTATCGGCCAGGAACGCGCCGGCATCACCGCCGCATCCCCGGATGGCCTGACGCCGAGCCAGCAGCTCGCCGCCGTGCACGGTGCCTCCCAGGCCCTGATCGAGGGCCAGCAATCCGCCTGGCACGAACTGCGCGGCCTGCTCGCCGGCGCCGGCGTCATCGTCGCCGACGTGAAGGACCTGACGGAGGCCGACCGCGCCTGGCTGGAAGGCTGGTTCATGGACCGGGTCTTCGCGGTGCTGACGCCGCTGGCGGTGGACCCTGCCCATCCCTTTCCCTTCATCGCCAATCTGGCGCTCTGCATGGTGCTGAAGCTGGTGCGGGAGGAGGATGGCGGCACCATGCGCGCCCTGCTGCCGCTGCCGCCGCAGATCGAGCGCTTCATCCGCCTTCCCGCCGGCCTGACGCCCGCCGGCGAACGCGCGCCGATCCGCTTCGTGATGCTGGAGGACCTGATCGTCCTGTTCCTCCGCCGCCTGTTCCCCGGCTTCATCGCCGCCGAGCACGGCCTGTTTCGCCTGATCCGCGACACCGACGTGGAGTTCGAGGAGGAAGCCGAGGACCTGGTGCGGTCCTACGAGACCGCCCTCAAGCGCCGCCGCCGCGGCCGCGCCATCCTGCTGTCGGTTGATGCCCGCATGGCGGCCGACATGGTGGACCTGGTGGCGGAGGAGTTGGATGCGGACCGCCAGGGCGTGGTGAAGGTGGATGGCCTGCTCGGCATCGCCGACATCAAGCAGCTGATCGTGGACGACCGCCCCGACCTGCTGTTCACCCCCTACACGCCGCGCTTCCCGGAACGCATCCTGGATTTCGGCGGCGACTGTTTTGCCGCCATCGCCGCCAAGGACATCGTCGTCCACCACCCGTATGAGAGCTTCGACGTCGTCGTCCAATTCCTGCGCCAGGCCGCGCGCGACCCCAACGTCGTCGCCATCAAGCAGACGCTCTACCGCACCTCGCGCGACAGCCCCATCGCACGCGCCCTGATCGAGGCCGCGGAGGCCGGCAAATCCGTCACCGGCATCGTGGAAATCAAGGCCCGCTTCGACGAGGAACGCAACATCGCGCTCGCCCGCGAACTGGAAGCCGCCGGCGTCCAGGTCGTCTTCGGCTTCGTCGAGCTCAAGACCCACGCCAAGGTCAGCCTGGTGGTGCGCCGCGAGCGCGAGATCCTGCGCAGCTACGCGCATTTCGGCACCGGCAACTACCACCCGATCACCGCCCGCATCTACACCGACCTGTCCTTCTTCACCGCCGATCCGGCCCTGACGCGCGATGCCGCGAAGCTGTTCAACTACATGACCGGCTACGCCCGCCCCGAAACCATGGAAGGCCTCGCCTTCGCCCCACTCACCATCCGCCCCGCCTTGCTCGGCCTGATCGAGCGCGAGATCGCCTTCGCCCGCGAGGGCAAGCCCGCCGGCATCTGGCTCAAGCTGAACTCCCTGGTGGACGAACAGATCATCGACGCGCTCTACCGCGCCTCCCAGGCCGGGGTGAAGGTCGAGTGCATCGTCCGCGGCATCTGCTGCTTGCGCCCCGGCATTCCCGGCCTGTCCGAGCACATCCGCGTCAAGTCCATCGTCGGCCGCTTCCTCGAACACTCCCGCGTCTACGTCTTCGGCAACGGCCACCGCCTGCCGTCCCGCCGCGCCCGCATCTTCATCTCCTCCGCCGACCTCATGGCCCGCAACCTGGACTGGCGGGTCGAAACCATGGTCCCGATCGAGAACCCCACCGTGCACGCCCAGATCCTGGACCAGGTGATGGTCGTGAACCTGCAGGACACCATGCAATCCTGGCAATTGCGCGCCGATGGCACCTATCGCCGCGTCACGCCCAGTGCCAAAGGAGACACCGGCAAGCCCGTCTCGGCCCACGACTACTTCATGACCAACCCGTCCCTCTCCGGCCGCGGCAGCGCACTCCGCCGCACCACCGCCCCGCCCCGCCGCAACCGCCAGGACCGCGTGCTGCAGGACTGAGAGGTGGAGGATTGACGTCCAACAGCATCGGCCCGGCCGACCGGAGACCGAACAGCGCGATGGGCGTTCAAGCTCGACCTCGATTCCACTTTAGGCCCTGAGCTTCTGGACCTCCCCATGCCCCGCACCCGTGCCGCCACCACCCTGCCGCCGCGCCAGGCGGTGGTCGATCTCGGCTCCAACTCCGTCCGGCTGGTGGTGTTCGAGGGTCTGTCCCGCAACCCGCTCACCATCTTCAACGAGAAGGCCGTCCTCGGCCTCGGCCGCGGCCTGCAGAACACCGGGCGCCTGAACGAGGACGCCATCGCCCCCGCGCTGACCGTCCTCTCGCGCTACGCCGCCGTCGCCCAGGCCATGGGCGCCGACACGGTGGAGGTCCTGGCCACCGCCGCCGCCCGCGATGCCGAGAACGGCCCCGACTTCATCGACGCCCTGCGCGCCCGCCTGCCGGGGCTGCCCGTCCGCGTCCTGACCGGGGAGGAGGAGGCGATGTTCTCCGCCGACGGCGTCCTGCTCGGCTTCCCCCAGGCGGATGGCATCCTGGGCGACATCGGCGGCGGATCGCTGGAGGTGGTGGACCTCGCCGCCGGCCGCGCCACCACCGCCGCCTCCCTGCCCATCGGCGCCATCCGCCTGGCGGACCGCGCCGGCAACGACGCCACCAGGGCCCGCGCCATCGTCGAATCCGACCTCGCCCGCGTCGCCTGGCTCAAGCGCGGGGAGGGGCGGGACCTGTACCTGGTCGGCGGCGCCTGGCGCGCCCTGGCGCGGATGCACATCGCCCAGACCGGCTACCCGCTGTCCATCGTCCACCACTACGTGCTGCGGCGGGAGGAGGCGCGGGACCTTGCCGGCGTCGTCGCGAAATCCGACCGCAAGATGCTGGCGTCCATGCCCGGCGCGCCCGCGAAACGCCTGGGCGACATGCCCTACGCCGCCGTGGTGCTTCGCCGCCTGCTGCGCGCCACCGGCGCCAGCCGCGTGGTGTTCTCCGCCAACGGGCTGCGGGAGGGTTGGTATTCCCGCCTGCTGCCCGATGCGGTGCGCCAGGAAGACCCGATGCTGGCCGCCGGCCGCGACCTGGCGATGCGCTGGGGCCGCGACCCGGACCTGCCCGCGGCGCTGTTCGCCTGGACCCAGGCGCTGTTCGACGAGGAAAGCCCGGAACAGGCGGCCTTGCGCGAAAGCAGTTGCTGGATCGCCGATTCCGGCAGCCACGACCACCCGGACTACCGCGCCGAGCACGCCTTCTACCGCGTCCTGCGCCAGCCTGGGGTCGGGCTGGACCACCACCAGCGCGCCTTCCTGGCCCTGGTCGTGGCGCTGCGCTACGAGGCCGACGCGACGGCCCCCTTCCTCGCCACCGCCCGCACCCTGCTGGATGCCGCGGCGGTGAAGCGTGCCGAAACCCTCGGTGCCGCCCTGCGCCTGGCCTTCACGCTGTCGGGCGGCACGCCCGTCCTGCTCGCCGGCACCGCCATCCGCCGCCGCGGCGGGGAGCTGCAACTGCGCCTGGTGGAGGGCAGCGGCGTCTTCGCCGGCGAAAGCGTCCAACGCCGCCTCGACGCCCTCGCCACCGCCCTCGGCCTGACCGCCACCGTCGAAGTCGCCGCCAACTAAAAGCCCTCTCCCCCCAACGGGGGGAGAGGGTTGGGTGAGGGGGGGCCTACGCCGGCACGCACATCCCCCCACCCCGCATCATGAAGTACAGCGGCAGCGGCGGATGCCCCATCTTGTCCTTGGGCCGCCCCACATCATTGCTGATCAGGATGCGGATGCCGCCCTTCGCCGTCCCCAGCACCTTCATCAGGCGCTTGAAGGCGGAGGCCGACCCGCCGATGAAGGCGGATTTCCGGTCCCAGCTATCGCCGACCAGGATGCAGCCATCCGTATGCTCGGCCTTGTTGCCGACATGGATGCGGATGCCCGAGAACTGCGGCACCTTGTCCACCAGCGGCACGATCCGCCCCAGCCCCTTCTTCGCGTAGCTGTCGGAGAAGCGCGGGCTTTCGCACAGGATCACCGGATAGGTCCCGGCGAAGATCGCCGTCCTGCTTTTGACCTTCTCCGTGCGGATCACATCCTCCAGCGTGAAGCAGGTGAAGTCGCCGATGGTCATGGTGCCGATCGTGGCTTCGTCCACGGCGAAGTGGCGGCGCAGGGTGATTTCCATGGGGCCTCCAGTACAGAGGGGTCAATGGCCCTGCACCGGGAATGCGCGCGGGCTTCTGGCGCCCGAAACTGGCCTTCGCCCATGCCGCCAGCATTTCGGCCCGTTTCGTGCGGCTTCACGCTGATCGCTGCCCGACGCGCCCCCAACCAACAATCTCGGCGCCGGCCTGTCCGGCCGCGCCCCCCCATCCATCAATATCGGGAATGCCCGCCCGCGCCCGCTGCCGCCCTCAGAACCGCTGCGCCGGCGCCGGCGCCGTCGCAGCCCGCGCGCAACTGCCCTGGTAGTCCACCGCCGTCCGGTTCGTGCAGCGCAGGCTCAGCCGGTATTCGCCGCTGGTGCGGTTCAGGGTCGCCGCCAGGTTGCAGCCCGCGGTGCTGGAAGGCGAGGTCATGGCGATGCGCTGCGGCGTGAAGGTCTGCACGCTCCAGGAAGACCACCGCTGGGTCCGTGTACTGTACTGCTGCACCGTCCCGCTCGGGAACAGCGCGTAGCGCGTGGTGAAGCGGGATCCCATCGCGGAATTGGCGCTGTTCGTGGCCGTCACGGCGTAGGTATCAGGTCACCTGCGTCGCCTGGGCCTGCGCCCGCGCCTCGCCCGGCAGCAGCGCCGCCGTGCCGAGGGCCAGCAGCCCCGCGCGCATCATGGTCTGGTTCATGTCGTTTCCCGCACCGCCGCTCATTATTGAGTGGTGGTCAGGGTGTAACGAAGTTCAGCTCACGCGCAAGTCTGTTTCATGTGCCCAAATCAGGCCTGGATCAGCCGCACCCGCCGCCCATCCACACCCAGCGCCACCCGCCCGGCGCGCAGATCGAGCGCCGCGCTGCCGAACACCTCCCGCCGCCAGCCCTGCAGGGCCGGCACCTCGGTCTCCCCGGCGGCGAGCCGTTCCAGCTCCTCGGAATTCGCCAGCAGCCGCGGCGCCACCTGGTGCTCCTCGCTTTTCGCCGCCAGCAGCACCTTCAGCAGCGCGACCAGGGCGGGGGAGGGGTTGGCGCCATTCGCCCGTTCCTTCGGCGCTTCCGGCAGGTCGCCCTCGCCGAGCCCCTTGGCCTCCTGCAACGCCACCAGCAGCGAAGCCCCGGACTTGCCCTTGGCGAAACCCTCCGAGATCCCGCGCGCCCGGGTCAGATCCGCCACCGTCTCCGGCGCCGTCGCGGCGATCTCGAGCAGCGTCTCGTCCTTCACCAGGCGTTGGCGCGGGATGTTGACGCGCTGCGCCTCCCGCTCCCGCCACGCCGCCGCGGCGCGCAGCAGGCCGAGGAAGCGGCGGTTGCTGGTGCGCGGGCGCAGCTTCTCCCACGCCGTCTCCGGGTCCTGGCGATAGGTCGCGGGCTCCGCCAGCGCCGCCATCTCCTCCGCCACCCAGGCGGTGCGGCCTTCGCGTTCCAGCTTGGTGGTCAGGCCGGTGTAGATGCGCCGCAGATGCGTCACGTCGGCCGCCGCATAGGCGATCTGCGCCGCGGACAGCGGCCGCGCCGCCCAGTCGCTGAACCGGTGCGCCTTGTCGATCTGCGCATTGGCGAGCGACCGGGCAAGCTGGTCGTAGCTCACCTGGTCGCCGAAGCCGGCGACGGTGGCGGCGATCTGCGTGTCGAAGATCGGCGTCGGCACCGCGCCGAAGCGCAGCAGGAAGATTTCCACATCCTGCCGCGCCGCATGGAACACCTTCATCACCGCGGGATCGGCCAGCAAGTCGCCGAGCGCCGCCAGGTCGATCCCCGGTGCCAGCGCATCCACCACCGCCACCTCGGAATCGCCGGCGAGCTGCACCACGCACAGCTCGGGCCAGTAGGTGCGCTCCCGCATGAACTCCGTGTCGACCGTCACGAAGCGCTCGCCGCGCAATCGGGTGCACAGCGCCACCAGGGCCTCGGTGTCGGTGATCAGGTACGGCGCCGATTCGGCGCCCTGGGTGCGGCGGCTCATGTCGGGGGGTGTAGCGCCCGGCAGGCCTTGGCGAAAGGCCGCCTGCCCTTGACATAAGCGGCCCGGTCGGGCGGTTTGCCGGATCATCCCAGCCCCACAGGCCATCACCCATGCACGCCTACCGCACCCATCACTGCGGCGCCCTCCGCGCCGCCGATTCCGGCAAGACCGTCCGCCTCTCCGGCTGGGTGCACCGCAAGCGCGACCACGGTGGCCTGCTGTTCGTCGACCTGCGCGACCATTACGGCCTGACCCAATGCGTGGTCGCCCAGGGCACCCCCGGCTTCGACACCCTGGATGGCGCCCGTCCTGAATCGGTGGTGACGGTGACCGGGGAGGTCGTGCCGCGCGAAGGCACCACCATCAACACCAAGCTGCCGACCGGCGAGATCGAGCTGCGCGTGCGCGACGTCACCGTGCAGTCCGCCGCGGAAATCCTGCCGATTCAGGTCGCTGGCGAGCAGGAGTTCCCTGAGGACCTGCGGCTCCGCTACCGCTTCATCGACCTGCGCCGGGAACGCCAGCACCGCAACCTGATGCTGCGCAGCGCCGTCATCGCCAGCATCCGCCGCCGCATGATCGACCAGGGTTTCACCGAGTTCCAGACCCCGATCCTGACGGCGAGCAGCCCGGAAGGCGCGCGGGACTTCCTGGTGCCCGCCCGCAATCATCCCGGCAAGTTCTACGCCCTGCCGCAGGCGCCGCAGCAGTTCAAGCAGTTGGCGATGGTCGCCGGCTTCGACCGCTACTTCCAGATCGCCCCCTGCTTCCGCGACGAAGCGTCGCGGGCCGACCGGTCCCCCGGCGAATTCTACCAGCTCGACTTCGAGATGAGCTTCGTGACGCAGGAAGACGTCTTCGCCGCCATCGAGCCCGTCCTGGCCGGCGTGTTCGAGGAATTCGCCGATTTCTCCGGCACGAAGCGCAGCGTGACGCCCGCGCCCTTTCCGCGCATCCCCTTCGACCAGGCGATGCTGGAGTTCGGCTCCGACAAGCCGGACCTCCGCAACCCCATCCGCATCGCCGACGTGACCGAGCACTTCGCCGGCGGCGGCTTCGGCCTGTTCGCCCGCGCCATCGACAAGGGCGCCGTGGTCCGCGCCATCCCCGCCCCCGGTGCCGCCGGAAATCCGCGCAGCTTCTTCGACAAGATGAACGAATGGGCGCGCGAACAGGGCGCCGGCGGCCTGGGCTACATCACCTTCGCCAATGGCGAGGCCGGCGGCCCGATCGCCAAGAACCTGGAACCCGCCCGCGTCGCCGCCATCAAGGCCGCCTGCAGCCTGTCCGATGGCGACGCCGTGTTCTTCGCCGCCGACAAGGTCGAAGCCGCCGCCAAACTATCCGGCCAGGCGCGCACAAGACTGGGCAATGAACTCGGCCTGGTCGAGAAGGATGCCTACCGCTTCTGCTGGGTCACCGACTTCCCCATGTATGAATTGAACGAGGAAACCGGAAAGGTGGACTTCAGCCACAACCCCTTCAGCATGCCGCAGGGCGAGCTGGAGGCGCTGAACACCATGGATCCGCTGAAGATCAAGGCCTACCAGTACGATATCGTCTGCAACGGCATCGAATTGTCCTCCGGCGCCATCCGCAACCACCGCCCGGACGTGATGATCCGCGCCTTCGAGATTGCCGGCTACACCGCGCAGACGGTGGAGGACCGCTTCGGCGGCATGCTGAACGCCTTCCGCTACGGCGCCCCCCCGCATGGCGGCTCCGCCCCCGGCATCGACCGCATCGTCATGCTGCTGGCCGATGAGCCGAATATCCGGGAAGTCATTTTGTTTCCCATGAATCAACAAGCTGAGGACCTGATGATGGGTGCGCCCGCGCCCGTCGATGCAGCGCGTCTCAAGGAACTTTCGATCCGCCTGGACCTTCCGCCGCCCAAGGGTGGTGCAGGCGGCCCCAAGGCTTCCTAAGTGCAGCGAAGCGCGCAGTCCGGAGTCCTCATGCAGCCAACCCGTCGCCTCAGCCTAATTGCCGCCCTTTGCCTGCTCGCGGTCCCGGCTTCCGCCCAGGTCACGGCGGGACCGCGCGCCGGGGTCTCGGAGGAAGCGCTGGCGGCCGGCATCGCGCGCATGGCACCGCATCGGGCCGCCTACCGGCTCGACCTGGGCGAGGCGCGGAACTCCGGCATCACCTCCGTCCGTGGCGCCATGGTGTTCGACGTCGCCGATGCCTGCGAGGGCTGGGCCACCCGCCAGCGCATGACGCTGACGGTGGTGGACCGCGAGGGCCAGGAGATCGAGACCGTCTCCGACTACGCGACCTATGAGGCCAAGGACAATTCCCGCCTGCGTTTCTCCCTGACCCAGTCCACCCAGGGCGCCGTCAGCCAGCGCGTGTCCGGGGAGGCCGAGTTGCGCCCCGATGGCGCCGGCACCGTGCGCTTCACCGACCCTGCGGGGCAGGAGGAGACGCTGCCCGCCGGCACGCTGCTGCCGATGCGCCACACGGTGCTGGCGGTGGAAGCCGCGCGTGCCGGCCGGCGCATCCTGTCCGCGCCGCTGTTCGACGGCACCACGAACGAGGGCGCGCAGGACACCACCACGGTCATCACGGCCTGGTCCGCCGCCGCCGGCACGCCGCGCTTCCCGCTGGCCAGCGGGGCCTCCGGCCAGATGCGCATCGCCTTCTTCGAGCGGGGCGGCAGCGCGGCCGGCGGCGCCTCCCAGCCGGAATACGAGGTCGGGCTGCGCTACTTCGAGAATGGCGTGGCGGACGATATCACCATGGATTTCGGCGATTTCTCTGTCACCGGCCGCGCGCTGGAACTGTCTCCGCTGCCCGGCGGCTGCTGAACCTCAGGCGGTCTCGAACAGCGCCGCGATCTCCGCCCGGTCCCGCGTCCGCGCCAGGGCCAGCATCAGCAGGATGCGGGCCTTCTGCGGGTTGAGGTTGTCCGCGGTGATGAACCCTTCCTCCCCGTAGCGACGCGTCGGGAAGGTCCGGCCGGACCCGGCGCGGGAGGACAGCACCACGGTGCAGCCGGTGACGATGGCCTCCGCCATCGCGGCGCGCTCCGCCGGGGTGAGGAAGCCGGGTGCCAGCGCCGCTGCGACCAGGCCGGAGGCGCCGGCGGCCAGGAAGGCATGCACCGCCACGCCATCGCCACCCGCCACCGAATACACGACGTCGACGCGGGGCGGCTGCTCGCTGTCCTGGATGGCAAAGCGCTGCGCCAACGGCAGCAGCCGCGTCGGGCGCCGCCAGTAGGAGACGCGGTCGGCATCGACATGGCCGAGCACGCCGACATCCGGGCTGCGGAAGGTCTGCAGCCGCCCGGTGGAGGTCTTGGTGACCTCCCGCGCCGCGTGCACCTCGTCGTTCAGCACCACCAGCACGCCGAGGCCGCGTGACGCCGGGTTCGCCGCCACCCGCACCGCCGCCACCAGATTCATCTGCGCATCGGAGGACAGGCCGGTGAAGGGTCGCTGCGCGCCGGTCACCACCACGGGCAGGTCGGTGGGCAGGGTCAGCGACAGCAGGTAGGCGGTTTCCTCCAGCGTCGCGGTGCCATGCGTCACCACCACGCCGGCGAGGTCCGGATGCGCGGCTTCCAGTTCGACAATCTTCGCCACCAGCGCCCGCCAGTCGGACCAGCCGATGGCGGTGGAGGGGATGGCGGCAAAGGGCACGGCGAACACCTCCGCCACCCGCGCCAGCTCCGGCACGCCGGCGACCAGCGCCTCCGCATCCAGGATCGGCCGTCCGGAGGAGGCGTAGTCCTGCACGTCCAGCGGATGCGCGCCCTGGGAGGCGATGGTGCCGCCCGTGCCGATCACGGCAACCTTGGGCCTCATGCGTCGATGACCGCGCAGGTCAGGCGGGAGACGCAGGCGAGCCTGCCGTCGCCGCGCCGGATCTCGGTCTGCCAGACCTGGGTGCGGGCGCCGGTGTGCATCGGGCGGCAGATGGCGGTCACGGTATCGCCCTGCTTCACGCCGGCCATGTGGCTGGCGTTGATCTCGATGCCGACGGCGCGATGCGCCTCGCCCAGGGTCATCATGCAGGCGACGGAGCCGATGGTCTCGGACAGCACCACGCTGACTCCGCCATGCAGCAGGCCGAAGGGCTGCACGTGCCGGGTATCGACCGGCATGGTGGCGTGCAGCGCATCCGCCTCGATCCGCGTGATCATGATGGACAGCAGCCCGGCCGTGGTCTCCGCCATGCGGGCGTTGATCTGGTCCGGCGTCCAGTCACGCTTCCAGAGGCTCATCGCAGGATCCCGGGCTGTTGCCGGCACAGTCATCCCAGCCGGCGGCGGAAGGTCAAGCCACCGGAGGCGGACAGACGCATCCAGCGCGCCAGCATCAGGCCGGCGACCAGGAACAAGCCGGCCGCCAGCCCGATCCACAGGCCGAGTGGCCCAAGCCCCAGCGGCAGCGCCAGGGCGAGGCCCAGCGGCAGGCCGATGATCCAGTAGCCGAAGCCGGCCAGCAGCATCGGCACCTGCGTGTCCTTCAGCCCGCGCAGCGCGCCGGCCGCCACCGCCTGCACGCCATCCGCCAGCTGGAACAGGCCGGCGACCACCAGCATCACGCTGGCCAGCGCCGCGGTTTCCACGGCTCCCGGGTTGCCGGCGGCGAGGAACAGCCAGGGAATCGCCCCGGCGAAGCCGACCAGGAAGGCGGCCGACACCGCCATGAAGCCGGCGCCGAGCACGATGCCGATCCAGCCGGCACGGGCCGCCGCGGTGGCGCGGCCGGCGCCGGTCATCAGCCCGACCCGGGCCGTCGCCGCCTGGGCGATGCCCATCGGCACCATGAAGGTGGCGGAGGCGATCTGCACCGCGATGGCATGCGCGGCGACGGCGATGGCGCCGAACCAGCCCATGGCGATGGCGGCGAAGGCGAACACGGCGATTTCCAGCGCCATGGAGCCCGCGATCGGCAGCCCGATCTGCGCCACTTCCCGCAGCCGTGCCACGTCCAGGCGCCAGAGCCGGCCGAACAGGTGGTAGCGGCGCAGGTGCCGGTCGCGCGCGATCACCAGCACCAGGCCCACGAACATGAACAGGTTGCACAAGGCGGAGGCGATGCCGGCACCGACCACGCCGAGGGCCGGGATGCCGTAGCCGCCGTGGATCAGCCAGTAGTTCAGCGGGATGTTGAGCGCGACGCCGACGAAGGAGACCACCAGGGCGGAAAGCGGCCGCTGTTCGGCCGAGAGGAACCCGCGCAGCACGACGAAGCCGCAGAACAGCGGCATGCCCCACATGAGGGCGCGGACATAATCCGCCGCCAGGGCCGCCAGCACCGGGTCCTGGCCCAGGCCACGCAGCAATGCCTCCGTGTGCCACAGGGCCAGCCAGACCGGGATGGTGGCGGCGGCGCAGGCCCAGAAGGCGGCCCGCACGTCGCGCCGCATGCCGCGCAGGTGACCCCGGCCGCGGCCGCGGGTCTGCGCGCACATCGGCCCGGCCGCCAGCGCCAGCCCGAAGGCCGGCGCCAGCGCCGCGAAATACAGGTTGCCGCCCAGCGTCGCCGCCGCCAGCGCCTCCGTCGCCACGCGGCCGAGGAACAGCGCATCGGTCAGCGACAGCGCGAATTGCGACAGGTTGGTCAGGACCAGCGGCCAGGCGAGCGCCAGGGTGGCCCGGCTCTCCGGCCCCCAGGCGCCGAGCCTTCCCCGGCTTGCGGCGGTTTGCGTGTGCATGGCGGTGGGGCTGTAGCGCGGATCGGCGGCCCCGTCCCGTGACGGTCCGGCGGAACAGCCGGGCCATGACCACGTTAGCGGGGCGACCCATGGAGGCCGGCCATGCCGATCCGCACAGATCCTCATCTGCCCCAGTGGAGGCCGCAGGCATGAGGTGGCGCAGGCGCGGCCGGGGCGCGGCGGAGGCGGCGATCGCCCGGATCGAGGCGGCCGTGGGGCTGGACGGGCCTGGCCGCGCGGTCGAGACCGCCCTGGCGCGGCCGGTTCAGCTTCTCGGCCGGCCGGCGCAGACGGTGCGCGATGCGCTGCATGGCAAATGGCTGGGCCATCCGCTGCATCCGATCCTCGCGACGCTGCCGGTCGGAACCTGGACGCTAGCCTTCGGGCTCGACCTGCTGGCGGCCGCCGGCCTGCTGAGGGACCGGCAGGCGAACCAGGCCGCCGACCTGGCACTGAAGGCCGGGGCGGCCGGGGCGGTCGTGGCCGCGGCGGCCGGGCTGGCGGACTGGCAATACACGGAAGGCCGGAACCGCCGCCTCGGAACTGTTCATGGGCTGACCAACAGCGCCGCCCTGGCCTTGACCCTGGCCTCCCTATCGCTCCGCAAGCGGGGCCGGCGGGGGCAGGGGCGGGCCATCAGCGCTTTGGGCTGGGCCTGCATGATGGCCGGCGGCTACCTCGGCGGGCACCTGGTCTATCGCCGGCGGGTCGGCGTGGACCAGGCCGATCGAAGCCGGGAGCCGCGGGATTTCGTGCCGGTCCTGCCGCTGGCGGCGCTGGAGGAGGACCGGCCGCGCCGCGTCGACGTGCACGACGCGGTGCAGCGGCGGGAGGTCGGCGTGGTGCTGGTGCGCCATCGGGGCGCGGTCCACGCCATGGGGGCGCGCTGCGCGCATCAGGGCGGGCCGCTGGACCAGGGCTGGGTGCTGGATGGCGCGCTCGTGTGCCCGTGGCACGGCTCGCGCTTCTGCCTGCGCACCGCGCAGCCGATGAGTGGCCCCGCCACCAGCCCGCAGCCGCGTTACCAGACGCGCATCCGTGACGGCCAGGTGGAGATCCGGCGGGAGCAGGAGCCGGGGGACGAGGTGGTGACGGCGGCGGATGTCCCACACGCCGTCGAGGCAGGGCGACCGGAGACGGGTCCAAAGGCCGATGAGGTGCTGTTCGAGCATCACCAGATGCTGCGGGCGCTGTTCCGCCGCATCGCGGCGACGCCGCGCGAGGACCCGGCCCGCCGCGACCTGCTGCGGACGCTGGCCTCCGAGCTGGAGATCCACGAATACGTCGAGGACCACATCTTCTACCCGGCGGTGCGCCCGGTCAGCGAGGATGTCGCCACGGCGCATGCCGAGCATCGGCAACTGTCCGACCTGCTGGCGATGACGCTGAAGCTGAGCACCTCAAGCTCCGAATTCGACGAACACCTGCGGGCGCTGCACGCGGCGGTGGAGCACCATGCGGGGTCCGAGGAGCGGTCGATGTTCATCGAGGCGCAGCGCCTGGGCGATGCGCGGCTGCGCGAACTGGGCCGGGCGTTGGAGGCGATGCTGGAGGACCAGCGGGTGTCGCGGTTCCGGCGCGGCTACCGCGACCTCAAGATCCGGCTGCTGGAAGGCGTCTGAGGCAAGGTTTGGCTCCGGCGCCGCCGCCCTTGGGCGCCGGGCGTCCGGCCGCTACAGTCGCGCCGGACGATCCCGGAGACCGGTTCATGAGGCGACGCCACCTTCTTGCCGCACCTGCGCTGCTCACCGCCGTCGCGGGCCTGCCAGCGGCGGCCCAGGGCACGCCGACCATCGTCACCGAGGAGTTCATGGTGCCGGTCGGCGAAGGCATCGAGGTGTTCGTCCGCAGCAAGCGGCCGGACGGCGCGACAACGGGCGCGTCCCGTACCCTGCTGATGGTGCATGGCGCCGGCTTCGGCGCCAGCAGCAGTTTCGACCTGCCCTTCGGCGGCCTGTCCTGGGTGGACTACATCGCCGGGCGCGGCTTCGATGTCTGGACGCTGGACGTGCGCGGCTTCGGTCGCTCCACCCGCCCGCCGGCGCTGTCGCAGCCGGCCGACCAGAACCCGCCGGTGGCGCGCGGGGAACAGGCGATGGCCGACCTGGCCGCCGCCGTCGCCTTCATCCGGCAGCGGCGCGGGCTGGAGAAGCTGGTGCTGCTCGGCCATAGCTGGGGCACCAAGCTGGTCGGGCGCCTTGCCGCGGAGAACCCGGCGCAGGTGGAGCGCCTGGTGCTTTACGCGCCGCCCTGGCTGCGGGACGGGCCGAGCCGCACCGACCCCGGCGGCGGGCCACTCGGCGCCTGGCGGCCGCTGACGCAGCAGGCAGCGCGACAGGGCATCCTGGCGCAGGCGCCGGAGGACAAGCGGGCGGCGCTGATCCCGCCCGGCTGGTTCGAGCATTTCGCCGGCGTGACCTGGGCGCAGGACCCGGATGGCATCCGCGCCAGCCCCTCCGTGCTGCGCATTCCGAACGGGCCGGTGGCGGATGGGCGGGAGTACTGGAATGCCGGGCGCCCGTGGTGGGAGCCCGCCAAGGTGACGGCGCCGGCGCTGGTCGTGGTCGGCGAGTGGGACCGCACCACGCCGCCGCCGCTGTGCTTCGCCGCCTTCGCCGAGCTGACGCAATCCCCGGGCAAGCGCATGGTCGTGCTGGCGGAGGGCACCCACAACATGTGGATGGAGCGCAACCGCGGCACGCTGTTCCAGGCGGTGCAGGTGTTCCTGGAGGAAGCTGTCGCTTAAGCGGGCCTTGGCAGCCGGACCACCAGCGCGGCGCCGCCGCCCGGAATTTCCTCCACGCAGATGCTGCCGCCATGCGCCTTGGCGATGGTGCGGCACAGCGAAAGGCCGACGCCCGTGCCCTCGCCATCCGGCTTGGTGGTGAAGAACGGGTCGAACACCCGTTCGCGCAATTCGGGCGGGATGCCGGGGCCATTGTCCGCGACGCGCAGTTCCACCGCATCGGACATGGCGCGCAGGCGGACCAGGATGCGCGGGCGCCAGCCGGGCTGCGGTGCCGTGCCGGCGAGCGCCGCCCGGGCATTGCCGACCAGGTTGCCCACCAGATGCGCCAGCTGGTCCGCATCGCCGCGGATGCCGGGCAGGTCCGGCGGAATGTCGGTGGCGAACTCGATCCCGGCCTCCCGCGCCACCTCGGCGGTCAGGTCGAGGCCGGTCGCCACGGCCGCCCGCAGGTCCACCTTCTCCCGCTTCGGCGGCTTCTGGCGGGCGGATGCGAGCAGGCTGGCGACGATGCGGCCGCAGCGCTCGGCGGCGCGGCGCACCTTTTCCGCCCGTTCGGCCAAGGGCGTGCCCTCGGCCTCCTCGGCCAGCAGCAGCGATTGGGCGGCGACGACGGCAAGCGGGTTGTTGATCTCATGCGCCACGCCGGCGAGCAGGGAGGCGATGGCGGACAGGCGCTCGTTGCGGCGCAGCGCGTCGCGGCTGGCGCGGCGGGCACGCTCGGCATCGCGGCGCAGCGTCAGGTCGCTGTAGGTGTTGACCAGCGTGCCGTCCGGCAGGCGTTCGGTGCGCAGTTCAATGACGGTGCCATCCGGGCGCGTTTCCTCCAGCCGTCCGGGCGGGCGGGTCATGATGTCGGCGACGCGGCGCAGGACCAGGGCTTCCTCCGGCTCGCAGGGGTCCTCCTCGGGCCGCAGCTCGGCGCGGCGCAGGCGGTGGCGGATGAAATCGGCGAGCGGCGTGCCCGGGGCACCGAGCTGGGGCGGGAAGCCGTACATCCGCAGGAAGCCGGGGTTGGCCAGCACCAGCCGTGCATCGGGGCCGACGATGTTCACGCCATCGGCGATGCCTTCCAGGATGGCGCGAAGCTGGGTGCGGTTCGCCTCCGCCTCCTCCTCCCGCAGCTTCTGGTCCGTCAGGTCGCGCATGAACAGGATGAAGGCGTCGCGGCGTCCCGCCACGGTCCGGAAGGGCGTGAAGGTCCAGGCGATGAAGCGGCGGCCGTTGCGGCGATAGTCGATCCAGCCCTCGATGTTCACCACATCCCCGGCCAAAGCGCGGTCGCCATGCGGGTCGAGCCGGCCGGCGACCTCCTCCCCCACCAGGTCGCGGGTGCGCATGCCGAGGATTTCCTCCACCGGGCGCTGGGCGAATTCGGCGAATTCGCGGTTGACGTAGATGTAGCGCCGATCGCGGGAGACGACGCAGACGCGGGCCGGGGCGGAATCGAGCACGCCGCGCAGCAGCGCGACGTCCGCGCCCGCATCAGGCCCCCCATCTGGCCCCGCATCCGGCATGGCTTCAGGATTCGGCAGTGGGGTCGAAGACATAGCCGGCGCCACGGATGGTGCGGATGACCGCGGGGCGGTCCGGCACGGCTTCCACCTTGCGGCGGATGCGGGCGATGCGGACATCGATGGAGCGGTCGAAATGCTCGTCGCCGCGCGGATGCGCCAGGTCCAGCAGCACCTCCCGCGTCAGGACACGGCCGGGGCGTTCGGCGAAGGCGCGCAGCAGGGCGAATTCGGAGGGGCCGAGGGGGATTTCCTGGCCATCCGGGCCGGTCAGCCGGCGGGCGTCGAGGTCGAGCCAGGTGCGGCCCATGCGGATGCGGTGGGTGGCCGGGGCCGGCGGCACGGCGGCCGGGGCCGGCGCGGCGGGTGCTGCGCCGATGGCGGCCGCCGTTGCCTCCCGCCGCCGCAGCACGGCGCGCAGGCGGGCGAGCAGCTCGCGCAGGTCGACGGGCTTGGCGACGTAGTCGTCGGCGCCGACCTCGAGCCCCACGACGCGGTCCACCACGTCGCCGGCGGCGGACAGCATCACGATGCCGATGTCGGATTCGGCGCGCAGCGCGCGGGCGACGGACAGGCCATCCTCGCCCGGCATGGCGATGTCGAGCACCACCAGATCCGCCATGCGCTCCGCCAGCAGGCGGCGCAGCGCGGCGCCGTCCTCGGCGCGGCGCACGTCGAAGCCGCGGCGGGCCAGGTATTCGGCCACCGCCTCGCGCAGGTCGGGTTCGTCGTCGCAGACGATGATGGCGGGCGTCTCCGCCATGGCGGGTCTCGCTTCAACAGGTAGGCGGGATGCAACATCGGCGGGTCGCACGATGCAATAGATCACTTCGGGGGAGGCAACGCACGAAATCCGGGTGAAACCTGGCTGCGGCATCAGGGCGGTGCGCGAAAGGAGCGAACCGCATGTCCGACATCGCCCAGGACTGCCTGTGGAGCCGCCTGTCCCGGCAGTGGCTGGGCGAGAGTGCTTCGCCGCGCCCAGGTAGAGGTTGACGAAAGGCCGCCGCGGCGCCTCACTCCCACCCAACGGCGACAGCCGATGGGGATACGCCATGGACGACCACGACCAGACCAAGAAGCCCTTCAAGCTGCGCAGCCAGCGCTGGTTCGACGACCCGCAGGACCCGGGGATGACCTCCCTCTATATCGAGCGGCAGTTGAACTTCGGCATGACGCGGGCGGAGCTGCAATCCGGCCGGCCGATGATCGGCATCGCCCAGACCGGGTCCGACATCTCCCCCTGCAACCGCCACCACATCGCGCTGGCGGAGCGGGTGAAGGCGGGCATCCGGGATGCCGGCGGCGTGCCGCTGGAGTTTCCGGTCCATCCGATCCAGGAGACGCTGAAGCGGCCGACGGCGTCGCTCGACCGCAACCTGCAATACCTGTCGCTGGTGGAGATCCTGCACGGCTACCCGATCGACGGCGTCGTGCTGACCACGGGCTGCGACAAGACGACGCCGGCCATGCTGATGGGCGCGGCCACCATGAATATCCCCGCCGTGGCGCTGCCGGGTGGGCCGATGCTGGATGGCTGGTGGCATGGGCGGCTCGCCGGGTCCGGCACCATCGTCTGGGAGGCGCGGAAGAAACTCGCCGCCGGCGAGATCGACTATGAGGGCTTCATCGAGATGGTGGCGGCGTCCTCCACCAGCGTCGGGCATTGCTCGACCATGGGCACGGCGCTGTCCATGAACTCGCTGGCGGAAGCCGTCGGCATGACGCTGACCGGCAGCGCGGCGATCCCCGGCCCGTACCGGCAGCGGGCGCAGATGGCCTACATGACGGGCGTGCGCGCGGTGGAGATGGTGAAGGCCAACCTGCGGCCCTCCGACGTGATGACCAAGAAGGCGTTCGAGAATGCGGTGATGGTGGCGAGTGCCATCGGCGCGTCGAGCAACTGCCCGGTGCACATGGTGGCGATCGCGCGGCACATGGGCGTGGAACACGACCTGGCCGACTGGCAGCGCGTCGGTGCCGAGGTGCCGCTGCTGGTCGATTGCCAGCCGGCCGGGCGCTTCCTGGGCGAGGCCTTCTACCGCGCCGGCGGCGTGCCGGCGGTGATGAAGGAATTGCTGGATGCCGGCATCCTGCATGGCGACGTGATGACCGTGACCGGCAAGACGGTGGCGGAGAACCTGGCGGGGCTCGGCGAGCCGGACCGGGAGGTGATCCGCAGCTTCGGCAAGCCGATGAAGGAGCATGCGGGCTTCATCGTGCTGTCGGGCAACCTGTTCGACAGCGCCGTGATGAAGATCAGCGTCATCGACAAGGAGTTCCGGGCGCGCTTCCTGTCCGAGAACCCGGATGTCTTCGAGGGCAAGGTCGCGGTGTTCGAGGGACCGGAGGACTATCACGCGCGCATCGAGGACCCCTCGCTCGGCATCGACGAGAGCACGGTGCTGGTGGTGCGGAACTGCGGCGCGGTGGGCTATCCCGGTGCCGCGGAGGTGGTGAACATGCAGCCGCCGGCGGCGCTGATCAAGCGCGGCATCATGGCGCTGCCGACGATCGGCGACGGGCGGCAGAGCGGCACGTCCGGCTCGCCCTCCATCCTCAACGTCACGCCGGAAGCTGTGGTGGGCGGTGGCCTCGCGCTGCTGAAGCACGGCGACCCGATCCGCATCGACCTGAAGGCGCGGCGCGTGGACGTACTGATCCCCGAGGCGGAGATGGCGGCGCGGCGCGCGGCCTGGACGGCGCCGGTGCTGCTGCACAAGACGCCGTGGGAGGAGATCTACCGCAGCATGGTCGGCCAGCTTGGCACCGGCGGCTGCCTGGAACCGGCGACGCTGTTCCTCAACATCCTGGAGACGCGCGGCGAAAGCCGGCACAACCATTAGCAGAAGCCCTCTCCCCCCTCTTCTGGGGGAGAGGGTTGGGTGAGGGGGATGTGCGAGGGGCCGAAGGCGTTGATCGCCTGGCGCGGCCCCCCTCACCCCACCCTCTCCCCCCGATGGGTGGAGAGGGCTTTGCAACAGGCGGGAAGAGACGAGGGTCGGGCCGATGGCAGGACGATTGGCGGGCAAGCGCTGCCTGGTGACGGCGGCGGCGCAGGGGATCGGGCGTGCCACCGCGCTCGCCTATGCGGCGGAAGGGGCGACGGTGGTCGCCACCGACAAGGATGTGGCGAAGCTTGCGGATTTGGCCGCGCCGGGGCTGACGGTGCGCGGGCTGGACGTGCTGGACGAGAAGGCCATCGCGGCGACCGTCGCGGCCATCGGCGAGATCGACATCCTGTTCAACTGCGCCGGCTTCGTGCACCAGAACACGGTGCTGACGGCGACCGATGCCGAATGGGATTTCGGCTTCGCGCTGAACGTGCGGTCCATGTGGAAGATGCTGCAGGCGGTGCTGCCGGGGATGCTCGAGCGCAAACGCGGCACCATCGTCAACATGTCGTCGGCCTGTTCCTCCATCAAGGGCGCGCCGAACCGCTTCCTGTATGGCACGACGAAGGCCGCGGTGATCGGCCTGACGAAATCCGTCGCGACGGAATACGTGACGCAGGGCATCCGCTGCAACGCGATCTGCCCCGGCACGGTGGACACGCCCAGCCTCGGCGAGCGTATTTCCGCCAATGCGGCGCAGGCCGGCAGCGAGGCCGCGGCGCGCGCCGCCTTCGTGGCGCGGCAGGCGATGGGGCGGCTCGCCACCGCCGAGGAGATGGCGGCGCTGGCGGTCTATCTCGCCAGCGACGAGAGCGCCTTCGTCACCGGCCAGGCCATCGTCATCGATGGCGGCTGGACGCTGTGATTTCCCGCGCAACCCGAGTATAGGCGTCCCCCATGAAACTCCTGCGCTATGGCCCTGCGGGTCAGGAAAAACCCGGCCTGCTGGACAACTCCGGCACCATCCGTGACCTCTCGGGCGTCGTCCCCGACCTTGCCGGCGTGGCGCTGTCCGCCGCGGGCCTGGCGCAGATCGCGGCGCTGGACCCGGCGAGCCTGCCGGCCGTGACCGGCACGCCGCGCATCGGCCCGCCGGTCGCCGGCATGAAGAACTTCGTCTGCATCGGGCTGAACTACGCCGACCATGCGGCGGAGACGGGCGCTGCGATCCCGAAGGAGCCGATCGTGTTCCTGAAGTCGCTCGGCGCGTTGTGCGGGCCGAATGACGACGTGATGATCCCGAAGGATTCGGTGAAGACCGATTGGGAAGTCGAGCTCGCCATCATCGTCGGCAGCCTCGCCAAATGCGTTTCGGAAGACACCGCGATGGAGCATGTCGCGGGCTATGCGATCTGCAACGACGTGTCCGAGCGCGAGTGGCAGATCGAGCGCGGCGGCACCTGGGACAAGGGCAAGGGCTGCGACACCTTCGGCCCGCTCGGGCCGTGGCTGGTGACGAAGGACGAGATCGCCGATCCGCAGGATCTGTCGATGACGCTGGATGTCGATGATGCGCGGATGCAGGACGGATCCTCCCGCACCATGATCTTCGGCGTGCGCCACCTGGTCTCCTACGTCTCCCACTTCATCACGCTGCATCCGGGCGACGTGATCTCCACCGGCACGCCGCCGGGCGTCGGCCTCGGCCAGAAGCCGCCGGTGTTCCTGAAGGCCGGGCAGACCATGAAGGTGGCGATCCAGGGGCTGGGCGAGCAGGTGCAGCGCACCATCCCCTATGCCTGAGGGTCCGACCGTCCTGATCTTCGACTTTCCGAATTTGGCCTTCGGGACAACGCGGACGGAGGCGTTGAAGCCGCTGGCGCAGGACATCGCCGGGCAGGCGGGATTGCTGTGGAAGATCTGGACGGAGGAACCCGCCGCCGGGCGCGCCGGCGGCGTCTACCTGTTCGAGACGCGCGCGGCGGCGGAGGCCTATCACGCCATGCACGCGGCACGGCTCGCGGCGCGTGGCGTGACGGGGATCGAGGCGACCTATCGCGGGGTGAACGAGGTGCTGACCGCGATCGATCGTGGGCCGGTTCAGGCCGGCGGTTCCGGCCAGTAGGTCCCGAAGGACCAGACCTGGCCCTGCGGGTCGCGCACGGTGAAGTCGCGGGAGCCGTAGTCGGTCTCCTCCAGCGGCCGCAGCACCTCCGCCCCGGCGGCGACGGCGCGGGCATGGGCGGCATCGGCATCCGGGGTCCGCAGGTAGATGGTGCCGGAAATGCCGCCGAGCGCGCCGGGCGGCTGACCCAGGCTGTCGGCGCGCGGCGAACCCAGCATCACCAGCCCCGAAGTGCCGTAGTGCAGTTCCGCATGGGCGATGCCGCCCTTGTCGTCGGGCACCACCAGGCCGCGGCGGAAGCCGAAGGCGCGTTCCAGCCAGTCGATCGCGGCCGGCGCATCGGCGTAGCGCAGGCAGGGGCAGAGCGGCGTGTCCATGCGGGGTCTCCTTGCCGTGGAGGTCCAAGGGTAGGCGCGGGGGCGGCGGCCGGATTGAAGAAATGTCGCCCTATTCGACGAAGCCCAGCCCATCCGGCAGCCGTCGCCGCAGCAGGTCGCCAGGCGTGAGGCCGGTGAAGGCGCGGACCTCGTGGATCAGGTGGGACTGGTCGGCATAACCAGCCTCCGCGGCGAGGGCGGCCCAGCCCTGCTCGGGCACTTCCGGCAGGCGGTCGATGACGGCACGAAAACGCTGCAGGCGCGCGGCCATCTTGGGGGTGAGGCCGGTGCGGGCGCGGAACCGCGTCACGAGGGTCTGGCGGGACCAGCCAAGTTCGCCGGCCAGCGCACCGATGGCGATGCGGCCGGCGCTGGCCTCGATGCGGCGCCAGGCCTGCGCTACCGGGTCGGCCGGAGGCGCCGTGCCGGCAAGGCGTTGCAGCAACTCGGCCTCGAGCAGGTCGAGGCAGTCGGCCGCGCCCCTGGTTTCCGCCAGGCGTTCGCCCAGGCTGGCGCCGCCCCGGCCCAACGCCTCGGGCAGCGACAGGAATGCGGCCGGGACGGCGGACAAAGGGGTTCGCAGCAGGCGTTCCGCGCCGAGCGGCGTCAGCATCACCTGCACGCCGCGCTGGCGGCCGGACATGACGCTGCGGGCGGGGGCGGGGTGCGGCCGGGCGAAGAAGCCGGCGGCGCTGGCGAAGCCGGTTTCCGCCGCGGGGTCGGGCCAGGCCACGCCGATGGGCGGGCCGAGGTTGAACAGCAGCACCGCCTCGGCGACCGGCATCTCCAATCGTCGCAGCGGTGCGTCGCGCTGTTCCTCGTAGTGCCACAACCCGCGCACCAGGCCGCGCAGCGCGGGGTGGATGGTGCGGGGGTGGAAGGCGGAGCTCACATCGTGGCGCCGATCACCCAGGGGGCGAATTCGCTGCTGCCGAAATCGTAGGTTTCGCTTTTCGTCCGCTCGCCGCTGGCCACCCGCAGCATCAGCTCGAAGATGCGCTGGCCGGCTTCCTCGATGGTCTCCTCGCCGGTGACGATGGCGCCGCAATTCACGTCCATGTCTTCCGACATGCGCTCATACATCGCGGTGTTGGTGGCGAGCTTGATGGAAGGCGCCGGCTTGCAGCCGAAGACCGATCCGCGTCCGGTGGTGAAGCAGACCAGGTTGGCGCCGCCGGCGACCTGGCCGGTGGCGGCGACGGGGTCGTAGCCGGGGGTGTCCATGAAGACGAAGCCCTTGGCGGTGACAGGCTCCGCATAGCGATAGACCTCGACCAGGTTGGTGCTGCCGGCCTTGGCCATGGCGCCGAGCGACTTCTCGAGGATCGTCGTCAGCCCGCCGGCCTTGTTGCCGGGGGAGGGGTTGGCGTTCATCTCCGCACCTTCCCGCGCCGTATACTCATCCCACCAGCGCATCAGGTCGACCAGCTTTTCGCCGACTTCCCGTGAGACGGCGCGGCGGGTCAGCAGGTGCTCGGCGCCGTAGGTCTCGGGTGTCTCGGACAGGATCACGGTGCCGCCGTGCCGCACCACGAGGTCGGAGGCCGCGCCGAGCGCCGGGTTGGCGGTGATGCCCGAATAGCCGTCCGAGCCGCCACATTGCAGGGCGACAACCAACTCACTAGCCGGCACCGGCACGCGCTGGGCGGCATTGGCCTCGGCCAGCACCTCCCGCACGAAGGCGATGCCGGCTTCCACGGTCTTCCGGGTGCCGCCCATCTCCTGGATGTCCATGGTGCGCAGCCGGCCGGCGAGGCGCTGTTCCTCCAGCAGCCCGCCGAGTTGGTTCACCTCGCATCCAAGGCCGATGGCGATGACATGGGAGAAATTCACGTGGCGCGCGAAGCCGGCCAGCGTGCGGCGCAGCAGCTTCAGCGGCTCGCCTTCCGTCATGCCGCAGCCGGTCTTGTGGGTCAGCGCCACCACGCCGTCCACGTTCGGGAAATCCGCCAGCGGGTCGTGGCCCACGAAGGGGTTGCGCTTGAAGGCATCGGCGATGAGGTCGGCGACATGGGCGGAGCAGTTCACCGAGGTGATGATGCCGATGTAGTTGCGCGTCGCGGCGCGACCATCGGGGCGCCGGAAGCCCATGAAGGTGGCGGGGGTGTTGGCGTATTGCGTCGGCCGCGTCTCGCGGCTCCAGGCATAGTCTTTGGAGAAATCGCCCATGACGCAGTTGTGGGTGTGGACCCAGTCGCCGGGCGCGATGGTCTCGGTGGCGAAGCCGATGATCTGGCCGTACCGGCGGATCTCCTCGCCCGGCGCGTGCGGGCGGATGGCGACCTTGTGGCCGGGCGGGATGCGGCGCGCGCCGACGGTGACGCCTTCGATGACGGTCGTGCCGGGGGGCAGGCCGATGCGGGCGATCAGGACGCCGTCGTCGGGCGCGAGGCGGATCACCGGGGGCTGGGTGCGGACATCCATGAAACTGTTCCTCCGTTGCCGCAGCTTAGGCCGCGTGGGGGGCAGGGCGGAAGGGCGCTGCGCCTCAGGCCGCGGCCGGCCGGGGCAGTTCCCGAACCGCCACCCCGGGCTGGCGCCGGGCGAGGTCGGCGATGTGGGCGTGGTGGGTGAAGAGGATGGTCTGGGTGGTGCGCCCGAGGCGGGCCAGCATGGCGAGCGCCAAATCCGCGCGGGCATCGTCGAAGGTCGCCAGCAGGTCGTCCGCGATGAAGGGCAGCGGCTCCGTGCCGGCCGCATGCGCCTCGACGGCCGCGACGCGGAGCGCGAGGTACAACTGGTCCCGCGTGCCTTCGCTCAGCGCCTCGACCGGGCATTCGGGGCCGCTGTCGCGCACCGCGCGCAGCGTCGTGCGGCCGGCATCGTCCTCATCCGTGGTCAGGCTGGCGTAGCGACCCTCGGTCAGCAGGGCGAAATGGCGGCTGGCGGCGCGGAGCAGCGGCGCCTGGCGTTCCGCCCGGATCCGCTCGATTCCGGCGGCCAGCAGGCTGCGGGCCAAATGCAGCCGGGCGTAGCGCTCGGCGGCCGCGCCGGCCTCGGCCAAATGGTGCCGTGCTTCCTGGGCCAGCCCGGCGGAATCATGTCCCGCCCGCATGGATTCGAGGCTCGCCTCCGCCGCCTGGCGGGCGGCACCGAGGCTGGCGAGGGAGTCGCGGAGCGCGGCCTGTTCGGCCTCGATCTGGTCGAGCCGGGCGCGGGCCTGGTCCGGATCGGCCGCCGCGGCCTCCGCGCGGAGCGTGGCCTCGTCGCCGCCATCGCCCTGGCGCAGCAATTCGGCGGATTGCAGGGCGATCTCGGCGTGCAGTGCCTCGCGCCGCGCCGCGCGCCGGATGGCCGCCTCCAGCGCCGGCAGGTCGGCGGCGCCGGCGGCCTGGCGCAGCGCGGACAGGCCGCGTTCGGCGGCGTCGTGGCGGGCGGTGGCCTCGGCCAAAGCGCGGCGGCGCTGCTGCAGGCGTTGCGCGAGGTCGGCGGCGGCCCGGCTTGCCTCGCGCGCCTCGGCCAGGCGGCGGGCCAGCCGGGCGACGGCGAGCGGCGCCGCTTCGTCCGGTCCGGCGGCACCGAGGGCGGCGAGCAGCCGGCTGGTTGTCCCGGCAAATTCGGCGACGGTGCGCTGCATGTCGGCCACCCGCGCGGCGTCGCGGTGCCAGGCGGTGGCGGCCTCCGCGACCCGGGTCCAGGCGCCGAGGGCAGATTCCAGCATCTCCGCCGAGGCTTCGGCCGGCAGGTCGAGCGCCAGGGCCGCGGGCCGCCATTCCGCCTCGAAGGCGGCAAGCTCGCCGGCGGCCAGGCTGTGGCGGGCCCTGGCGGCGTCCAGGCGCTCCGCCGCATCCGCCAGTCGGGTGGCGAGGGTCCTGTGCGCCGTCTCCGCCGCCTCGGCCTCGGCCAGCCGGTCCTGGGCTTCGGCGAGCACCCCGGCCAGGGTCGGGTCGGCCGCGCCGGCGGGCAGCAGGCCAGCGAGCCGGTCCCGTGTCGTGGCAAGTCGGCTGGCAAGTTCGTCGCGCTTCTGGCGGGCTTCCGCCTCCAGCCCGGCGAGCCGCAGGATTTCGGCATGGACGCGCCGCCATTCCGCCATGGCCGGCGGGTCCGACGGCGTGAGGCCGGCCAGGGCCCAGAGCGCCTGCCAGGCGGCTTCCGCGGCGCCGGCACGGGAATCGGCGGCGGCCTGGGCGGCCTCGGCCTCGGCGCGGCGGCCCCGGAGCAGGTCGAGGCGGGCCGATTTCGCCGCGTAGTCATTCACCCGGGCGGCGTCGTCTGCGCGGGCATCTGCCAGGCGGTCGGCGGCATCGCGCAGGTCTTCGAAGGCGTCCGGATCGGGCGGTGCGTCGGGCGCGCCGTCCTCCAGCGCGGCGCGGATCCGGCGCCAGGCCGCGTCGCGTCGGGCGCGTTCCGCGGCGATGACGGCGCGCGTCGGCACGGTCTCGCCGCGGGCCAGGTGGGCGATGGCCGCCTCCAGCTCGGCGATCTCGGCACGCAATCCGGCGGCCGCGGCCTGGGCCTGCTCGCTCTCGGCGTGGGCCGCCGCCAGATGCTGCGCGGCGGCCTCGGCGGCGGGTTGCAGCGGCAGCTTGCAGGCGGCGAGCGCCTCGGCCGTCCCGGTCCAGAGTGGCAGGGCGGCAAGGGCGGTTGCGACCCGTCCGGCCGCGACGGCGAGCGCCCGTTCCGCGGCCGCCAGTTCGCGATCGAGCGGACCCTCGCCGCGCGCGGCCTCGATGGCGCGCCGCAGCGGTGCGGAGGATGGCGGGGCGGCGGCGTCAGGGGTGGCGGCGTCGAGTCGGTCGCGGCATTCGGCATGCGCCCGGCCGGCTTGGCGCAGCGCCTCGGTGGCCTCCTCCAGCGCGGTGGCCAGGGCGGTGCGGCGGCGGATCAGGGTCTGGGCGCGGCGCCGATCCGCCGGGCTCGGCAGGGCATCGCGGACGGCTTCCGGGGTCGCGGCGGTGCCGAGTTGTGCCGCGGCCTCCAGGACCTCTGCGCGATAGCGATCCACCTCCCGCAGCACCTCCGGCAGGTCGCGGGCCGCGTTCAGGGCGGCGACGCGCTGCTCCGCCAGCAGGTCGATCTCATCCTGCAGGGCGAGCACGGCCGGGTCCTGCGGCAGGGCGTCCTGTTCCGCCGCCAGCCGCTCGGCTTCCTCCTGCTCCCGGCGCCGGTCCTCGGCGGCCTGGCGGCGTTCCTCGACCAGCGTGGCCAGGGTGGTGGCGGCGTTGGCGGGCAGGGTCGGCGCATCGGCGACCTCGGCCAGTTCGGCGCGGCTGGCGGCGAGCGCGGTCAGCAGGGGCAGGACACGGCGCAGGCGGTTGAGCCGGGCGGCCTCGGTGGCGAGCATCGAGGCCTGGCGACGATTGGCATCGACCTGCTCGTACAGCCCGTCCAGTTCCGTCTTGGCCGCCAGCCAGGCGCGGGGCTGCACGGTTGCGTCCTCCGCGGCGCGGCGCTTCTCGCTCCAGGCCTCGGTCGCGGCGGCGAGGGCGCGCCGGCCGCGGCCATCGCCATGCAGGGTCTTCGCCTCCGAATCCAGCCGGTCCAAGGCCTTGCGCAGGTTGGGCAGGCCCATGCCGGCCAGCAGGCTCTCGCCGGCTTCGCCGCCGCTGGCCAGCAGGGACAGCGCGCCGCGGCGCAGCGCATCGCCGTTCAGGCCGTAGGTCGTCTCGAACAGGTCGCGGCCGGCACCGCCGAGCAGGCGCAGCAGCGCGCCTTCGGGGACCGGGCTGTCGGCCGCATCGCGCAGCGTGTCCTTGCGGCCCTTGCGGCGGATGAAGGCGGCGCGGCTGCCGTCCTGCCCGGCGACCTCGAAGCCCAGGCGCAGCTGGGCGGTGTCGTGCAGGAAGGCGTAGGGGCTGCGCTGCGGGAAGCCGAACAGCGCGTCGCCGATGGCGGACAGGGCGGTGGATTTGCCGGCCTCGTTGGCGCCCAGCACCACGACCAGGGGGGCCTCCGGCGGGAAGTCCAGGCGGGCATCGGTGAGGTGGCCGTAGCGCAGCAACTCCAGGCGCAGCAGCCTCATCCGGCCGGCTCCGCCGCGATCGCGGCCGCGACCTCCTGCCAGGCAACCTCCGCGAGGCTGGCCAAGCCGGCTTCGTCGCTGGGCAGGTCGAGCCCCTCGCGCGCCGGCGGCGGCACCTTGCCGCGCAGCGCGGCGAAGTCGGCCAGCAGCGTGGCGACAAGCTGCGGGTCGCCGAGGCCGGCGGTGAAGGCAGCGCGCAGCGGAGCGATGGCTTCGCTGGCCGTGGCACGTGGCGGCGTGGTGCGCAAGCGCACCTTTTCGACCCACAACTCGCCGCCGGCCTCGATGGCGGCGTTGCGGCATTCCGCCGCCAGGCGCGCCGCATCGGTCGCGAGCGCGGGATGGGGCGGCGCTTCGCCGTGCAGCACCAGGCGGGCGAGCATGGGACGGTCCTCGGCGCCCGACAGCGCCTGCTGCACCGCATCGGCGATGCGTCGGGCGAGGGCCGCGTCGTCGGCCGCGGTTGCATCGACCTCCAGCAGGGCCCAGCGCAGCGTGTCGACGGCGCGGTGTTCCACGGCGACGATGCGGCGATCCTCCACCGTGACCAGGGAGCAACCCTTGGCCCCGGTCTCCCGGATGTGGCGGCCCTGGAGGTTGCCGGGGAAGACGATCCAGGGGCGCTGCTGGATCACCTGGCGCGCGTGGATGTGGCCGAGCGCCCAGTAGTCGTAGCCCTTCAGGGCCAGCCGGCCGGGCTCGCAGGGGGCGTAGGTTTCGTGCTCGCCGGGGTCGTTGGCGGAGGTGTGCAGCAGGCCGATGTTCAGGAAGCCGGGCAGCGGGTCGCAATAGCCCTCCGAGATGTCCTCCGGCACCGCGCGGTTCGGGAAGGAATGGCCGTGCAGGGCGATGCCGAGTTCGCCAAGCTCGTGGCTGGTGCAGCTGCGGGTGGAGAATTCGCGGACGTTGGGCGGCAGCGACAAATCCTTGGTGATGATGGACTTCGCATCATGGTTGCCGCGCAGCAGGAAGCAGGGGCGCGCCAGGCGCTTCATCTGCTCGGCAAAGAACAGGCCGGTCGAGAAATCCTTCCAGTCGCCATCGTACAGGTCGCCGGCGATGAGGAGGAAAGCGACATCCTCGGCGATGGCCAGGTCGACCAGGGCGGCGAAGGCGCGGCGGGTGCAGCCGCGCAGCAGTCCGGGCGGCAGGTCGGCCCGCGCGTGCAACCCGGCCAGGGGGCTGTCCAGGTGGATGTCGGCGGCGTGCAGGAACTTCATGGGCGGTGACACCCAGGATCGGCCGGCTTGGCGGCCGGCGCAACCCCGCTACTGTGCAGGGAGGGCAAGGGGTGGGCGCGCATGTATACGCTGGACGTGCTGGTGCAGGGCTATCCCGGCAAATCCGTCTGCCACGGCGCGCTCGGCTGGAGCACCATCGCGCTGTTGCGCGGCGAGGGCCGGGTGGCGCTGGTCGATGTCGGGTCCTTCAACATCCGGCCGGAACTGGCGAAGCAATTGGCGGCCCGCGGCGTGCGGCGGGAGGATGTGACGGACATCCTGCTGACCCACGCGCATTGGGACCACAGCGTGAACGCGCCGCTGTTCCCCAACGCCACCGTCTGGATCGGCGCGGCGGAGCTGGCCTGGGCGGAAGCCGAGCCGTGGGATTTCAACGCGCTGCCGGAGCTGCATGTGCGGGAGCTCGCCAGCAATCCAAGAACGCGGCGGATCGTGGCGGGGGATGAGCCGCTGCCGGGCGTGCATGCCATCGCGGCGCCGGGGCATACGCCCGGGTGCCTCGCCTTCTACATGGCGGCGAACGACCCGCCGGTGATCTTCAGCGGCGACGCGGCGAAGAACCGGGCGGAGATGCTGTCCATGGCCGCCGACATGACGATGGATGCCGCCGCCTCCGAATCCTCGATGGCCGGCATCTGGTCGCTGTGGCGGGCGGTGCCGGGGACGCTGCTGGTGCCGGGGCATGACCTGACCATGCGGCTGGATGCGGAAGGCCGCCCGGAATATTGCGGGCAGCGCCAGGCGGCGGTGCGGTCCTGGTTCAGCGAAGACCTGGCCGTGACCACCGACTTCGACCTGACGGCGCCTTGAGCGGATCAGCGCGCGCCTGGGTACGGCTGCCCTCCGGCCGGCGGCTGGACCTGCTGGCGCCGACGCCCTTCGACTGGACGGACGAGGACCTGGCGATCGGCCTGGCGCGAACGTTTCGGTGGGGCGGGCACTCGGTCTGGCCGGGGGCACCGCTGTCCGTCGCGCAGCATTCGCTGGCGGTGCTGGCGCTGCGGCGGCGGGCCAGGCCGGCGCCCCGGCGGGCCGAGGCGTTGCGCGAGTTGCTGCACGATGCGGAGGAGGGGCTGACGAATTTCGACTGCATCTCCCCGCTGAAGCCCTTCCTCGGGCCGGGCTTCATGGCGTTGCAGGACCGCCTGGCGTCCGTGGTGGCGCAACGCTACGCGCTGGCGCCGTGGGATGCGGAGGGGAAAAAGCTGCACAAGCGGCTGGACGTGGCGATGGCGGCGGCGGAGGCGGTGCATGTGGCCGGCTGGTCGCGGGCCGAGGTGCGGGCCGTGCTCGGCATCCGGGCGCGGGTGATGGAGGCGGACCCGCTGGCGGCGGCTTTCGGCGGCGTGCCCTGGCAGCCCTGGCCGCCGGAACTCGCCGCCCAACGCTTCCTCGATGCGCTGCGCGGATTGCAGGAACCCTTGGCAGCGCGGCCCGGCGCGACTACCACCCCCGCATGAGCGAAGATTCTGCATCTCCCCAGGCTGCCTCCGAGACGCTGCCCGACCGCCTGTCGGTCAACCCGGGCAGCCCGCACTACCAGGAGGCGCTGCTGGCGCGCGGCGTCGGCATTCGCTTCAACGGCACCGAGAAGACGAATGTCGAGGAATACTGCGTCAGCGAAGGCTGGGTGCGGGTGTCCGTCGGCAAGGCGGTGGACCGCCGCGGGCAGCCGCTGACCCTGAAGCTGAAGGGCACGGTCGAGCCCTATTTCCGGGATGTGGCGCCGGAGGCGTGAGCTCGACTAGCCTGCCCGCCATGGCGGCCCCCGAGCCTTTCTGGCGCACCAAGACCCTCGGCGCGATGACGCGGCCGGAATGGGAAAGCCTGTGCGATGGCTGCGGCCGCTGCTGCCTGCACAAGCTGCGCGACGAGGAGACGGAGGCGCTGCGCTGGACCAACGTGGCCTGCCGGCTGCTGGACGGGCAGAGCTGCCAGTGCCGCAACTACGCGAACCGCAAGGCGGTGGTGCCGGACTGCGTGAAGCTGACGCCGGCCAAGGTGGCCTCGATCGACTGGCTGCCGCCGACCTGCGCCTATCGCCTGCTGGCCGAGGGCCGAGACCTGCCCTGGTGGCACCCGCTGGTGTCGGGCGATCCGGAGACGGTGCACCAGGCCGGGGTTTCCGTGCGCGGCCGCGTGGTGGCCGAGCGCGAGGCCGGCGCGCTGGAGGAGAACACGGTCGCCTGGCCCGGCGGCTGGCCGAAGGCGGCCCGCCCCATGCCACGCCTGAGGCGTGCCTGAAGACCACACGCCTGAGGCGTGCCTGAAGACCACACGCCTGAGGCGTGCCTGAAAACCAATCGAGGGAAGGAGACCCGACCATGAAGGACGCGCTTTTCGGCGGCATCAATGCGGCGGCGCTGACCGCCATGACGGCGGATTTCGCGCCGGACCTTGAACGCTACGCCGGGCACTGCAAGTGGCTGCTGGCGAATGGCTGCAACGGCCTCGGCATCCTCGGCACCACCGGCGAGGCGAACAGCTTCGGCTTCGATGAGCGGAAGAACATCCTGGAAGGCATCGTGGCGCGCGGCGTGCCGGCCACGGCGCTGATGCCGGGCACCGGCTGCGCCAGCCTGACGGATACCGTGGAACTGACGAAGCACGCGAAGGCGCAGGGCTGCCGCGGCGTGCTGGTGCTGCCGCCCTTCTACTACAAGGCGCCGTCGGATGACGGGCTGTTCGCCTACTTCTCCGAGGTCATCCAGCGGGTTGGCGGCGGGATTGCCATCTACCTGTACCACTTCCCGCAGCAATCCGCGGTGCCGTTCAGCCTGGACCTGATCGGGCGGCTGTTGAAGGCCTACCCGGGCGCCATCAAGGGCGTGAAGGATTCGTCGGGCGACTACGCCAACATGAAGGCGATGATCGACCATTTCGCCAAGGACGGGTTCGAGGTCTATTCGGGCTCCGACGAGTACATCCAGAAGATCCTGGCCGAGGGCGGCGCGGGCTGCATCACCGCGGCGTCGAACGTCAACGCCCGCTTCGGCGCCATCGTCTACAAGCACCGCACCGGGCCGGAAGCGGATGCGGCGCAGCTTGTGCTGAACGCGACGCGCAAGGCGGCCACGTCCTCGCCGCTGATCCCCGGGCTGCGGGAGATCATCGCGCGCAGCACCGGCGATGCCGCCTGGCGCAACATCCGCCCGCCGCACCTGCCGCTGTCGGCGGAAGCCGGGCAGAAGGCGTGGGACAACATGCAGGCGACCGGCGCGCTGCCGCTGGCCGGCCTGTCCATGGCGAAGGCCGCGGAGTGAGCACGCCGCTGACCTGCCGGGCGCCGGCGATCGGCACGGTGCAGCAGGATGATGCGATGGTCCGCGTCACGCGCTGGGATTTCGATCCCGGCGCGGAGACCGGCTGGCACCGGCATGGCTGGGGCTATGTCGTGATCCCCGTCACCGACGGGACGCTGCTGCTGGAACTGCCTGGCGGCGCGACGGCGAACGCCACGCTGACGGCGGGCGTGTCCTACACCCGCGATCCGGGCGTGGAGCACAACGTCGTCAATGCGGGGACGGCGAAGCTGTCCTTTGTCGAGGTGGAACTGAAGGCGGTGGCCGGCTGACGCGCCGGGCGGCGGGTCAGCGCTTGCGGACGAACTCCGTCCGAAGCACGAGGCCCTTGATGCTGTCGTGGCGGCAGTCGATTTCCTCCGGGTTGTCCGTCAGGCGGATCGACCGGATGACGGTGCCCTGCTTCAGGGTCTGGTTCGCACCCTTCACCTTCAAATCCTTGATGAGGGTGACGGAATCGCCATCGGCCAGCGCGTTACCGGCCGCGTCGCGGATCTCCGGCCGGTCGGGGCTGGCAGGTGCGGTGACTTCGCCCGCCGGCCGCCATTCGCCGGTCGCTTCGGGGTAGATGTAGTCGTTGTTCATGGCCGGTCTCCGCTGCGCCGGCCTTCTCCGGCACCTGGAGGGTTGCGGCAAGGGCGCCGGGCCGCCCGCACCGTTGAATCGCCTGGCACGGCTGGGCCATGGTCCTGGAATGCAACTGCCCGAGTCGGAAATCATCGCGCTGCCGGGAGCCTTGGCGCCGCACGGCCAGTGCCGGGTGCGTTGGCGGCCCTCGGCGCGGGCCCGGCGCGTGTCGCTGCGCATCTGCCCGCGCGAGGGCGCGGTGGTGATCGTCCTGCCGCCACGCGCCTCGCGGCGGGCCGGGCTGGCGCTGTTGCGGGAACATGGGCCCTGGGTGCTCGAACGCCTCGCGGCGCTGGCCCCGGCGCTGCCCTTCGTTGCGGGCGGCAGCCTGCCGATCGGGGGGCGGGCGCATCTCATCCGGCACGAGCCTGCGGCGCGCGGCGGCGCCTTCCTGCGGGACGGGGCGCTGGTGGTGACGGGTGGGGCGGAGTTCGTGGCGCGCCGCGTCGCGGATTTCCTGCGGGCGGAGGCGGCGCGGCGCGTCGGTGCGCTGGCCGCCGGCCATGCCGCCATGCTGGGCGTGACGCCGCGGGCGATCCGGCTGAAGGATACGCGCAGCCGCTGGGGCAGTTGCGCGCGGGATGGCACGCTTGCCTTCTCCTGGCGCCTGGTGATGGCGCCGGGCTGGGTGCTGGACTACGTCGTGGCGCATGAGGTGGCGCATCTGCGGGAGATGAACCACTCGGCGCGGTTCTGGGCGCAGGTGGCGCGGCTTTCGCCGCATCGCGAGGCGGCCGTGGCCTGGCTGCGGGCGCATGGGCCGACGCTGCTGCGGGCCGGATAGATCAGGGAGACACTGCATGCCCATCGCCTTCGTCACCGGCGCGACCGCCGGCTTCGGCCTCGCCATCGCGCGCCGCTTCGCCGCCGATGGCTGGAACATCGTGGCCGCCGGGCGGCGGGAGGATCGGCTGGAGGGGCTGGTCGCCGAACTCGGCGCGGATCGCTGCCACCCGGTCGTGCTGGATGTGCGGGACCGGGCGGCGGTGGCGGCGGCGGTGGATGCGCTGCCGGCCGCCTTCGCGGCGATCGACCTGCTGGTGAACAATGCCGGCCTGGCACTCGGCCTGGCGCCGGCGCAGGGCGCGGACCTGGATGACTGGGACGCGATGGTCGACACGAACTGCAAGGGACTGATGTACGTGACGCGCGCCGTGCTGCCGGGGATGGTGGCGCGCAACCGCGGGCACGTGGTGAATATCGGCTCGACGGCCGGCGAATTCCCCTATCCCGGCGGCAACGTCTACGGCGCGAGCAAGGCCTTCGTGCGCCATTTCAGCCTCAACCTGCGCGCCGACCTGTTCGGGACCGCGGTGCGGGTGACGGAGATCGAGCCGGGGCTGGTCGGCGGCACGGAATTCAGCGCGGTGCGCTTCAAGGGCGACGCGGAGAAGGCGGCGGCACCCTATGCCGGGGCGGATGCGCTGACGCCGGACGATATCGCCGCTGCCGTGCATTGGGTGGCGAGCCGTCCGGCGCGGGTCAACGTCAACATCCTGCAGGTCATGCCGGTGGCGCAGAGCTTCGGGCCGCTGCGCGTGCACAAGGCCTGATCGAGGGCAGGCGGCGCGGCATGACGGACCGCTTCCAGCTCGACCGCTTCGTGCAGGCCCAAGACCTCGTGATCGCGGTGGTGCGGCGCGAGCTTCGCGAGGGCCGGAAGCGCAGCCATTGGATGTGGTTCGTCTTTCCGCAGTTGCGCGCCCTCGGGCACAGCGCCACCGCGCAGCACTACGGCATCGCCTCGCTCGCCGAGGCGCAGGCCTTCATGGCGCATCCCGTCCTGGGGCCGCGGCTGGTCGCGTGCGCGGAGTTGGTGCTCGCGATCGAAGGCCGGTCGGCCACCGAGATATTCGGCAGCCCCGATGACCTGAAGCTGCGCTCCTCCATGACGCTGTTCGCCGCGGCACGCCCCGAGGCCAGCGTCTTCGCCGAGGTGCTCCGGCGGTACTTCGACGGCGCGCCCGATCCACGGACGACGGAGTTGCTCGCCGCGGGCTGAAGGCGCCGCGGTCAGATCCGCTCGGCCTTGGCGACCATCGCCTCGGCCTGGCGGATGGAGGCGATGTCGAGCAGCCGGCCATCCAGTGCGACCGCGGCGCGGCCTTCCTTGCGGCCGGCTTCCATGGCGGCGAGGACGCGGCGGGCTTGGGCGATCTCCGCTTCGCCGGGCTGGAAGGCGGCATTGAGGGTGGCGACCTGGCCTGGATGGATCGCCATCTTGCCCTCCGCGCCGAGGGCACGGGCGCGGCGCGTGGCGGCTTCCAGGCCCTCCATGTCGCGGAAATCGCCGTAGGGGCCATCGATGGGACGCAGCCCGGCGGCACGCGCGGCGGTGATGACGCGGGCGAGGGCGAAGTGCCAGGGGTCGAGCAGGCCCGCCGTGGTGGCGTAGTCCGGGTTCAGCCCGCCGATCGCGGTGGTGCGCATGCCGAGGCTGGCCGCCAGGTCGGCGACGCCCAGGTGCAGGCTCTCGGTGCGGGGGGAGGCGGTGGCGATCGCCTCGACATTCGCCAGGCCCTTGGCGGTCTCGATCACCAGGCCGAGGCCGACGCGGCGGGCGCGGTTGGCATTGGCCTCGATCTGGCTGGCCAGCAGGTCCACCGCGAAGGGCTCGCGCGGGTCGCCGATCTTGGGGACCATGATGATGTCGAGCCGGTCGCCGCCCACCGCCAGCAGGGCGATCAGGTCCTTGTAGAAATGCGGCGTGTCCAGGCCGTTGACGCGGACGGCCAGGATCTTGCGGCCCCAGTCCAGGTCGCGCACCGCGGCCACGGCATTGGCGCGGGCGCGGTCCTTCTCGGCTTCCGGCACGCTGTCCTCGAGGTCGAGGAAGACGGCATCGGCGGCGCCGGCGGCGGCCTTCGGGAACAGCTCCGGCCGGATGGCGGGCACGGCCAGTTCGCTGCGGTGCAGGCGGGCCTTAGGGGAAGACGTTGGAGAGATGGTCATGCGGCGTGCTCCTGGGTGGACAGCGGATGAAAATCCTCGACCAGGCGTTGCAGCCGTTCCTCGAGCACCTTCGTGTAGATCTGCGTGGTGGCGATATCCGCATGGCCGAGCAGGATCTGCAGGCTGCGCAGGTCGGCGTCGTTGGCCAGCAGGTGCGAGGCGAAGGAATGCCGCAGCACATGCGGGCTGACCCGCGCGGGGTCCAGCCCGGCGGCCAGCGCCGCGTCCTTCAGGATCAGGCCGATGGTCTGGCGGGTGACATGCCCGCCGGCGGCGCGGGAGGGGAACAGCCAGCGCGATGTCCGTTCCGGCTCCGGCCGGGCCTCCGCGGCGGCCAGCACGGCGGCCCGGGCGCGGGCGGAGATCGGCACCAGCCTTTCCTTGTTGCCCTTGCCGCGCACGGCGATGAGCGGCGCATCCGGCCGCAGCGCGCCGGAGGGCAGCGACACCAGTTCGCTGACCCGCAGGCCGCTGCTGTACAGCAACTCCACCAGCGCCACCGCGAAGGGGCCACGCGCACCGGACAGCCGGGCGGCGCCCTCGACCAGCGCGGTGATCTCCGATTCGGCAAGCGGCTTCGGCAGGCTGGCGGGCAGGCGCGGGCCTTCCTGGCGCTCCGTCGGGTCATCCGTGCGCAGGCCTTCCTGCACCAGGAAGCGGAAGAACTGGCGCAGGGCGGAGAGGCGCCGTGCGGCGGTGCGGGCGGCGAGGCCGCTGTCGGTCAGGTTGCGGAGATAGGCCTGGAGGGCGCCGGCATCGGCGGTCAGCGGGGTCAGGCCGCGCGGCGTGCTCCAGGCGCTGAAATCCGCCAGGTCGTTGGCATAGGCGGCGATGGTGTTGCGCGCGGCGCCGCGTTCGGCGGCCAGCATTTCCAGGAACGCCTCCGCATGACGATCCATGGCGGGCGGGTCAGCGCGTGCCGAAGCGCTCGGCCGGGACGGTGCGTTCCACCGGCTGCGGCGCGACGGAGGGCGGGAAGGCGCCGAGCACCAGCAGGCCCAGGACCAGCACCGCCAGGATGACGCCGACCAGCAGAAGCAGGGGGTGACGGAACATCGGCTGGGCGGATCCTCGCGCGGGCCGGGCTGTGCTAGCCTTGGTCACCGTGTCACGCAACTCCGCCCTGCCGGCCTGGACCACCCCGGACGCCGCCCCCGACCTCCTCGCCCCACCGCGCCGCAGCGTGGTGCTGGTGGGCATGCCCGGCTGTGGCAAATCCTCCATCGGACGGCGGCTTGCCACCAAACTGGGCCTGCCTTTCGTCGATGCGGATACCGAGATCGAGGCGGCGGCGGGGCTGCCGATCACGGAAATCTTCACACGTTATGGCGAGCCGCATTTCCGCGACGGCGAAAGGCGGGTGATCGCCCGGCTGCTGGCCGGGCCGCCGCTGGTGCTGGCGACGGGCGGCGGCGCCTTCACCGATGCCCGGACGCGGGCGGCGGTCGCAGGCTCCGGCGCCGTGGCGGTGTGGCTGCGCTGTTCGCTGCCGGTGCTGCTGCGCCGGGTGGCGGGGCGGGAGCACCGGCCGTTGTTTCTCAACCGGGACCCGCGGGAGGTGCTGGAGCGCCTGATGACCGTGCGGCACCCCACCTTCGCGGAGGCGAGCGTCATCGTGGACTGCACCGACGAACCGCCGGAGACGACGACCCGGCGGGTGATGGAGGCGCTGGCCGGCTACCGCGCCCCCGCCCGCCTGCCGGTGCGCCTCGCCGAGCGCAGCTATGACATCCTGGTGGGGGAGGGCCTGCTGACGCGCGCCGGGTCGCTGATGGCGCCGGTGCTGCCGGCCCGGCGGGTGGTGGTGGTGACCGACCAGTCCGTGGCGCCGCTGCACCTGCCGTCGCTGCGCGCCGGGCTGGAGAGTGCGGGGGTGGAGGTGCTGGCGGTGGTCGAGGTGCCGCCCGGCGAGGCCAGCAAATCCTTCGCCCAGTTCGAGCGGGTGGTGGAGGCGGCGCTGGCGTCGGGGGCCGACCGGCGCACCGCGATCGTGGCCTTGGGCGGCGGCGTGGTCGGCGACCTGGCCGGATTCGCCGCGGCCGCGGCGCTGCGCGGGCTGCCCTTCATCCAGGTGCCGACGACGCTGCTGGCGCAGGTGGACAGCTCGGTCGGGGGCAAGACCGGGATCAACCTGGCGCTTGGCAAGAACCTGGTCGGTGCCTTTCATCAGCCGCTGCTGGTGCTGGCCGATACCGGCGTGCTGGCGACGCTGCCGGTGCGGGAATTGCGCGCGGGCTATGCCGAGGTCGCCAAGCATGGGCTGTTGCAGGGCGCGCTTTGGGACTGGTGCGAGGCGGAGGGCGCGCGGGCGGTGGCCGACGACCCGGTGGCGCTGGCCCATGCGGTGCTGGAATCCTGCCGGCTGAAGGCGGGCGTGGTGGCGGCGGATGAGCGGGAGGAAAGTGCCGAGGGCGGCCGCGCCCTGCTGAATCTCGGCCACACCTTCGGCCACGCGCTGGAAGCCGAGTGCGGCTATGGCGGCACGCTGCTGCATGGGGAGGCGGTGGCGGTGGGCCTCGGCCTTGCGGCGTCGCTGTCCGCGCGGCTCGGCCATTGCGCGCAGGAACTGCCGGGGCGGGTGATGGCGCATTTGCAGGACTGTGGGCTGCCGGCGCGGATTGGCGACCTGCCACGCGGCTTCTCGGCGGCGGCGCTGATGGGGCGGATGCGCAAGGACAAGAAGGTGCGCGACGGCGCCATGCGTTTCGTGCTGCTGCGCGGGCCGGGCGAGGCCTTCACGACCGCCGATGTGCCGCCACAGGCGGTGGAGTCGCTGCTGCGCGACGAGGGCTGCCACGAATAGACGCTGCGTGGTGGCGCGTGCCATACCGGGATGCCGCACCGCACCATATCCGGGGGACCCACCCGATGCCGCTCTCCGATCCCCCCTCGCCGCGCACGAAGCTGCACCGCCGCCAGATCACCATGGATGGCTTTCAGCGCGAGGACGGGCTGTTCGACATCGAGGCGCACCTCGTCGACACGAAATCCTACCCCTTCGAGAACATGGACCGCGGCACCATCACCCCGGGGGAACCGCTGCACGGCATGTGGGTGCGGCTGACGGTGGATGAGGCGATGGTGATCCGCGCCTGCGAGGCGGTGTCCGACCACACGCCCTACGACATCTGTCCGCAGGCGGCGCCGAATTTCGCCGCGCTGGCCGGCGTGGTGATCGGGCCAGGGTTCAACCGGGCGGTGAAGGAGCGGGTCGGCGGCGTGATGGGCTGCACGCATCTGCGGGAGGTGCTGGCGCAGATGGCGACGGTCGCCCACCAGACCATCGCGCCGGTGCGCTGGCGGCGCGCGCGTCTGGCGCGCGAAGCGGCGATCGCGGCAGGAGAGCAGGTGGCACCAGCCCCGCGCAGCCTGCCGCTCGGCACCTGCCTGGCCTATGCGCCGGACAGCCCGGTGGTGCGGCGGCACATGGCTACGGGTGGCGGCTGAATCAGCCGCGCGCCGCTTCGTCCGGCGTCAGCAGGCGCAATGACAGGGCGTGCAGGCCGGTTTCGAGTTCCTCCGCCAGCGCCTCATGCACGGCCCGGTACCGGGCGACGCGCGACCGGCCGGCGAAGGCCGGGGAGACGAGGCGCACGCTGTAATGCGTCTCCCCGCCCGGCCGGGCACCGGAATGCCCGGCATGCTGGGCGCTGTCGTCGGTGACGGAGACCTCGGCCGGCGCGAAGCGCTCGGTCAGGCGGGCGGTGATGCGGGTGGCGCGGTTCGGCATGGTGTCCCCCTGGATGTGGGGGTTGTTCCAGGCTTTGCGAGGCTCCGCCAGGGCATGGCGCGCTTGCCCCGCTGCGCCTTGCGCCGCCCGGATGTGGCGACCATAACGACCGGATGGCGCGACGAGGCGACCGCATCGGATCAATGACCGCGGAGCCGGAGGCGCCGGTGCGGCCTTGCGAGCAGCCGGGATGTGCCGAACCCGGCGCCTTCCGCGCACCGCGCGATCGCAAGACCCTGAATGAATATCGCTGGTTCTGCCTGGAGCATGTCCGCGCCTACAATCGCGCCTGGGACTACTACAAGGGCATGACGCCGGGCGAGATCGAGCGCCACCTGCGCGAGGACACCGGCTGGCAGCGGCCGACCTGGCCGCTCGGCCGGCTGGGTGGCGCGAACCCCTTCGACCCGGAGGTGCTGCGCGATCCGCTCGGCGTGCTCGGCGATACACCGCTGCACCAGCAGCGTCGTGCGAAACAGCCGCGAGCGGATGAGCCGCCGGCCGAACTGCGGGCGGCGCTGGACGTTCTGGGGCTGGGCTGGCCGATTGACTCCCTGGCCTTGCGGTCCCGCTACAAGGAACTCGCCAAGCGCTTCCATCCGGATGCCAATGGCGGCGACCGCCAGGCGGAGGAACGGTTGAAGGACATCAACCGCGCCTACAGCCTGGTCCGCCGCAAGCTGCCGGGCAAGGGATCGCCCGCAGTTGCACCTGCCGGGTAGCCCTGCCCGCCGCGCCGCCCTAGGATCACAACCGATGTCACAGCCGGATCGAGAGATGAACAAGGTGGCCAGCCTCGCCGAGATCAACCCAACTTCCGCGATCGACATGCCGGATACGCAGGTCGCCGTGCGCGATGCCTTCGGCTTCGAGTCCGACATGGTGGTGCCGGCCTTCAGCCGCCGCACCGAACATGTGCCGGAGGTGGACGACACCTACCGCTTCGACCGCGACACCACGCTGGCCATCCTGGCCGGCTTCGCCTTCAACCGGCGCGTGATGGTGCAGGGCTACCACGGCACCGGCAAGTCGACGCATATCGAGCAGGTGGCGGCGCGGCTGAACTGGCCCTGCATCCGGGTGAACCTGGACAGCCACATTTCCCGCATCGACCTGATCGGGAAGGACGCCATCGTCCTGAAGGACGGCAAGCAGATCACGGAGTTCCGTGAAGGCATCCTGCCCTGGGCGCTGCAGCACCCCTGCGCGCTGGTGTTCGACGAATACGATGCCGGCCGACCTGACGTGATGTTCGTGATCCAGCGCATCCTGGAGGTCGAGGGCAAGCTGACGTTGCTCGACCAGAACAAGGTGATCCGCCCGCACCCGATGTTCCGCCTGTTCGCCACCGCGAACACCGTGGGCCTCGGCGACACCACGGGCCTGTATCATGGCACGCAGCAGATCAACCAGGGCCAGATGGACCGCTGGAACATCGTCGCGACCCTGAACTACCTGCCGCATGCGCAGGAGACGTCGATCGTCATGGCCAAGCTCGGCTGGGACGAGAAGGACGCGAAGATGAAGCGGCAGACGGAGGCGATGGTGGCGCTGGCCGACCTGACCCGCGCCGGCTTCATCGCCGGCGACATCTCCACCGTGATGTCGCCGCGCACCGTCATCACCTGGGCCGAGAATGCACGCATCTTCGGCGACATCGGCTTCGCCTTCCGCATGACCTTCCTGAACAAGTGCGATGAGGCGGAGCGCGGCACGGTGGCGGAATACTACCAGCGCTGCTTCAACGAGGAACTGTCCACCGGCAGCCTGCTGCGCAAGGCGGGGTAGAAACAGCGTGTCGAACCCGAAGGACCAGACGCGGCAGGAGGAGTTCAAGCGCGCGACGGCCGGCGCCGTGCGCGCCATCGCGCGCCAGCCGGAAGTGCAGGTGGCCTACCAGCCCGGTCCCTCGGGCCTGGCGGGCAAGCGTGCGCGGCTGCCGCTGCCGACCCGGGCCTTGCCGCCTTCCGAGATGGCGAAGCTGCGCGGCGCGGCCGATGCCATCGCGCTGAAGCTGCGCCACCACGACGAAGGCGTGCACGCCAACCGCATTCCCGCCCGGCGTGAAGCTCGTGAAGTGTTCGACGCGCTGGAGGATGTGCGGGTCGAGGTTATCGGCAGCCAGCACATGTCGGGCGTCGCCGCCAACCTGCGAGCCCGCCTGTCCGACCAGTGCGAGTCCGAGGGCTACGACCGGATGACGCGGAAGGACCAGCTGCCGCTGGCCGCCGCACTTGGCCTGCTGGCCCGCGAGAAGCTGTCCGGCGAACCGGCACCGGCGGCGGCGCAGCGCATCCTGGAGATGTGGCGCGACACGATCGGCGAATCGGCCGAACAGGCGCTGGCCGAGATGGCCGACCGCAGCGCGGACCAGGACGCCTTTGGCCGTGCGGCCCGCAAGCTGCTGGCGGCGCTGGACCTGGCCGAGGCGGAGGTCGAGACCGAGGCCGAGCAGGACGAGGAAGAAGGCGAGGGCGGCGAGACCTCCTCGCAGCAGGACCAGTCCGGCGAGGGCGAATCCCAGGCCCAGGACACCGAGAGCATGCTCGGCGCGCAGCCCGAGACCATGCAGGGCGACGCCGCCGAGGACGAGACGCAGGAAGGCGAGGAGGACGGCACCGCGGCTGAGGGCGATGACCGGCCCGGCGGGCCGCAGCAGCGGAAGGAGGTGGCGCCGACCGACGACGCCTCCGTCTACCGCGCCTTCAACCGCAGCTTCGACGAGGTGGTGGAGGCCGACGACCTCTGCGACGCCGACGAACTGGCACGGCTGCGCCAGCAACTGGACCAGCAGCTTTCGCATCTGCAGGGCGTGGTCTCCAAGCTGGCCAACCGCCTGCAACGGCGCCTGATGGCGCAGCAGCAGCGCGCCTGGGAGTTCGACCTGGAGGAAGGGCTGCTGGACGTGGCGCGGCTGGCGCGCGTCATCGTCAACCCGATGCAGTCGCTGTCCTACAAGCGGGAGCGCGAGGCGGATTTCCGCGACACCGTGGTGACCCTGCTGATCGACAATTCGGGCTCGATGCGCGGCCGGCCGATCACGGTCGCCGCCATGTGCTGCGACATCCTGGCGCGCACGCTGGAACGCTGCGCGGTGAAGACCGAGATCCTGGGCTTCACCACGCGCGCCTGGAAGGGCGGGCAATCCCGCGAGCGTTGGGTGCAGGAAGGCAAGCCGCGCAATCCGGGGCGGCTCAACGACCTGCGGCACGTGATCTACAAATCCGCCGACGCGCCCTGGCGGCGGGCGCGGAAGAACCTCGGGCTGATGCTGCGCGAGGGGCTGCTGAAGGAGAACATCGACGGGGAGGCGCTGGAGTGGGCGTACAAGCGCCTGCTGACGCGGACCGAGCATCGGCGCATCCTGATGGTGATCTCGGATGGTGCCCCGGTTGATGACAGCACGCTGAGCGTGAACCCCGGCAATTACCTGGAACGCCACCTGCGCAAGGTGATCGGCGAGATCGAGGGTCGCGAGGCGGTGGAACTGATCGCCATCGGCATCGGCCATGACGTCACCCGCTACTACCGCCGCGCCGTCACCATCGTGGATGCCGAGGAGCTGGGCGGCACCATGATGAAGAAGCTGGCCGAGCTGTTCGACGAGGATGCGGCGATGGCCTGGCAGCGGGCGGCGTCCGAGCGCGCACCGCTGGTCGCCTGATCCGCCGCCGCGTTCTGCTGGGTGCGGCGCTCGCCGCATTGCCGGCCTGCGTCGCGGCGGAGGGTCCCGGCCTGGCGCGGGCACTCGACCTGTCCGCCTTTCCGGCGAATGGGCGGATGCGGGCGCTGGGTGGGTTCGTGCTGAACACCGGCGTCCTCGGCTTCGGCGGGTTGTCCGGGCTTCACCTGGCGCCGGACCTGACGCTGACCGCCATCAGCGACCGCACCCGCTTCGCGGAGATGCGCCTGGACCTGGCCGAGGACCTGCGGCCGCTGAGGCTTTCGCTGCTGCGTACGGGCTGGCTCGGCGATGGCACGGGCCGGCCGCTGCGGCCGGGCTACACCGGGGATGCCGAGGCGCTGGCGAGGCTGCCGGACGGCACCTGGCTGGTGGGCTTCGAGCGCTGGCATCGGATCAGGGCCTACGCCGAATTGGACGGGCCGGGCCGGCATGTGCCCGCGCCGCCGGGAATCGAGCGCTCACCGGCCAATGGATCCCTGGAATCCCTGGCGGTCCTGGCGGATGGACGCTGGCTGGTGCTGTCGGAGGGGCTGGCGTTCCGCGACGGGCGCGCGGGCTGGATCGGCGGGCCGGAGGGTTGGCTGGATCTGGGCTACCAGCCGGCCCTGGGGCATGTGCCTGTGGATGCGGCTGGCCTGCCCGATGGCGGGGCCCTGGTCCTGGAACGGAGCTTCAGCGTCTTCGGTGGCTTTGCCTCCCGCGTGGTGCTGCTTTCGGCGGCGGATCTGGCGGAGCCTGCCGCAGGCCAGGTCCTGCAGGGTGAGGAGCTGCTGCGGCTGGCCGTGCCGCTGCCCGTCGATAACTTCGAGGGAATTGCCGTGCTACGCCATGCGGGCCGGCTGCTGGTCGCACTGGTTTCGGATGACAACGAAAGCCTGTGGCAATCGACCATCCTGCTGCTGTTCGAGCTGCGACCCTGATCAGTCCGGTTGCAGCATCCTTGCGCGAGGCAGGGTAAGCCAGGCACGGGCGCCGATGCCCGGGGCGCTTTCGATGCGGATGTCCCCGCCATGCGCCACCGCCAGGGAGCGGGCCAGTGTCAGCCCGACGTCGAGGCCGCGGGTGCCGTTGGCGATGCCGATGGGACGGTCCTCGGCCGGGCTGGCGGCGGCGGTGACGAAATCCTGCGCCGGCAGCCCATCCCCTTCATCCTCTACCACGATGGCCACGTTCTCGAGCCCCAGTTCCAGGCGAACCGCCACCACGTCGCCGTCCAGGCTGTGCTGCGCGGCGCGTCGCAGCAGGGCGGCCAGGGCCCCCTCCAGGGCGCGGCTATCGGCGCGGACCCGCATGGGGCGAAGGTCGGGGTCGATCTTCCAGTGTCGCAAGCCGGGGCGAAGCTGGACCGCGACCAGGGTCACGGCCGCATCGATCACCGGCCCCAGCAGCATCGGCGCCTCGTGCAGGGTCCGCCGGGACGGTTCGCTGGCGAGGTGGGCCATGTCGTCGGAAAGGCGGAGCAGATGAAGCGCCATCTGGCCGAGCGCGTTCTCGCCGGGCCGGTCGGCCGCTGCCGAGGCCTGCGCCATCAGCATCAGCGAGGGGCCGCGAAGTTCCTGTGATGCCAGGGAAAGGCTGCGCGCACGGGTGGCGGCAACCTGCTGGGTGGTCGCCAGAAGGCGACGACAGCGGCGAAGTTCGCCGCCCGCCCAGGCTGCGACGACCGTGGGCGCGGCGACGATAACGGCGAGGGCACCAAGGCTGGCTTCGGTCCACATGGGAGGCATGGTGGCATGCCGCCCGTTGCAGGCCGGTTAACGCGGCCCCGGAGGGCCGCGTCGCAGCGTCAGGCCGCGGCCTTCTTGTCCCGCGCGCGCATCAGGCGGCGCTTCAGGACCATCGCTTCCTGCGGCAGGCGCCGGTCCGGCGTGCCGAGCAGGAAGGAGTCGAGCCCGCCATTGTGCTCGACCGTGCGGATGCCGTTCACCGACAGGCGCATCCGGACCGGCGTGCCGAGGATGTCGGAGAAGAACGACGTCTCCTGCATGTTGGGCAGGAAGCGACGGCGGGTCTTGTTGTTGGCGTGGCTGACGTTGTTACCCGTCAGCACGCCCTTGCCGGTGATACCGCAGCGGCGGGCCATGACTCATCAATCCCGAAAAGCACACGCGCGGGTCCTGGGCCGAATGGTCCAGGCAGCCGCGCGCGGAGGTGGTCCGGAGCAGGCGCGTATCGCGGATCAGGCCGCGGGCGTCAAGCCCGGCTCAGGGGTTTCCGGCTCAGGGGTTTGCGGATTGTTCATCGGCTGCCGTGCGCCGCATCTCGTCCAGTTCGCCGGCTTCGACGGAGGCCAGTGCACTGCGCAGCACGCCAGCCACGCCGCGGTCGTCCATGTTGCGGGACAGCATGCCCAGAGACCCGCCGAGCAGGGCGGAGGCGATGGAGATCGGCTGGATGCCCTGCTCGAGCATGTACTCGATGGCCTTGTCCACCACGGAACCGGCGTGGCTGAGATCTTCCGGGGCCTCGCCCTGGGGGTCGAACTGCATAGGCGGCCTCCTCAATGCTGCGGGAGATAGGCAGTCGGGGCGCCCATGGGAACCCCGTCGGGGGTCTCCGCCGCCAACTCGGCGGCCGCCTGGGCGGCGGCGGCGGCTTCCGCGGCGGCCACCGCCTCGGACTGCCGGCGCCACATGGCGGCGTAGAGGCCGTCGGCCGCGATCAGGGTGGCATGCGGCCCGCGTTCGGCGACATGGCCGTCCTGCAGCACCAGGATCTCGTCCGCATCCACCACGGTGGACAGGCGATGGGCGATGACCAGGGTGGTGCGGCCGCGCGCGGCGTCGCGCAGCGCCGCCTGGATGTCCTGTTCGGTGCGGGTGTCCAGCGCGCTGGTCGCCTCGTCCAGGATGACGATGCGCGGATTCTTCAGGAGGGTGCGGGCGATGGCGACGCGCTGCTTTTCCCCGCCCGAGAGCTTCAGGCCGCGCTCGCCCACCCTGGTGTCGTAGCCATCCGGCAGGCGCAGGACGAAGTCGTGTACCTGCGCGGCGCGGGCGGCGGCCTCCACCTGCTCCTGCGTGGCGCCGGGGCGGCCATAGGCGATGTTGTAGCGGATGGTGTCGTTGAACAGCACCGTATCCTGCGGCACGACGCCGATGGCGGCGCGCACGCTGTCCTGCTGCACCGCGCGGATGTCCTGGCCATCGATCAGCACGCGGCCGCCGGTGGCGTCGTAGAAGCGGAACAGCAGGCGGCTGATGGTGGATTTGCCGGCACCGGTGGGGCCGACGATGGCAAGCGTCCGGCCGGGCGGCACGGTGAAGCTGACACCCTTCAGGATCTCGCGGTCCGGCCGATAGCCGAAGCGGACATCCTCGAAGCGGATCTCGCCCTGGGTTGCGGACAGCGGCTGCGCGCCGGGGGCGTCGGCCACCTCCCGATCCTCCCGCATCAGGGTGAACATGGCCTCCATGTCCACCAGGCCCTGCTTGATCTCGCGATACGCAAAGCCGAGGAAATTCAGCGGCTGGAACAGCTGGATCATGTAGGTGTTGACCAGCACGAAGTCGCCGACCGTCATGCCGCCAGGGGTTCCGGCACCCTGGGAGACACGGCTGGCCGCCATCATCATCACCACCGTCAGGCCGATGGCGATGACGGTCTGCTGGCCGAAGTTCAGGCCGTTGAGGCTGACCTCGGAGCGGACATAGGCGCGTTCGTAGCGTTCCAGGCTGGCGTCGTAGCGACGCGCCTCATGCGCCTCATTGCCGAAATACTTCACCGTCTCGTAGTTCAGGATGCTGTCCACCGCACGGGTGTTGGCTTCGGTGTCGGTGTCGTTCATGGCCCTGCGGAAGCGCAGCCGCCATTCGGTGAACATCAGGGTGAAGGCGATGTAGATGCCGACCGTCACCAGCACGACGAAGGTGAAGCTGAAGTCGAACATGCCCCACAGGATCAGCGAGACCAGCAGGATCTCGAAGATCGTCGGCACGATGTTGAACAGCAGGAAGTCCAGCACGAAGGTGATGCCGCGGGAGCCGCGTTCCAGAACGCGGGACAGGCCGCCGGTCTGGCGATCAAGGTGGAAGCGCAGCGACAGGGCGTGCAGGTGGTTGAAGACCTGCAGGGCCACGCGCCGGGTGGCGCGGCCCTGCACCTTCACGAAGATGGCGTCCCGCGCCTCGTTGAAGGCGCTGCTGGTCAGGCGCAGCAGGCCATAGGCCAGCACCAGCGCGATCGGGATCGCGGCGATGGTGCCCGCCGGCCCGGCCTGCGGTGCCAGCGCGTCGACGGCGCGGGCGAAGGCGATGGGCACCAGCACATTGGCGGCCTTGGCGAAGACCAGCAGGACCAGGCTTGCGACGACGCGGAAGCGCAGGCCCGGCTCGCCTTCCGGCCAAAGGTAGGGGGCGAGGGTCAGGAGCGTTCGCATGTGACTGCGCTCGCCTGGCATCTTGTTCTGCACGGGAAGCTCCGGGGTCCTGTTGACGTGAAGGTGGGGCCTTAGGTGCCCGGCGCAAACAGCGGGCAGGGCTTTCGTGCCATGCGCCCGGCGCGCTACAGGGCGGCATGGATGCGTTCAACCCACAGGATTTGAGCCGCTTCGAGCGCCATGTCGCGGCCTGCAACAACATCTCCTCCCCCGGGCATCTGATCGGCTTCCGGATCGGAGAGGAGCAGGTCGGTTGGATCGGCCTGGAGCTGGCGCGGGCCCTGGCCTTCTACCCGCGGGACTTCCATTTCGATGCGCGGGGCGTCGCCATGGCCAGCAGGCTGCGGGCGCCCGGGTCGCGCAGCGAGGCGCTGGCCGTCGCCGTGAAGGGGCTCGCCGGTCGCGGCCACATGACGCTGCGGCAGGAGGCCTTCGATGTCCGCGCCACGCCGGATGGCCCGGTGCTGGCGCAGATGGACCGGGGAGCGATGCCGGCCTTCGGCATCATCAGCCAGGGCGTGCATGTGAACGGCATCGTGCGCCGCCCGGATGGCCTGCACCTGTGGGTGGGCTGGCGGTCGCCGCACAAGGCGGTGTCGCCGGGGCAGTTGGACAACGTGGTGGGCGGCGGCATCCCGGCGGGCCTGTCACCGGGCGAGACCCTGGTCAAGGAGGCGGCGGAGGAGGCTTCCATCCCGCCGGAGATTTCAGGCCAGGCGCGGCCGGTCGGACGCGTGTCCTATGTGATGGCATCGCCAGAGGGCCTGCGCCGGGACGTGCTGCACTGCTATGACCTGGAGCTGCCGCAGGACTTCGTGCCGCGGCCGCATGACGACGAGGTCGAGCGGTTCGAGCTGTGGCCGGCGGCGCGCCTGGTGGAGGAGGTGGCGCTGCGCGACCGGGTCAAGTTCAACGTGAACCTGGTGCTGATCGACTTCTTCCTGCGGCACGGCCTGATTGATGCCCGTGGCCCGGAGGCGGAGGCGCTCCGCGCCGGGCTCGATCAGGTGGCCTGAGCTTCCGCCGGCGCGACCAGTTGTTCCCGCAGGTTGGCGAGCGTGACCTGCGCCAGGTCGGCCTCCATGGCCGCCTCCGCCGAATCGAAGGCCTGTCGCAGCAGGGCAGGGATGGGCCCGGCGGGGCCGGTCTCGGTGCGCGTGGTGCCGCGATGGACGGGCAGCAGCGGCAGGCCCTTGCGGCGCATCGCCTGCCAGATCTGGCCCAGGGTGATGTCCTCCGGCGCCTTCGCCAGCTCCGCGCCGCCAGGACCACGGCGAATGCGGATGAGGCCCGCGCGGGCCAATTGGCCGGCGAGCCGGCGGATGACGACAGGATTGGTGCCGACGCTTTCGGCGAGGCGCCCACTCGTCAGCTGCCCACCTGGCGCGGTGGCCAGGAGAAGCAGGATATGCACGGCAACGGCGAAGCGCGTGGCGACCATAAATGCCTACACGCATGGCAACGGCTTTGGTTCCTTGAATAGCAAAGCTGCTTGACCAAGAAGTGAACGCATGGTGAACATGGGGCGTGATTGCTCCAGCGCTCTCAGCCGCCGAACGTACCCTCTCCGTCTGCCGTGCCGCGGCGCGGTTCTGCGCGCAGCGCGGCTGGGCGCCGGTGCGGGAGATGCCGCTGCCGAACGGGCGGCGGGCCGATATCCTGGCGCTGCAGCCCGATGGGGCCTTCGCGGTGGTCGAGGTCAAGTCCTGCGCGCGCGACTTCCTCAGCGACGGCAAGTGGCCTGAATATCGGGACTTCTGCGACCGGCTGTATTTCGCGGTGGATCTGGATTTCCCGGTGGCACTGCTGCCGGAGGAGGTGGGGCTCCTGGTGACGGAGGGGCCGGATGCCAGCCTGGTCCGCGACGCCCCGGCACATCCGCTTGCACCGGCCCGTCGGCGTGCCCTGCTGCAACGCTATGCGGTGGTGGCCGCTGGGCGGCTGGCGGCGTTGCAGGACCCGGCGGGGCAGGCGGAAATAAGAGCCGCGTTGCGGGTCGAGTGAGCCAGAGCATTTTCAAGTCAGGCGGATACGCCTGACGGCTCGGAAAATGCGCCAAATCAACAGCTAGGGCCGTTTCCCCTGTGCATGGCGCAGGTGAAACGGCCCTAGCTGCGGATGCGGGCGACGGTGGCCGTGGTGCTTTGCCCAGGCAGCAGGGCGGCGAGGCGGACCTGGCCGTTCCATTCGGTGACGAGGTCGGCGCCCACCACCTTGTCCACCGTGTAGTCCGCGCCCTTCACCAGCACTTCCGGGCGCAGGACACGCAAAAGTTCGAGGGGGGTATCCTCCTCGAACACCGTCACCAGGTCGACGGAGGCGAGCGAGGCGAGCACCGCGGCGCGGGCGGCGTCACCCTGGATCGGCCGCGCCTCCCCCTTCAGGCGCTTGACGCTGGAATCTGTGTTGAGGCCGACCACCAGGCGGTCGCACCAGGACCGCGCCTGTTCCAGCAGGTGGACATGGCCCGGATGCAGCAGGTCGAAGCAGCCATTCGTGAAGCCGACCCGCCAGCCCCGGCGGCGCCAGCGTTCCACCTGTTCGATCGCCTGGGCACGCGAGACCACCTTCCGCAGGGCGCCACGCTCCGGCGTCAGGGCCTCCAGCAGGTCACTCTCACGCGCCACGGCGGTGCCGATCTTGCCGACGACGATGCCGGCCGCGATGTTGGACAGGCGCGCGGCAACCGGCGTGGCGAGGCCCGCGGCGATGCCGGCGGCGACCACCGCAACCACCGTGTCCCCGGCGCCGGAGACATCGTGGACTTCGGGTGCCTCCGCCGGGAAATGGCGTACCTGGTCGGCCTCGACCAGCGTCATCCCGTCCTCGCTGCGGGTCACCAGCACCGCGCCGAAATTGTGGTCGGCCCGCAGGCGCTGCGCGGCGGCCACCAGCGCTGCCTCCGTATCCACCGGCATTCCCGTGGCCAGTTTCAGTTCGGCACGATTGGGGGTGATGAGGTCCGCGCCGGCGTAGCGGGCGTAGTCGATACCCTTCGGGTCAACGATCACGCGGCGGCCGGCGTTGCGGGCGGAGGTGATCAGCCGCTGCGCGGTATCGCCGGAGAGCACGCCCTTGTTGTAGTCGGACAGCACCATGACGGTGGTGGCGGCGACAGCGTCGGCAGCGATGCGAACCAGGCGTTCGGCCAGGCGGGGATGGATCGGACCGGCCATCTCGTGGTCGGCACGCATCAGTTGCTGCCCGGCGGCGATGAAACGGGTCTTCGTGGTGGTGGCGCGGCCACCCTGGACCAGTAGCCAGGGTTCGACATTTGGCTGGCCACCGATCAGGCCGGTCAGGTCGCTGCCCGCCTGGTCGTCCCCGACGACGGAGACGAAGGCGACGGCGGCACCCAAGGCCGTCAGGTTGCGCACCACGTTGCCGGCACCGCCCGGCATGGCCACCTCCCGCTCGACCGCGAGCACGGCAACCGGCGCTTCGGGGCTGACACGCTCGACCTGTCCATACACGTAGCGGTCCAGCATCGCGTCACCAACGACGAGGATGCTGGCGCGCTTCAGCAGGCGCACCGCCTCGGTCAGTTCCCCGACCGGGATTTCTGGCGTGGGCAGGTCGGCGGGCGCTGGGCCTTGCATCGCCATGGCGTAGCGCAACAGCGGGATCAGGCGCAAGGCGCGGGCGTGACCGGACATATCGAACGTACAATCACGTGTACGAATCGGGTGGGGTCAACCGAACAGGAATCGAATCCCGGCCCCCTCCAGCACGCCGCAGGTCAGCCTGCCGCCGTACACGGCGCCGGTGTCGAGGCCGATGCGATGCCGCAGCACCTCGGGCGCCTCGGCGGGGGTGTGGCCATGCACGACCACGGCTGGAAGCGGGCGCGGCCAGGACAGGAATGGCTCACGGATCCAGAGCAGGTCCGCCTCCACCTGGTCGGCCAGGGGTCGCCCGGGCCGGATGCCGGCATGGGCGAACAGGTAGCCGCCCGCGAGGAAGCTGGTGCGGCAGTCGCGGAGCCACGCGAGGTGGGACGAGGAGACCTTCTGCCAGCTGTCCGGGTCGCTGGCGGATGCGCCGTAGCTGTCCAGCGTGGCCGATCCGCCATTGGCAAGCCATAGCGCGACGGCATCGGCCGGCGCGCCAGGCGCCAGCGCGTCCAGCATCATGCGGTCGTGGTTGCCCATCAGGTTGATGGCGGGCAGGCCGCGCAACGGCTGTCGGAGCATGTCGAGTACCGCCGCGCTGTCGGGACCACGGTCGACATGGTCGCCAAGGTGCAGGACCAGGGGCGCGGCAACGGGGTGGGCAGCAAGGTCCTCCAGGATCTGCTCGTGCAGGGCCGCCAGGCGATCGGCGCAGCCATGCGTGTCGCCGATCGCATAGATGCGGTGCCCCGGCGGCAGCGAGGCCGGCGCCGTAGCGGGAGCCGGGCTCCTTAACGATTTGGAATGCATCACGGGCGGACCTTCGGGGAATGGGTGGCGCCGACGCCATGCCATGTTGATGGTCCCACAGGATGGTTGAAGCCCCTACCGCCCGGCAACCAGCTCCGGCCGACGCGCCGCCTTCGCTGCTGTTCATCATGCGCAGCGCGCTTCGCCAGCCTGCGGGACGCGTGGTCCTGCGGGTGCCGGTGACGGTGCCGCACCGCCGGCGCGTCGCCCGCGCCCTTCTGCAGGAGGGGGCGCTGGCGGCCGGCGGTGTGGTGCTGGAGGGGCCGGACGAGGATCTGCTGCTGATCGGTGCGGAGGCGACACGGGCGGAGCGGATGCGCGGCCTGCTCGACCGGATGCTTGGAACCACCGCGACGCTGGTTCTGTCGCTGGAACGGGATGCGGAGGCGTTGCTGGCCTATGCGGGCTCGGCGCCCGGCCTGTCCCTGACCAGGGGTGCAGGTTCCGCGCCCACATTGGCGGGGCTGGATGCGTGGCTGCGGGCGCTACCCCTGGCCGGCGTCCTACGCCGGCAGATCGGCATGGGCTTCACCCCGGCTGACGGCAGGGCGCGGCCGGCCTTCCTGCGCCTGGTGGTGGATCGCGGCGCGCTGAGCGGCAGGCTGGGCCCGCTCGGGACGGATGCGGATGTGCTGGAGCATGGTTGCCGTGTCCTCGCGGGGCGCCTGTTGCAGGCGATCGGCGATCCGGCGCAGGGGCGGGCGCTGATCGGGCCGAACCTGCCGGGTCCGTTGCATCTTGCGGTGCCGCCGGCGCCCTCGGTCGGACGTGCCGCATCCGGGCCGGGCGGCGGCGGGATGCTGGTGGCGACCCTGGGGCTGGAAGCGGCGGCCCATCCCGACCGGCTGCTGGCGCTGCGGGTAGGCCTGGCCGCACAGGGCTGGTCGCTCGAGATCGAAGGGATCGGCGCTGCGGCGCTGCGACTTCTGAAACCGGAAATGCTGCCGGCCGACTGGCTCCGTCTGACGTGGTCGCCTGCCTTGGCAACGCCCCAGGCGATGGACGCCCTGGCGCGGGTCGACCCGGCCCGGCTGATCCTGGCCGGTGTCGAGGACGAGGCGGCCCTGGCCTGGGGTCTTCGCATCGGCTTGCGACTGATGGAGGGTCGCGCGGCCGAGGCGGCTTCGGTACCGCTTCGACCGCCGACGCCAATGGGTCTGGCCGGGACGGTGGCCCGGCCGCATCCAGCCCTGCTGCCGCGGCCGGCCGCGTGAGCCGGGCCGAGGGCGAGCAGGACCGGCGTCACGGCGGCATCCGCGCGGCCGCCGATCTGGCCGGGTTGGTGCGGGAGTGTGTCGCGGCCAATGCGGTGCGGGAGGTTCTGCACCTCCGCCTTTCGAAACTTGGTCCGGCCCTTCAGCGACCGCACCACCAAAGGCTGCTGCGGGATGCGCTGGATCCGGTGCTGGCGGCAGCCCGGACGCGGGTGTTCGACCTGCCGAACGGCGATGTCGTCGCCGTCTCCGCACCCCCCGGCCTGGCCCTTGAGACAGCGCGCCTGGCGCTTCTGCAGACCCTCGACAGCGCGACCGCGGACCTGGTGCAGGCCTTGCGGCTTCCCACAGGCGCGGCGCTGCTGCTGGCGGTGACAGCGGAGAGCCTGGGCATGGACCCGGCTGCCGAACCGGCGGGCGAGGCCGCCCGTCATGCGCCGCTCGGCAGCTTCGACCTGGACACCGCCGAGCGGGCCTTGGCCCAGGCGGATCTGGAGGCGATGACGCTGGCGCAGGGCGTCTGCCGCCTGGATCCGGCCGGAGAGCCGGTGGAGCCGCTGTGGGAGGATCGGCGCATCGTCTGGCCAATCCTGGCGCAGGCGATCCTGCCGGGCATCGGCCTGGAGGATGCCGCGCCGCTCCAGCGCCGCCTGGCGCGCCTGGTGGAGTTGCGGATGCTGGCGGATATCGGCAGGCCGGCCGCGGCACTTGGGTGGCGGCCCGTCGGGCTTCCGGTGGTGCCGGCGACCCTGGCGAGCCCGGGCTTCCTTCGCTTCGACGAGGCGCTGCCGGCCGGCCGACGCCGCGACATCGTCCTCGCCTTCCGCCCCGCCGATATTCTGGCCGACCCGGCGGGCTTCGCGGAGGCGCGCGATCAGGCGCGGCGGCGCGGCTACCGGCTGGCGCTGGACGATTCGCCGGTGGAGGTTCTGGCGATGCTGCCGGCGGATCGGCTGGACCTGGATTTCGTCAGGCTGCGCTGGGTGGCGGGTTTGGCCGCGGGCGATGCGGAGGGGCTGGCCGAGCTGCTCTCGCGGCCGGATCAGGTCATCCTGACAGGTGTCGATCGTCCGGCGGCGATCGCCTGGGGGTGGGAGGCGGGAATCCGCTGCTTCCAGGGACCGTTGGTCGAGCGCCGGCACCGGATCGGCTGAGGCCCGCGTAACCGGATCGCGCCTGCCGCGTTTGCCTCGCATGAACACGGCTCCCGCCTTCCTCTTCGCCACGGGGATCGAGAACAGCATCCCACGCATCAAGGGCGGCCGTGTCCGTGTGGACGAAATGGCCCGGTGCGGCCATTACGAACGGTGGCAGGAGGATTTCGGCCTGGTGCAGGAACTGGGCCTGTCCTTCCTGCGCTACGGCCCGCCACTGCACACCACGCTGATCGGTGCGGGGCGTCATGACTGGGACTTCGCCGATGCGACGTTCGGTGACCTGTACAGGCGCGACATCGTGCCGATCGTCGACCTGTGCCATTTCGGTGTGCCGGACTGGGTAGGTGACTTCCAGAACCCGGATTTTCCGAAGCTGTTCGGCGCCTATGCCGGCGCCTTCGCGCGACGCTACCCGTGGGTGCAGCTCTATACGCCGGTCAACGAGATGTACATCTGCGCGCTGTTCTCGGCGCGCTACGGCTGGTGGAACGAGGAACTGCGGACCGACCATGGTTTCGTCACCGCCCTCAAGCACATCGTGGCGGCCAATGTCCTGGCGATGCGCGAAATCCTGGCCGTGCGCAAGGACGCGATCTTCATCCAGAGCGAAAGCACCGAATACTTCCATGCCGAGACGCCCGCCGCGATCGGGCCGGCGGAACTGCGCAACCAGGAGCGGTTCCTGTCCCTCGACCTGAACTATGGGCGGCGGGTGGACAGCGGCATGTACGAGTACCTGATGGACAACGGGATGACGCGGCAGGAATACCATTTCTTCCTGTCCCACGGCCCGCTGAAGCGTCACTGCATCATGGGCAACGACTACTACTGGACCAATGAGCACCTGGTGGAGGCGGATGGCACGACCAGGGCGTCCGGCGAGGTCTTCGGCTATGCGGTCCTGACCCACCAGTACCACCAGCGCTATGCCCTGCCGGTGATGCACACCGAGACCAACATCCGGGACGATGGCGACGGTGCGGCGGAACGCTGGCTGTGGAAGCAGTGGGCGAATGTGCTGCGGGTCCGCAACGACGGCGTGCCGGTGGTGGGGTTCACCTGGTACTCTCTGACCGACCAGGTCGACTGGGATACCGCGCTGCGGGAGGAGAACGGCCGGGTGGACGCCGTCGGGCTTTATGACCTGGACCGGCGGATCCGACCGGTCGGGCGCGCCTTCAAGCGGCTGGTCGAGCAGTGGCGGGACGTGCTGCCGGCACAGTCGCTGTGCCTCCAGGTGCCGGTGGTCATGCCGAGCGCCCACAACATCGATGGGCTGCCGGAGGCGTATTGGGCGCATCAGGCAGCGCGGCGCCCGCGAGTGCGCGGCGGCACCCTTCCGGAGACCGGTCGATCCAGCTAGACCGGGCGCGTGCAGATCACCCGTTTTTTCCTCGTCCGCCACGCGCTGGTCGAGCCTTCGGCCCGAGCCGTCGTCTATGGCAGCATGGATGTCGCGCTCTGCGACCTTGCGCTGCGGCAGGAGGCGGCAAGCTATCGCTGGCTCGCGGCGCGTCTGCCCGAAGGCGCCCGGTGGGTGGTGACACCGCTTTCGCGGACCCGCGCGACGGCCGCGGCCATCTTCGCCGCGGGCCATGCGGCGGCGCCGCTGGAGGTCGAGGCGGACTTGGCGGAACAGCATCTCGGGGAATGGCAGGGCCTCTCGCATGAGCGCTTCGCCACCATGCTCCGCCATCCTCCGCACCCGTTCTGGCCTCATGCGGCGGAGGAGAAGCCGCCAGGTGGTGAAGCGTTTGCGGACGTCGTTGCGCGCGTGACAGCTACGCTTGAGAGGCTGGTCGATGAAACGCCGGGGCGCGACATCGTCATCGTGGCGCATGGCGGCTCGATCCGCGCCGCCGTTGCCCAGGCCATGGGGCTCACACCGCATCAGGCGCTGATCTTCTCGATCAGGAACCTCTCCCTCACCCGTATCGAGCGACATGGTTCGGATTGGCGGGTGGCAGCCGTCAACGAGGAGCCCTTCACCCTTCCGGTCGCCGGCTGATCGCACGATACCGTAGCGATTGCAGCTTCCACTTGGACACCCGAGTCGCAGACCTGTAGTGTGTGGCCCGTCATAGGGTTGTGGGGGCCTTTTCATGTTCCGTGCGATGATTTTCGCCGTGCTGCTGCCAGTATTTGGCCTGCTCGGCGTCCCGGCGGCCCGGGCGCAGCAGGAAGAACAGGCGCTGGTGGACCGCGCAACGCTCGCGGTGCAGGAACTGATGTCCACGGGGGAGCGCACCGAAGACGCACTCGGCTTCCTGCGGCGCGCGCGTGCCGTGATGGTCTGCCCGCGCGTCTTCAGGGCCGGCTTCATACTGGGTGGGGAGGGCGGTTCCTGCGTTCTCGTGGGGCGTGATGGCGCCGGGTCCTGGTCCTCTCCGGCCTTCTACGGCCTGGGTTCCGGTAGCGTCGGCCTGCAGATCGGCGTGCAGGATGCGATGGTGGCCATGATGATCATGACCGATCGGGGCCTGCAGGCGGTGATGGACAGCCAGTTCAAGATCGGCGCCGACGCCTCCCTCGCGCTGGCGACCATCGGTGGCGGCATCCAGGGCAGCACCACGGCGGCTGCCGGGCCTGACATCGTGGCAATTGCCAAGTCGCGTGGCCTTTTTGCCGGAATTTCGCTCTCGGGTTCGGTGCTCAGCTACCGCCCCGAATCCGCCGGCAGCTACTACGGCCGCCAGTATTCGGCGCGGCAGATCGTCGTGGCGATGGAGGCGCACAACCCCGGTTCCGATCCGCTGCGTGCGATGCTGCTGCGCTTCGGCGCCCGCTGATCCGGCAGGGCCTGGGCGGGATGAGCCGTAGGACTCGCAGAATGCAACGCCTATTGCCGGTACGCGGCATGCAGGGGCAGGCAGCCCGGAATTGACCGGCATGCCCGTTGCAGATCGTGAGGCTATCCGTGTTCGCTCCGCCCCGGCTCAGTGTCGTGATTCCTGCCAGGAATGCCCTGCGTTGGCTGCCGGGTGCCCTTGCCTCCCTCGGGGCGTCGCAGCGGCTCGAGATCCTGGTGATCGATGACGGGTCTGAAGACGGCACGGCGAGCTACCTGCGAGCGATCGCGGCGACCGATGTGCGGATCCGCCCGCTTTCGACTTCGGGCACCGGCCCGGCCGCGGCGCGAAATGCCGGCCTGGCCGCGGCGCAGGCACCCCTGATCGCCTTCCTGGATGCGGATGATCGCTGGCGGCAGGGAAAGGCGGCAGCGCAGATGGAACTCCATCGGCTCCATCCCGAACTCGGCTTCTCCTTCACCGATTACCGCCGCTTCGCCGAAGACGGCACGGAACTGGCGACCGGCTTTGGCCGCACGAGCCAGTTCGCCCCCTGGCAGGCGATCCGTCGGGAGGCCTTCGTGATGCACGGCGACGCGCAGGCGGCCATCTACGCCGAGCCGGTGGTGGCGACTTCCACCGTCATGGCGCGCACTGCATTGCTGCGTGCCGTCGGCGGATTCAATCAGCAGTTGCACCGCGCCGAGGACTGGGATCTTTGGCTGCACCTGGCGGCCTGCGCACCGGTCGGCTGTCTTCCCAAGGCGCTGACGGACCGGCTGGTGCGCGCACTGAATCCGGAGGGGCCGGAGGCCCTGGCGCGCCGGGTCGCGCGGCGGCGGGTGGCGGAAGCCTACGCGCCATCGGTGGCGCGCGTCGACGAGGAAGCCCTGCTGGCCTGCCGGACCAGCCATCTGGCGCTGGAGGCCGACGCGGCCGCGTTGGCCGGCTGCCGGACGCAGGCGGCCTGGCTGCGGCTTTCGGCCTTCGCCCAGCAGCCGAGCCGGGAACTCGCGCGGTCCGCAGCCCAGGATCTGTTCGGGATCCGCGGGGCAACCCCGCGTGAGGGTTGAGGCGGACCGATCGCATCGCTCAGGATGCCTCCGGCGTTGACCTGCGAGCAGCGCAATGCGAGAGGTGAAACGTGAGCGCAATAGATCCCGAAATCGCTGGACAGCTGGCTTCGGACCTGCCGCGAGACGATTTCGTTCGTATCGTCCGGACTTTCGAGGATGATCTGGGCCGGTTGGCCCGGCACCTGGAGGAAGCAGTCGCCGGTGGCGACGAGGATGGCTATCGGCGTGCCGCGCACAGCCTGGCCGGCGCCTCGGCAGCCGTTGGCGCCAAGCGGCTGGAACAGGTCGCGCGCATCGCGATGGATCATCGCAGCACGGCCGACCCAAGGGCGCTGGCGGTGCAGGTCCGGCATGAGGCGGCAGCGGCGCTGTCCGAGCTTGCAGCCCTGGCAGCGAATCCGCCCGGTCACGGCTAGGCACCCATGGTCACGGCGGTCGCGAGGATCCTGATCGTCGAGGACACGCCGACGCAGGCCGAGGTGGCGCGCAGCCTGTTGCGCGACCTGGGATACGACCTGCGGATTGCCGAGACAGGAACGGCAGCCCTGGAACATGCGCGGGACTGGCGGCCGGACGTCATCCTCATGGACCTTGAGCTGCCGGATTTTTCCGGCTTCGAGGTGATGCGCCGGCTGCGGGCCGAGGGGCTGGAAGCGGCGGTGGTCGTCGTCACGGCGCATGGCAGCGTGAACCATGCGGTGGAGGCGATGCGGGAAGGCGCCGTCGACTTCATCATCAAGCCCTTCGCCAAGACCCGGCTGACGGTGACCCTGCAGAACGCCTTGGAAAAGCGCGCGCTGGCGACGGAACTGCGCGAGGTGAAGGCGCAGTTGAAACGGGACCGCTTCTTCGGCTTCCTGGGCGGCTCTCCAGCGATGCAGGCCGTCTACCGGACCATCGAGAGCGTCGCCGCCAGCAAGGCCAACGTGTTTATCACCGGCGAAAGCGGCACCGGCAAGGAACTGGCTGCCGAGGCGGTGCACCGGGCCAGCCCGCGCCGCGCAGGGCCGTTCCTGGCACTGAATTGCGGCGCGATCCCGCGCGACCTCCTGGAATCCGAGCTGTTCGGGCATGTGAAGGGCGCCTTCACCGGCGCGACCGAAAACCGGATGGGCGCCGCCAGGCTGGCCGATGGCGGGACCCTTTTCCTGGACGAGATCGGCGAATTGCCGCTTGAGATGCAGGTGAAGCTGCTGCGCTTTGTGCAGACGGGGATGCTGCAGCCGGTCGGCGCTTCGCGGCCCGAGAAGGTGGATGTGCGCATCGTGTCCGCGACAAACCGCGACCCCTGGGCCGAAGTTGAGGCCGGACGGTTCCGGGAGGATCTTTACTACAGGCTGTATGTCGTGCCGCTTGAGATGCCGCCACTGCGCGAACGGGGTGAGGACGTGCTGCTGCTGGCGCGACACTTCCTGGCTGCCTTCGCGCGCGAGGAAGGCAAGCGCCTGCGGTCCTTCGCCCGGGACGCCGAGCAGGCACTGGCAGGCTATGCTTGGCCGGGAAATGTCCGGCAGTTGCAGAACGTGCTGCGCAACGTGGTGGTCCTGCATGATGGAGAGCAGGTGCAGCAGGCCATGCTGCCGCCCACGCTGCTGCGCGGTCTCGGCGAACGGGTGGCCGCCGCCGCGCATTTGGTGCCACCGCGGGCTTCCCCTGACCCAGCCCGGCCCGACCTTCCATCCGAGCCCGATGTGATGAGCTCGGCGGCGGCTTCCGTGAACCCTGCACCCGAGCCGGTGGCCGCCATCGCGCCTCCGGCGGAGACGTTTCAGCCACTGGCCGAGGTCGAGCGCCGCCACATCCTTGCTGCACTGGATCAGACGGCCCAGGACGTTCCACGTGCCGCATCGTTGCTCGGAATCAACCCCTCGACCATTTACCGCAAGCTCCAGGCTTGGCGGGCCGAGGAAACTTCCTGAGCCCGGCCATCTTCCGCCACAATGGCGGGCCGGCGGCGTCCCCCGGGAAGCCCGCCACCACGGCACGCCTTGAACACCGCGACACGCGACGACAGGAGCCCTGGATGGAGATGATGCAGACCCTGGCGGATCACTCCATCCGCCGCGCACTCAGCTTTGCAGGGTTGGGCGTTGCAACCCTGATGCTTGCGCTGTCCTACGACCCGGTGCTGTCGTTGCGGACGGGCGGGAACCTGCTCGGCCTGGTCTGCCTGATCCTGCTGCTCGCGGCCTGGCGGGCGCCGCGGCGCAACATGCGGCGCAGCGAGCTGTGGTCGCTGATGCTCGAGCACGCTGCCGCCCTGGCGCAGAGTCTATCGGCCCCCGAGGCCCAGAAAATGATGTCTGCAACGCTGCGCGCCCGCCTGGTATGGCACGCCGACGCGGTTGGGATTGCGGCACTGGTGCTGTGGGCCGTCTCGCTGGGTCTTGGGCTGGTCCTGGACTAGGCGCCAGCGTCAGGGCGGCGCCGTGCGGTCACCGTCGCCGAGCGCACGCTGCATGAACACCACATCCACCCAGCGGCCGAACTTCAGGCCTGCCGCCTTCAGCACGCCGGCCTGCCGGAAGCCGAGCGAGACATGCAGGCCGATGGAGCCGACATTTTCGGAATCCCCGATGACCGCCAGCATCTGGCGGAACTCGCAGGCCGTTGCGCGCTCCAGGAGCACCTCGACCAGCGCCTTCCCCACGCCCTGTCCGCGCACGTCGTCGCGGACATAGATCGCGTTTTCCGCGCAGTACCGGTAGGCGGAGCGATCGCGGAACTGGTTGAAATAGGCGTAGCCGAGGACGACTCCCTCGGCCTCCGCCACCAGCCAGGACCAGCCCGCATCCTGGACGCGGGCGATGCGTGCGGCCATTTCGGCGTGTTCTGGTGGCGTTTCCTCGAAGGTGCCGGTCCCGACCCGCACATGATGGGCGTAGATGGCCGTGATGGCGGCAAGATCATCGGCGGTCGCGTCACGGATCAACATCTGGCACCCGATCCCGGCAGCGGCGAAGGCGGAGCGTTAGGCTGCTGTGAGGAAACGGGCAAGCCGGGTGGCCTCAGATCGCGAGTTGTAATTCGCCCGCCACCCTCTCGGCCAGCGCGAGCAGCGCCCGGTCGCGGCCAGGTGCCGCCACCAGTGAGAGGCCGACCGGCGCGCCGTCCACCCTGGCCGCCGGCAGAGTGACCTCGCAGAGTCCGGCGAGGCCGGCGATCGCAGTTACCCCCATTGTTCGCTCCCGCACCGCCTGCTGAGTCTCGGCGCCCGCATCGAGGAGCGGTGCCGGAACCGGAGAGGTGGGGAAGATGAGCACGGCGCCGCCGGCCAGCATGGCCCGTAGCCTGTGCTGGAACATGGTACGGAATCCTCGCGCGGTGGCGGCCTGGCCAGGGTCCGTCGCCTTGGCGGCCGCGAAGCGCTCGGCCACGCCGGGCCCGAAGGCGGGGCTGGTTGCCTCCACCCAGGAGCCAAGGCTGGCCCAGGCTTCCTCTGCCTGCGCTGCGCGGAAGTGGTGGAAGACCTGTTCAAGTCCTTCGGGCGCGACCTGCATGGACAGGGCCGGCCCCAGCACCCGTTCCGCCTTGGCGAGCGCCTCGGCCAACGCCGCGGCCGTCTGCGGCACGGCGTTGACCCAGGCCTCCTGCACCTTGACCAGCGGGCCGAGGGGCCCTTCGCCACCGCCTGGCAGCAGGACTTCCCCGACCCGACGCAGCACGGAGGCGCGGGAGGCGAACCATCCCGCGGTGTCGAAGCTCGGACCCAGCGGGCAGGCGCCCGCCAGGTTCACGGCGCCCCAGGAGGGGCGGATGCCGAAAATGCCACAGTAGCTGGCGGGGATGCGGACCGAGCCGCCGGTATCGCTGCCGAGGGCAAAATCCACCAAGCCGGCTGCGACCGCAGCGGCGGAGCCGCAGGAGGATCCTCCGGGGAACCGGTCCGGCGCGGCGGGATTGACCGGCGTGCCGTACCAGACGTTCTCGCCGGTCAGGCCATAGGCAAGCTCGACGGTCTTCGTCTTGCCGCGAAGATGCGCGCCGGCCTGGAGAAGCGAGAGGATGACGGGCGCGGTGGCGGCGGCGGGCGGGTGGGTTCGCAGCCAGTCCGGATTGCCGTAGCCGGTGGTGACGCCGGCCAGGTCGAACAGGTCCTTGACGGCGAAATCAAGGCCGGTGAGGCCCCCCCCAGTCGCTCCGGCCAGTTCCGATCGGGGGCCCGGGATGAAGGCGCCGACCTGGTCGTCGAGATCACGTGGCATGGTACAGGACTCCGTCAGCGTTCCGGAAAGGCCGTCTCGTCTGGCACCAGCAGGTTTTGTGCCAGAACGACCTAGGGAGCAGGCGCCGCATCGCTCCGGGACAGGGACTTTCGCGGCCGCTGCCCGTGGTCCCAGTTCGCATCATCCAACCACTCGGCAATCCGCTCCCGCCGCGCTGGCCATTCATCCTCCAGGATCGCGTAGAAGGCGGTGTCGCGCCGGCGACCCTTGACCACCATGTGCGCCCGCAACTCGCCCTCGAAGGTGAAGCCGAGGCGGGCTGCGGCGCGGCGGGAGGGTTGGTTCAAGGCATTGCACTTCCAGACCAGGCGGCGATAGCCGAGGTCGTCCATGGCATGGCGCATCAGCAGGAACATCGCCTCGGTCGCGGCGCGCGTGCGCTGGAGGCGAGGGGAGAACCAGATGTGGCCGAGTTCGATCGCGGCGTTGCTTGGCTGGATCTCCATCAGTGTCAGCCACCCGGACACGAGGCCGCTGGAGTGTGGGCGGACCGCCCAGGCCATCGGGTCGTGCTGCGACGCGAAGCTGGCGACATGGCGCCGCATCGCCTCCGCATCGGCGAAGGGGCCGTAGCCGAGATAGGCCCAGCCCGCCGCATCCCGATCGGCCTGCGCGGCATCCCAAAGCTCCGCCGCATGACGCACCGCGAGCGGCTCAAGCGTCACCGCCTGCCCGCGATGCGGCGTGCGGGCCGGCAGCGGACGCGGCGTGGGATCTACGATCGGGCCGAGCGGGGGCTGGCTCATGGATGGCAAGACCTTCAGGTGGCGCAATACCAGCATGGCGCAGCTTCCCGCGGCGGGCGAGGGTGGGGATCTCATTCGGATTGCGGCAGGGGCGGGGATGACGCATAGGGGGCGCATGTCCTCCCCCAGCGCCCCGCCGGCCCTCGCCGCCGCCCCGCCCGGGTTTTTCCTGGAGCGGGTCTTGTCCGTCCATCATTGGACGGACCGCCTGTTTTCCTTCACCTGCACCCGAAGCCCGCAGTTCCGCTTCACGGCGGGCCACTTCGTGATGATCGGGCTGATGGTCGACGACAAGCCGCTGGTCCGTGCCTACTCCCTGGTGAGCCCGCCCTGGGAGGAGCACCTCGAGTTCCTGTCCATCAAGGTGCAGGACGGGCCGCTGACCTCCCGCCTGCAGCATGTGGTGCCTGGAGACGGCGTGTTGATTGGCCGCAAGGCGACAGGGACGCTGCTGATCGAGAATCTGGCACCTGGCGGTACGCTATGGCTGTTCGCAACCGGCACGGGCCTTGCGCCGTTCCTCAGCCTGATCCGCGATCCGGAAACCTATGACCGCTACGAGCGAGTGGTGGTGGCGCACACCGTGCGCCAGGTTGCCGAACTGGCCTATCGGGACCTGATCGCCAAGGCACTGCCCGAACATGAACTGCTTGGTGACGTGGTGCGCGAAAAGCTGCTTTACTACCCAAGCGTGACCCGCGAGCGTTTTCCCAACCAGGGGCGGGTGACGACGCTGCTCGAATCGGGGCGGATTTGCACTGATCTCGGCCTGCCGCCGATCTCCCCGGCATCGGACCGCGCCATGCTGTGCGGCAGCGAGGCGATGAACGCGGATATGCGGGCACTGCTGGAGGCGCGGGGTTTCACCGAGGGCGCCAACAACCGTCCCGGCACCTTCGTGGTCGAGAAGGCCTTTGTCAGCAAGTAGCTTCACCACCGGGGCATTGCGTATACCCGCGAGCGTGCCTAATGAAGCGGTGGAGCAATTCGCCGAATGATCCGCAAAGCGGACACTCGGCGCGTCTGGAGGGAACGATGAGCGAAACCAAGATTCCTGGGGCAGGCCGGCGCGGCCTGTTGAAGGCTGCCGCGGTCGGTGCGACGGGCACGGCGGTGCTGGCAACGCCGGGCGTAAGCCGGGCGCAGACCGTGAACCTGCGGTTCCAGTCGACCTGGCCGCAGCGCGACATCTTCCACGAATTCGCCAACGATTTCGTCACGCGCGTCAATGCGATGGCGGGCGGACGCCTGAGGCTGGAGCTGCTTCCGGCCGGCGCCGTGGTCGGCGCCTTCCAGCTGCTGGATGCGGTTTCGGCCGGAACGCTGGACGGCGGCCATGGCGTGTCCGCCTACTGGTTCGGCAAGAACAAGGCCTTCAGCCTGTTCGGCACCCCGCCCGCCTGGTTCGGCAATGCCCATGAATATCTTGGCTGGTTCCACTACGGCGGTGGCGAGGCGCTGTACAACGAGTTGGTCCGCGACATCCTGCGGGTGAACGTCGTGGGCTTCCAGTCCGGGCCGATGCCGACGCAGCCGCTCGGCTGGTTCAAGAACCCGATCACCGACGTCGCCCAGCTGCGCGGCCTGCGCTACCGCACCGTGGGTCTGGCGACCGACCTGTTCAACGCCATGGGTGCCGCGGTGACCGCGCTGCCGGGGGGCGAGATCGTGCCGGCCCTGGAGCGTGGCGTGATCGACGGCGCGGAGTTCAACAACCCGTCCTCCGACCGCGTCCTCGGCTTCCCGGACGTGGCCAAGAACTACATGATCCAGAGCTTCCATCAGAACACCGAGACCTTCGAGATCCTGTTCAACCGGACCAGGTTCGAAGGGCTGCCGGAGGAAATCCGCGCCATCATCCGGCATGCTTCGGAAGCGGCGTCCTCCGACATGTCCTGGAAGCAGCAGGACCGGTACTCGAAGGACCTGATCGAGATGACGCAGACGCAGGGCGTGCAGGTGCGCCCGACCCCGCGTCCGATCCTGGAAGCGCAGCTGCGCGCCTGGGACCAGGTCATCACCAACCTGGAGACGGACCCGTTCTTCAAGAAGGTGACGGACAGCCAGCGCACCTGGTGCCGTCGCGTCGGCAACTTCTACCTGCGCTACCAGGCGCCGGCGGCAGTGTCCTACACGCACTTCTTCGCACGCCAGAACTGAACATCGCGGATCGAGGCTGATGGACCCGCCCGGCAGAACCGGGCGGGTCTTTGTTGAGCGGACCAGGTTCGGGAAAGACTCGAGATGCAGCCCATCCTGCTGGCGATCGACCGGTTCAGCGCCTTCATGGGCAAGCTGTTCGCCTGGCTGATCCTCGCCCTGACCCTGGCCATCTGCTACGAGGTCTTTGCGCGCTACCTGTTCAGGGCCCCGACCAGCTGGGTCTTCGACGTGTCCTACATGCTGTATGGCACCCTGTTCATGATGGCGGGCGCCTACACCCTGTCCCGCGCCGGGCATGTCCGGGCGGACTTCGCGTATCGCCTCATGGCGCCGCGCCGGCAGGCGCTGATCGACCTCAGCCTCTACATCCTGTTCTTCCTGCCGGCGATGATCGGCATGATCATCTATGGCTGGGACTTCTTCCTGTTGTCCTACAACCAGAACGAACAATCCTCGGTCAGCCCGGATGGACCGCTGGTCTGGCCGTTCAAGTTCATTGTTCCCTTCGCCGCGGCGACCGTCCTGCTGCAGGGCCTGGCCGAGATCGCCCGGTGCTGGATCTGCCTGCGCGATGGCGACTGGCCGCAGAAGCTGAACGATGTGGAGGAAATGGAAGTCCTGGCGCTCGAGGAAGCTCGGCGGAAATACGAAGCCGAGCAGAAGGGGCAGCCGGCATGAGCGATCCCGTCATCGGCATGGTGATGCTGACCAGCTTCATCTTCGTGATCCTGCTGGGCTTTCCGGTTGCCTTCACCCTGATGGCGATGGGGATCGGCTTTGGCTACCTCGCCATGGAAATGCGCGTCTTCGACCTGCTGGTGCAGCGCACCTATGCTGTGATGGCGAATGATGTCCTGATCTCCGTGCCGCTGTTCATCTTCATGGGCTACGTCATCGAGCGGGCGAACATCCTCGACCGCCTGTTCCGATCGCTGCAGATGGCATCCGGTGGCCTGCCGGGTTCCCTGGCCATCGCGACGCTTGCAACCTGTGCGCTGTTCGCCACCGCAACCGGCATCGTCGGCGCGGTGGTGACGCTGATGGGGCTGCTGGCCTTCCCGGCCATGCTGCGCGCCGGATACGATGCGCGGCTGGCGGCCGGCGTGACCTGTGCGGGTGGCTGCCTCGGCATCCTTATCCCGCCATCGATCATGCTGATCCTGTATGGCGCGACCTCCGGCACCTCCGTCGCCCGGCTGTATGCGGCCGCCTTCTTCCCCGGCCTGGGCTTGGCGCTGCTGTACATGCTGTACGTGCTGGCGGTGGCGACCGTTCGACCCGCCATGGCGCCTCGCCTGCCGCCTGAGGAGCGCAATGTCCCGGTGGCAACCATACTGCTGGCGCTAGTCACTTCCTTCTTCCCACTGGCGGCGCTGATCGGGATGGTGCTTGGCGCCATCCTGTTCGGGCTGGCGACACCCTCGGAAGCGGCGGCCATGGGGGCGATGGGTTCGATCCTGCTGGCGTTGCTCTACAACGCCCTGAGCTTCCAGCGCCTGAAGGAAAGCGTGTTCCTGACGGCGCGGACCACCGCCATGGTCTGCTGGCTGTTCGTTGGCGCCTACATCTTCACATCGGTCTTCGGCTATCTCGGCGGACACCACATCATCGAGAACCTGTTCGTCGAGCAGCTCAGCCTGAACACCGTCACCTTCCTGATCCTGACGCAGTTCATCATCTTCCTGCTCGGCTGGCCGTTGGAGTGGTCCGAGATCGTGCTGATCTTCGTGCCGATCTTCCTGCCGCTGCTGGACACCTTCGGCGTCGACCCGATCTTCTTCGGCGTGCTGGTGGCCTTGAACCTTCAGACGTCCTTCATGACCCCGCCCGTTGCGATGGCCGCCTACTACCTGAAGGGCGTGGCGCCGCCACAGGTGCGTTTGACCGAGATCTTCGCCGGATGCCTGCCATTCGTCGGCATCGTCGTGGTCGGCATGGCCATGCTGTACATCTTCCCCGGCATTGCAACCTGGCTGCCATCCTACCTCTACGACCATGTCCAGAGCGGGCCGGTGCAGGATCTGATGTCGATCCCGGAAGGCGGCTTCGACATACCGCAGCTTCCCGACCTGCCTCCCCTGAACTGATGCTTCCGAGCATGGATCAGGAGAACGACAACCGCATCGCAGCGGCGAAGTGGCTTATCGAGGCACTGGAATCGGGAAGCCCGCTGGCGCCGCTGCCGGACGGCCTGGCGCCTCCGGACGTCGAGGCGGGCGCCGAGATCGCGGCGGCGGTGCTGGAGGAGACCGGGTACGTCCCGTGCGGGTTCCGCCTGCTGTTCCGGGATGCGGGCGATCCGGTCGCGGGTCCGATGCTGGAAGGCCGCCTGTTGCGCGCCGGCACGACGGTGGCGCTCCCGGCCCTGCGCCATGCGCGGGCCAGCGCCGCGATGCTTGGCGTCCTGGCCGAAGCGCTGCTGCCCGATGACGAGGGCGCACCTGTGCTGGCTCGGGTTCATCCGGCACTGGATCTCGCAGCATCCCGCTTCACCGACCTCCCGGAGGACGTCCCGACGCTGACGGCCGATCTCGGCCTGCTTGGCTATGTTGTGGTCGGCAAGGCCGCTGCCAGTCCTGCGGGTCCCATTGCGGTGTCACTCGCCGAGGCGTCGCTCCGCCGGAAGGGCCTTCCAGTCGACCTCATGGCGGCCTTTGCGACGGCAGCGGTGGCGGCACGGGCGCGCGGTGGGCTTCCGGCTGGCGCGGTCCTGGTCGTCGCCGGCCTGTCGCCTGCCCTGGTGCCGGTGGCAGGTGCGTCCCTCGCGGCCCGGTTCGCGGGACTGGGCAAGGCGGAAGCGGCCTTCGTCTGAGTCGAGTCAGCCCGCACGGTAACGGGCGGCCACCAGGCGGTCGCCGGCGAGCGCTTCCGTCAACTCCAGCCTTCCGGCCTCCGTGATCGCCACGGCAACGACCCTTTCGAACCAGCCGCACTGGCCGCGGACGCGAGCCTGGAACAACCGGTCGAGCGCGAGCGCCGCCTCGCTGCGGCCTGTGCAACAGGCGCATGCGACGCCATGGCCGGCTTGGGGCTGGAAGCGTGCCTCGGTCAGGACCGGGCCAGGTGGCTGGTCGAGACCGGCTTCGAGCAGGAGTGCCGCTGGCGGTCCTCCGCGCAGCGCGCTGGCGGCAGCAGTGGCGTCTGCCAGCAGCAGCAGTGGGATGCGGGCGTCAACAGACCAGGTCATGGACTAGACATAAGGATATCTTTATGTCATTTGCAAGCCATGGAAGACCTTCTCGCCCAACTTCGCGCGGCGGCCGAGCCAACCCGGCTACGGCTGCTTTCGCTCTGCGCGCGCGGGTCGTTCTGTGTTTCCGACCTGTGCGGCATCCTGGGGCAGTCCCAGCCCCGCCTGTCCCGCCACCTCAAGCTGCTGGTGGAGGCGGGCCTGCTGGAGCGGCTGCCGGAGGGCGCCAATGTGTTCTTCCATCTGCCCGCCGATGCCGACCTGATACGCCAGATCCTGGCGCGGTTGCCGGAGGAGGATCCGCTGCTGGCCGCAGATCGCCGGGCCGCCGCGCGGCTTGCGGCGGAACGGGCACGCGCGGCGTCCGATGCCTTTCGCCGGCATGGCGCAGAATGGGACGAGATGCGGGCCCTGGAGCTCCCAGCCGAGGGCATCGAGGCGGCGCTGCTGGCGATGCTGCCGCCGCGGCTCGAGCGCCTGCTGGATATCGGCAGTGGCACTGGCCGCCTGCTGGAGGTTCTGGCGGCGCGATGCGGCAGCGCCCTTGGCGTCGATGCAAGCCGCGAGATGCTGGCCCTGGCCCGTGCGCGTCTGGCGGAGCGTGGCTTGACGCATTGCTCCGTGCGGCAGGCCGACATGTATCGGCTGCCTCTGCCGAACGGCGGCTTCGATGCGGTCACGCTTCAGATGGTGCTGCACTACGCGGAGGATCCGGCCGCGGCATTGGCCGAAGCGGCGCGCGTGTTGCGCCCGGGTGGCCTTCTGGTGGTAGTGGACATGGCGCCTCACGCCCGCGCCGACCTGCTGGGCCGCCACGCGCATCGCTGGCCCGGGTTCGACGACGCGCAACTTGCCGGCTGGCTTGGTGCCGCGGGCTGCGCCTTGCGCGCCGCTCATACGATTGATGGACCTCTGGCGGTACGGCTGTGGCCGGCGACGCGCCAGCCGGTTTCCGTCCCCGTTTCATCGCGCTGACAGGGAACATCAGAATGTCTCGCCCGCATCTTCTCGACGCGCTCAAGGACCAGGTTCTGCTCTGCGACGGTGGCATGGGCAGCCGCGTCCAGGCGCTGACGCTCGACGTGGAGAAGGACTACTGGGGCAAGGAGAACTGCACCGAGGTGCTGAACCTGTCCCGCCCCGACCTCGTCCGCGAAATCCACCGCGGCTATTTCGAGGCCGGCGCCGACATGGTGCTGACCAACAGCTTCGGTGGCTCGCCGGTCACGCTCGGTGAGTTCGAGCTGGAGGACCGCGCCTTCGAGATCAACAAGCTGTCTGTCGAATTGGCGCGGGAGGCGGCGGAGACCTTCGCGGACGGCCGGCATCGCTGGGTGATCGGCGACATCGGGCCGGGCACCAAGCTGCCGAGCCTCGGCAACATCGGCTATGACGCGCTGGAGGCGGCGCTGGTGGTGCAGTGCCAGGGATTAATCGCCGGTGGTGCGGATGCGCTGCTGACCGAGACGAACCAGGACACGCTGTTCATCAAGGCCGCCGTCAACGCCGCGAAGATCGCGCGCAAGCAGGCGAATTCGAACATCCCGATCTTCGTGCAGGTGACGGTGGAGACCACGGGAACGCTGCTGGTCGGCCCGGATATCGGCGCGGCGACGACGGTGGTGCATTCGCTCGACGTGCCGCTGATGGGGCTGAACTGCGCCACCGGCCCGCAGGAGATGGCGGAGCATGTGCGCTGGCTGTCGCAGAACTGGCCCGGCCTGATCAGCGTGCAGCCGAATGCCGGGCTGCCGGAGCTGGTCGATGGCAAGACCCACTACCCACTCGGCCCGAACGAGTTGGCGAGCTGGATGGAGCGCTTCATCGTCGAGGACGGGCTGAACCTGATCGGCGGCTGCTGCGGTACCTCGATGCCGCACATCCAGGCGCTGGACGCACTGCTGCGGAAGCTTGGCAAGTCCGGCCACCGGCCGGCGCCGACCCGGAGAAATCCGGTCTGGGTTCCATCCGTGGCCAGCCTGTATTCCGCCACATCCCTGCGGCAGGAGAACAGCTACTTCTCCATCGGCGAACGCTGCAACGCCAACGGCTCCAAGCTGTGGCGTCAGCGGCAGGAAGCGCATGACTGGGATGGCTGCGTCGCCATCGGCCGCGAACAGGTGGCGGAGGGGTCGAACTCGCTCGACATCTGCACCGCCTTCGTCGGGCGCAACGAGACGCAGGAAATGGACGAGGTGATCCGTCGCTTCACCAGCAGCGTGAACTCGCCCCTGGTGATCGACAGCACGGAAACGCCGGTGATCGAGGCGGCGCTGAAGCTGCATGGCGGCAAGCCGATCATCAACTCGATCAATTTCGAGGATGGTGAGGATGCGGCGCATGACCGCCTCAAGCTGGCCAAGAAGTTCGGTGCCGCCGTCATCGCGCTGACCATCGACGAGGTCGGCATGGCGAAGACGGCGGAGGACAAGCTGCGGATCGCAACCCGGTTGGTGGAATTCGCCTGCGGCAAATATGGCCTGGCGCAATCCGACCTGCTGATCGACCCGCTGACCTTCACCATCGCCACCGGCAACGAGGATGACCGCAAGCTCGGTCAGTGGACGCTGGAGGGCATCCGCATGATCCGGGAAAAGTTCCCGGACATCCAGATCATCCTCGGCCTGTCGAACATCTCCTTCGGCCTGAACCCGGCGGCGCGGCATGTTCTGAACAGCGTGTTCCTGGACCATGCCGTGAAGGCGGGCATGACGGGCGCCATCGTGCATGTCTCCAAGATCAAGCCGCTGCACCAGATTCCGCCGGAGGAGGTGGAGGTGGTCGAGGATCTGATCTTCGACCGCCGCCGTGAGGGTTATGACCCGCTGCAGAAGGTGCTGGAGATCTTCTCCGGCCGGAAGGCGGCGGACAACGTCAAGAAGGTGCGCGCCGAGACGGTGGAAGGCCGGCTCAAGGACCGCATCGTCGATGGTGACCGCAAGGGGCTGGGCGAGGAATTGCAGGTGGCCCTCGACCAGGGCAACACGCCGCTGTCGATCATCAACGACGTGCTGCTCGACGGCATGAAGGTGGTGGGCGAGCTGTTCGGCGCCGGCAAGATGCAGCTGCCCTTCGTGCTGCAGAGCGCTGAGACCATGAAGGCCGCCGTCGCCTATCTTGAGCCCTTCATGGAGAAGGTGGAGGGCCAGGAGAAGGGCACCATCGTGCTCGGCACGGTGAAGGGCGACGTGCACGACATCGGCAAGAACCTGGTCGACATCATCCTGACCAACAACGGCTACAAGGTGGTGAACCTCGGCATCAAGGTGCCGCTGCTGGACATCGTCGCGGCTGCCAAGGAGCACAAGGCGCACGCGATCGGCATGTCCGGCCTGCTGGTGAAGTCCACCGTGGTGATGCGCGAGAACCTGGAGGAGATGAGTCGCCAGGGCATCGACATTCCCGTCATGCTCGGCGGCGCTGCGCTGACGCGGAACTATGTCGAGGATGACTGCGTGCAGGCCTATGCCTGCGGCCGCGTCGCCTATGCCCGGGATGCCTTCGACGGCCTGCACCTGATGGACAAGGTGATGGGCAATGGCTTCGAGGATTACCTCTCGGCCTTGCAGGCCAAGCGCGCCGGCAAGGCGAAGAACGAAAAGCGGGTGCTCGGCCAGGCGGACCCGCGGGGCTTCGCGCCGGTCGACCTCGGCTACGCCCAGGAACGGCGCCGCCGCGTCTCGGCCGAAAGCGCCGTGCCGGTGCCGCCCTTCTGGGGCGCCCGCGTGGTGGAGGCGCCGCCCAAGGCGGTGATTCCCTTCATCAACGAGCGCAGCCTGTACCAATTCCAGTGGGGCTTCCGGAAGGCGGGACGGTCGCTGGAGGATTTCCTCGGCTGGGCGAAGCAGGAACTGCGCCCGGTGCTGAAGCGGATGCTGGCGCTGGCCGAGGAGCAGAAGATTCTGCGGCCACAGGCGGTCTACGGCTACTGGAAATGCGCCGGCCAGGGCAACGACCTGGTGCTGTTTGCCGAGGACGGGGCGACCGAGGTCTGCCGCTTCAACCTGCCGCGCCAGCCGAAGCCGGATGGCGAGTGCATCGCCGACTTCGTGCGCGACATCGACGAAGGGCCGGCGTCCCGCGATGTAATCGGGCTCCAGGTGGTGACGGTCGGGCAGAAGGCGTCCGACATCGCGCGCGAATGGTTCGAGGACAACCGCTACCAGGATTACCTGTACCTGCACGGCCTTTCGGTGGAGATGGCGGAGGCGATGGCGGAATACCTGCACAAGCGCATCCGTGCCGAACTCGGCTTCGCCGGGGAGGATGATCGCGACATGGACAAGATGTTGCAGCAATCCTACCGCGGCGGCCGCTATTCCTTCGGCTACCCCGCCTGCCCGCGGCTGGAAGACCAGGAAAGCCTGTTGCGGCTGTTGCAGTCAGACCGCATCGGCGTGTCGCTGTCCGATGAGTGGCAGCTGCATCCGGAACAGTCGACCAGCGCCATCGTGCTGCACCATCCGCGGGCCAAGTACTTCTCGGTCTGACCGCGGCGCGCCACCCTTCGCCGCGCCGGACTTGCGGCGAGGCGGGGAGGCGGGGCATCAAGCGGCGGTCTTGCGGAGGCGCAGCGTGACCGGGTCTTGCATCATCCGCCGATCCATTCCGCCATCCGGCGGTGGGGCATGAAGCGCGTCCAGACCATCGCGGCGATCAGCGTCGTGGTGGCCCTGGGCGTGCTGGGCCTGAAGGCTGCCGCCTGGTGGATCACGGGCAGCGTCGCACTGTTCGCCGACGCATTGGAAAGCGTGGTGAACGTGGCGGCGGCGCTGGCGGCGCTGGCGGCCATCCGCGTCTCCGCCCGCCCGCCCGATGCCGATCATCCCTATGGCCACGCCAAGGCCGAGTATTTCTCGGCGGTGCTGGAAGGGGTCCTGATCTGCGTCGCGGCCCTGCTGATCCTGAACGAGGCCTGGTCCGCCTGGCAAACTCCGCGTGTCCTGGAAGGTGCCGCCGCAGGGCTGGCGGTCTCGGTGGTGGCGACCAGCATCAATGCCGGCTGGTCTGCGATGCTGTTTCGGCGGGGGCGTGCTGCGCGCTCGCCGGCCCTGATCGCCGATGCGCGCCACCTGCTGGCTGATGTGGTGACCTCGGTCGGTGTGGTGGCGGGGGTTGCCCTGGTCGCGGTGACGGGACTCGCCTGGATCGACCCGCTGCTGGCGGCGCTGACGGCGCTGAACATCCTGGTCTCGGGCTGGCGCCTGATGCGCGAATCCTTCGGCGGCCTGATGGACGAGGCGGTGCCGGGGGAGGAGTTGGCGCGCATCCGTGGCCTGGTCGCCGCCAATGCCGACGGGGCGATCGAAGCGCACGACATCCGCACCCGGCGCTCCGGCCCCACCACCTTCGTCGAATTCCATCTGGTGGTTCCGGGCGACATGACGGTGACGGAGGCGCATGACATCTGCGATCGGATCGAGGCGGCGCTGAAGGCCGATCTGCAGGCCGCCCTCATCACCATCCATGTCGAGCCGGAGGGCAAGGCCAAGCATCGCGGCGTGCTGGTTCTTTGAGAGGGGAAGGGCGTCTCGCCGGCCGGGCCTCGCGCGGGCGCAGCGGCGCCGCCGCCGGATGGCTCGCGGGCTCCGTCCTGGTGCATGCCGGGCTCGGACTGGCCCTGGCGAGGCTTCCGGCCAGCCTGCCGCAGGAGGTTCCGGACCGTCGGGTTGCCCTGATCTGGTCCGAACAAGGCGAAGGAGCCGGCGACGCCGCGGATTCCACGGGCATGGCGGCTGCGGCCGATCCGGTGCCGGCGGCACAGGCAAGCCGGGACGTGCCTGAAGCGGAGGCCGCGGACGCCGCGCCGCTGGCGCAACCCGCCGAGCCGGACCAGGCGGCATTGCCGGATCCGGCCGAAGGCATGGCGCCTCCGGATACGACCCTGCCTCTGCCGCCGCCGGCCGCACCGCGACCGCCAGCATCACCTGCCTCTCCGCCCCGCCAGGCCGCGGCACCTGCCCCCGCCCCAACCGCCCCCGCTGGCCCAGCCGCCGCGGCACCAGCCCCGCCTCAAGCGGCTGGAGGAACCGAGGTGTCGGGCGCGGTCCGGCCCCCTCGCCAGCTGGGGGGCAGCTTCAACGCGCCACCCGCCTATCCCAGCGCCAGCCGCATGCGGAATGAACAGGGCCGCGTGACGCTGATGGTGGAGATCAGCGCGGCAGGCCAGGTGACCGACGCGGCTGTCCAGGTCTCGGCGGGCTATCCGGCGCTGGACCGCGCCGCGCTGGAGGCGGTCCGGACCTGGCGGTTCGAGCCGGCGCTGCGCGACGGGCAGCCGGTGCAATTCGTCACCTCGCTCCATATCTCGTTCCAACTTGAAGGAGGCCTGCGATGGTGAAGCTCGACGTCATCACGACCCGCGGCGGCGATGCCGGCGAGACCTCGCTCGGCGACGGGACGCGGGTGCGGAAGGACGCGCTGCGGGTGGCGGCCTATGGCACGGTGGATGAGGCCAATGCGGTGCTCGGCCTGCTGCGCCTGCACCTGCAGGGGGATCGGGCCGGGGATGCCATGCTGGCGCGGATCCAGAACGACCTGTTCGACCTGGGCGCCGATCTTTGCGTACCCGGCACCGGCGGCGATCGGCTGCGTGTCTCCGATGCGCAGTGCCTGCGGCTGGAGGCCGAGTTGGCGGAGATGAACGCGGTCATCCCGCCGCTGCGCAGCTTCGTGCTGCCGGGCGGCAGTGCCGGCGCCGCCTATGCCCACCTGGCGCGCACCGTGGTGCGGCGGGCGGAGCGCGAGGTGGTGGCGCTGGCGGCGGAGGATGCGGTGAACCAGGCGGTGATCCGCTACCTGAACCGCCTGTCGGACCACCTGTTCGTGCTGTCGCGCCGGCTGAACGGCAATGGGGCCGAGGATGTGGTCTGGACCCCCGGCGCCGGTCGCTAGACCGCCTTCAGGTCAGTGGTCCGGCGCAGTGCCGGGTGAAGCCGGGGCGCGCCAGCAGGCGGTCATACCACCCGCGCAGCGCGGGCATCTCGGCGCGCTCGATCGGCAGGGCGAACCAGCGATGGACATAGATGCCGAGCGCGATATCGGCGATGGTCAGATGGTCGCCCGTGACGAAGGGCTTGCGGCCGATGGCCCGGTCCAGCATGGCCCATAGCGTCTCCGCCTCCGCCCGCGCCTTGTGCGTCGCGGTCCAGTCGCGCTCGGGCTCCGGGATGCGGACATAGGTGAAGAACACGGTGGTCATCGGCCGGTTGATGGCCGAGATCTGCCAGTCGAGCCAGCGGTCACAATCCGCTGCGACCCGAAGGTCTCCCGGATAGATCGGGCTCTGCGGCGCCCGGCTGCGGGCGAGGTAGCGCAGGATGGCATTGCTTTCCCACAGGACGAACCCGTCCGGCTCCTCGATCGTCGGGACCAGCGCGTTGGGGTTCTTGGCCAGGTAGTCGGGCTCCCGCGTCCGTCCGAAGGCACCGCCGGCATCGATCCGCTCGAAGGGCAGGCCCAGTTCCTCGCACAGCCACAACACCTTCATGACGTTGGACGAATTCGCCCGGCCCCAGATGCGCAGCATTTTTCCGACTTCCTTCAGGATGGTCCCGCACGGTAGGTCGGCCCCGGGCGAGGGTCCAGTTGCCGAGCGCCATCGGCTGGACGATGAAGGCGGCATGGCATTTCCGTTCCTGATCGCGGCGTTGTCCGCCGCGGCGCCGCTGCTGGCGATGGGCTTCGAGCGCTGGCCGGGCCTCGCGCCCTGCGCATTGTGCCTCTGGCAGCGCTGGCCATACTGGGTTGCCGCGGCCCTGGCCCTGGCGGCAGGGCTGTTGCCAGGCGTGGCAGGCCGCTGGCTGCTGCGCGGCGCGGCCCTTGCTGTCCTTGCTTCCGGCGGCATTGCGCTGCTGCATGTGGGGGTGGAACAGGGGTGGTGGCCATCGCCGCTGCCCGCCTGCCTCGCGCCCGGGGTGGGCACCGGCACCAGCGTGGACGACCTGCTGCGGGACCTGGCGCCGCGGCCGACGAAGCCGTGCGACGAGCCGGCCTATCTGATTCCGGGCCTGCCCCTTTCCGTCGCGACGATGAACCTGATCTATGCGCTGCTGTTGGCCGGCTGGACGTTCCGCCGCGCCGGCCGCGACACCGGAGGGATGCGCTGATGCCGAACCGCGAGACCGCCGAAGGCCGCCTGCCAGGCGACCCCACCCCGCGTGACTACGTCGCCCGCACGATCCGCGTGGACCACGCCGGCGAATACGGCGCCAAGCGCATCTATGAGGGCCATTTGGCGATATTGGGCCGCACGAAATACGGCCCGGTCATCGAGCACATGAAGGCGCAGGAGCAGGTCCACCTGGACACCTTCGCCGGCCTGATCGCCAAGCGCCGGGTGCGGCCGACGGCGCTGCTGCCGATCTGGCACGTCGCCGGCTTCGCGCTCGGCGCGGCGACGGCCCTGCTCGGCCATCGGGGCGCCATGGCCTGCACCGTCGCGGTGGAGGAGGCGATCGACGAGCATTACCAGGCCCAGGCCGCGACCCTGGGCGATGACGAGGCGCCGCTGCGCGAGAAGATCGAGCGCTTCCGGGCAGAGGAGCTTGAGCACCGCGACATCGGCCTGGAGAACGAGGCGGAGCTGGCCCCGGCCTACCGGCTGCTGAGCGCCGCCATCAAGGCCGGCTGCAAGGTCGCCATCAAGGTCAGCGAGCGGGTTTGAACCGGGCTCAGCTTTCCAACTCGCTGTCCCAGTACAGGTAGTCCCGCCAGCTTTCATGCAGGTAGTTCGGCGGGAAGGACCGGCCGTTCTCCTGCAATTCCCAGCTGGTCGGCTGGCGCGGCTCCTGGCGGGGGAACATGCGGCACTCCCGCGGCAGCTTGTTGCCCTTGCGCAGGTTGCAGGGGCCGCAGGCGGTGATGACGTTGTCCCAGGTGGTGCGCCCGCCGCGGCTGCGCGGGATGACGTGGTCGAAGGTCAACTCCGGTGTCGGCCGGCCCTGGCCGCAGTACTGGCATTCGAAGCTGTCGCGCAGGAACACGTTGAAGCGGGTGAAGGCCGGGCGCCGTGCCGCCGGGATGTAGTCCTTCAGTGCAATCACGCTGGGCAGGCGCATCGTGACGCGCGGCGAGTGCACGACCGTCTCGTATTCCGACAGCACCGAGACGCGGTCGAGGAACACCGCCTTCACCGCATCCTGCCAGGCCCAGACCGAGAGCGGGAAGTAGGACAACGGACGGAAATCCGCGTTCAGGACGAGCGCGGGGAAGGACTGACCCAACTGGAAGTGTCCGCCGTCAGGCAAGCGCCACTCCTGTGAATGGCAGCGGACCCAGCCCTGGGGCTCTAAACGTTAGGCAAGCCCCATATGCTGTGGCAGCGCCGCGTTGACCGCTTCTACATGCCAGCGCCGGTCCGCGCGCGCAACCGCCGCGACGGGACGTTTCACGTGGCGGTCATGTGGATGCCGCGAGGACGCGCTGCAGCGTCAGGGCGCCGAGGCTGATGCCGACCTCGTCGATGCCGTGTTCGAGGCAGGGGCGGTAGGCGGCCTCGACGTCGAATCCGGCTGCCGACAGCACCTGTTCGGCGCGTCGGCTGGCGGCGGCCGGAACCACCTCGTCGGCCTCGCCATGCACCAGCAGCACGGGCGGCGAGGCCTGCTTCTCGGCGGCCAGCGTCTCCGGCCCGAGCAGCGCGCCGGCGTAGGCCAGTACCGCGGCGCACCCTCCTGGTTGCCGCAGCCCCGCATGGAGTGCCGTCATCGCGCCCTGGCTGAAGCCCATCAGCACCAGATCGGCACGGGAGAGGCCGAGGCTGGCCACGGCCTGGTCCAGCCGTGGGCGCAGCCAGTCGGAGGCGGCCTGGACACCCGCCAGCATCTGCGCCGGCGAGCGATCCTGCAGGCTGAACCACTGGCGGCCGTAGGGCGCCATGTCGCAGGACTCCGGCGCGTGCGGCGCGATGAACAGGGCATCCGGCACCACCCTTCCCCAGCCTGGCGCTAGGTCGATCAGGTCGAAGCCGTCGGCGCCCACGCCATGCAGCAGCAGCACCAGGTGGCGCGGCTTGCCACCGGAGGCTGGCCCCCATTGGGGGCCATCGAAGGTGTCGTCCATCTCTTGCTCCGTCGGCCGGGGTTCGGCTACCCGGATCGGAGGATGACCGCGCCCCGGCCCCTCGTCACCCGTTTCGCCCCGAGTCCGACAGGGTTCCTGCATCTCGGGCACGCGCATTCCGCCCTCGCCGGGTGGCGGGCCGCGCGGCAGGCGGGCGGGCGCTTCCTGCTGCGGATCGAGGATATCGACGCGACCCGCTGCCAGCCGGCCTTCGCCGCGGCCATCGAGGAGGATCTGGCGTGGCTCGGGCTCGACTGGGACGGGCCGGTGCGGGTGCAGTCCCGGCACATGCAGGATTACGGATGGACGCTGGATTCGCTGAAGGCGCGCGGCCTGCTGTTCCCTTGTTTCTGCACCCGCACCGATATCGCGCGCGAAATTGCGGGCAGCGCCGCTGCGCCGCACGGCCCGGACGGTCCGCTCTATCCCGGGACCTGCCGACGCTTGCCGGTGGCGGAGCGGCAGGACCGGATAACCCAGGCCGTGCCGCATGCCTGGCGCCTGGACATGGGCCGGGCGCTGGCGGACCTGCCGGCACCTCTGTCGTTCGAAGAGGCCGGACGCGGCCGCATCACCTGCGACCCGGCGCGGTTCGGCGACGTGGTTCTGGCGCGGAAGGAGGTGCCGGCCAGCTACCACCTGTGCGTCACCCATGATGACGCGAGGGACGGCGTCACGCTGGTGACGCGGGGCGAGGACCTGCTGCCGGCCACCGACCTGCATCGCCTGTTGCAGCATCTGATGGGCTGGCCGGAGCCCGCCTATGCGCACCACAAGCTGCTGATGGGGCGGGATGGACGCAGGCTGTCCAAGCGAGATGGCGCGGTGCCGCTACGGGACCTTCGCGCGGGCGGCGTGACGCCCCGTGAGGCACGCGCCATGGCTGGCTTTCCCGGCTGACGCCTCAGTGCCCGCCGCCGAGGTAGGCGTCGCGGATCTCCGGCCGCGCCAGCAACTCGCTGCCGGTGCCGCTCATGGTGATGCGGCCGGTCACCAGGACGTAGCCGCGATGCGCCAGGCGCAGCGCCTGGTTGGCATTCTGCTCGACCAGCAGCACGGTCAGGCCCTCGCGCTCATTCAGGTCGCGGATGGCGGCGAAGATCTGCCGCGATATCAGGGGTGCCAGCCCCAGCGAAGGCTCATCCAACAGCAACAGTCGGGGGCGGGACATCAGGGCGCGACCGATGGCCAGCATCTGCTGCTCGCCGCCGGACAGCGTCCCGCCGCGCTGCGTCTGGCGTTCCTGCAACCGCGGGAACAGGGCGAAGACGCGGGGCAATTCGGGGCCCGGGTCACGGCCAACCGCCTGCGCGCCCATCACCAGGTTTTCCAGCACGGACATGCGCGGAAAGATGCGCCGACCCTCGGGCGATTGGGCCACGCCGCTGCGCATGATCTCGAAGGTCGGCCTGGCGCTGATGTCCGTGCCTTCCAGCATGATACGGCCGGCACTGGCGCGCGGGTCGCCGCAGATGCTCATCAGCAGGGTGGATTTGCCGGCTCCGTTGGCGCCGATCAGCGTGACGATTTCGCCGGGGTCGACATGCAGCGAGACGCCCTTCAGCGCCTGCACGGCGCCGTAGCTGGCCACAAGCCCGTCCACCTCCAGCATCGGCTTCGTCATCACGCCTCATCCTCGCCGAGATAGGCTGCGATGACATGGCGGTCGTTGCGGATGACCGTCGGCGTGCCCTCGGCGATCTTCTTGCCGTGGTCGAGGACCACGACGTGGTCGGAGATCCGCATCACGATGCCCATGTCATGCTCGATCAGCAGGACGGAGGTGGGGGCGCTCGTGGTCGCGGTGCCATCGCGGATCGCGACCAGCAGCCGCGCCAGGTCGTCCGACTCGCGCGGGTTGAGGCCGGCCGCGGGTTCATCGAGGCAGAGCAGTGCCGGCGTGGTGCACATGGCGCGCGCGATCTCCAGCCGGCGTTGCGCGCCGTAGGGCAGGGCCCCGGCCGGGTCGTCCGCACGGTCCACCAGGCCAATCGCCCGCAGCCAGTCCACCGCGCGATCCACCGCCTCGGCCTCCGCCGCCTTGTAGCCGGAGATGCCGAGCATGGCGCCGATGCCGAAGCCTGTCGCTTTCTGCAGCTTCAGGTGCTGCGCGATCAGCAGGTTCTCCAGAACCGTCATCCCGGCAAACAGCCGGATGTTCTGGAAGGTGCGGGCGACGCCGGCCCGCGCGATGCGGTGGTCCTTCAGCCTCTGCAGCGCGGCCACGCTGCCATCGGCGCGGCGCAAGCTGATCTGCCCCGAAGTCGGACGGTAGAAGCCCGTGATGCAATTGAAGACCGTGGTCTTGCCGGCACCGTTCGGGCCGATCAGCGCGGTGATGCTGCCGCGCTGCACCTGGAAGTCCACCGAATCGACGGCGAGGAGACCGCCGAAACGCATGCTGAGGGCGGTGACGGCCAGGATTTCCGTGCCGGCCTCCAGGCTTGTTGCAACGGCTGCGCTCATCCGCGGCCCTCGCTGACATGGTGGCCCTCGATCCGACGCGGTCCGCCGAGCAGGATGCTGGGTGCGCGGGTGCCGACGAGGCCGCGCGGACGCATGACCATGATGGCGACCATGGCGGCACCGAAGACCAGCATCCGGTATTCCTGGAGGTCGCGGAACAGCTCGAACCCGCCGATCATGACGATCGCCGCGACCGCGATGCCGATCTGACTGCCCAGCCCGCCCAGGACCACGATGGCCAGGATGATAGCGCTCTCGATGAAGGTGAAGCTTTCCGGGCTGATGAAGGCCTGCCGGGTGGCGAAGAAGGCGCCGGCGAAACCGGCGAACATGGCGCCCAGCGCAAAGGCGGTCAGCTTGGTGTTGGTGATGTTGATTCCCAGGGCGCGGCAGGCGACCTCATCCTCCCGCAGGGCTTCCCAGGCACGGCCGATGGGCTGACGGCGGATGCGGATGGCGACCCAGTTGGTCAGCAGCGCCAGGCACAGGATCAGGTAGTACAGGAAGATGACGCGGTGCGAGGGGCTGGGCTCGATCCCGAAGAAGCCCGCGAAGCTGCCCGGCTCGCCCCCCATGCTGAAGGGCAGGCCGAAGAAGGTCGGCCGGGGAATGCCCGAGATGCCGTTCGGGCCGCCGGTCAGCGAGACCCAATTGAGCAGCACGATGCGGATGATCTCGCCGAAGGCCAGGGTGACGATGGCGAGGTAGTCTCCCCGAAGTCGCAGGACCGGGAAGCCGAGCAGCACGCCCCAGAAGGCCGCCAGGATTCCGGCCAGTGGCAGGCAGAGCCAAAAGGAAAGGCCGAAGTACTGGGCCAGCAGGGCGTAGGAGTAGGCGCCGACCGCATAGAAGGCGACGTAGCCGAGGTCCAGCAGCCCCGCGAGGCCGACGACGATGTTCAGTCCCCAGCCCAGCATCACATAGGTCAGCACCAGGATCCCGAGGTCCAGCTCATAGCGGCCGATGCCGGGAATGAGCGGCAGGATCAGCGCCACCGCGAGCAGCGCCGGGCCGAAGAACACCCCGGCAGTGGACAACGTACCGGCCAGCCGCGCGGCCCCATCGGGCGAGAGTTGGGGGCGCCGCCACAGCCCCATTGCAAGCCGCAGCGCGAAAACCAGGCCGCAGAGCAAAGCCACCTCGGGCCATCGGGTACGGAGGAACAGGGCGCCGGTCGGCGCCACATCGGTCCGCACCCCAACCATCACCACGAATAGCCCGAACGCAACGAGCGTGGCCTTGAGCGCATCGATCAGCGCGGGCCGAAGGCGCCCTGCCGGGCGATGCGCCTCCTGGCCAGTCATACCTTCTCGACCTCCTGCCGCCCAAGCAGGCCGGTCGGCAGGAAGACCAGGGTCAGGATCAGGATCCCGAAGGCGGCGACATCCTTGTACTGGACGGAGAAATAGGCGGACCAGAAGGTCTCGATCAGGCCGATGAGGAGGCCGCCCAGCACGGCGCCTGGCAGGCTGCCGATGCCGCCCAGTACGGCAGCCGTGAATGCCTTCACGCCGACGATGAAGCCCATGAAGAAATCGGCGATGCCATAGCGCAGAAGGTACAGCGTGCCGGCCACAGCTGCGAGCGCGGCGCCGATGACGAAGGCGAGGCTGATGGTCCGATCCGTGTTGATGCCAAGGAGGGAGGCCATGCGGCGATCCTGCTCGCAGGCGCGCATCGCACGGCCGAGCGCTGTTTTCGTGACCAGCCATGTGAACACGGCCAGCACGGCCAGCGTCGAGGTGATGATGAGGATCTGCATGTATGAAAGCTGGACCACAAAATTGCCATCCCGCATCAGCTCAATCCCACCACGGATCTGCGGCTCCAGCGGCTTGACCCGCGCACCCTGGCTGACCTGGACGAAGTTCTGCAGCACGATGGACATGCCGATGGCGGAAATCAGCGGCGCCAGGCGGAAGCTGCCGCGAAGGGGACGGTAGGCGACGCGCTCCACCGTCCAGCCATACAGTGCCGTGAACGCCATGGAGATCGCCAGGACCAGGAGTATCGCAGCCGGGCCATCCATCAGGCCACCCGAGATCAGCATCAGGATGGCAACCAGCGCCACGAAGGCACCGACCATGAAGATGTCGCCGTGGGCGAAGTTGATCATGCCGATGATGCCGTAGACCATTGTGTAGCCCACGGCGATCAGGCCGTAGATCATCCCCAAGCTGATCCCGTTGATCAACTGCTGCAGCGCGTAGGCCAAGATCCGGTCCCTCGGAATCGGTCAATCGTAGGGACGGTCACGCAACCGCGCAGGTGACGCAAGAGGATTTCAGCGTGGGAGGGTGGTGGCTGCTGGACGGCAGTCCACAGGGAGGGATGGTGCCCAGGAGTGGAATCGAACCACCGACACTGCGATTTTCAGTCGCATGCTCTACCAACTGAGCTACCTGGGCCCCTTGAGAGGAAGCGCTTGCGCCTCCGGTAGAGGCGCGCGTGATAGCGGAAGGTGTCCAGCCTGTCCACCCATGCCTTCAGCGGCTTTCGTCCGGCGGCAGCGGGTCGTCCTCGACCGGTATTGCATAGTCTCCGCGAAGCCACCGGCCGAGATCGACCTGGGCGCAGCGCTCGGAACAGAAGCGGGAAGCCGGGTCGGTGACGGCACGTCGGCAGATGGGGCATACTCGGGGGAATGGCTTGGTGGGTCTGCTGTTTGTCATGGCGAAGGCTCCGCAACCTGCTCCTGGCCTGGGCGCAGTCTGGGGTCAGGCTCCAGAACCAGGGACCTGCCCGTCGCCTCCCGATAGGCGGCGAGGACACCCGCCTCAAGGCTGAGTGCCGCGATCACCTCCGGTGCCGCACGCAGCGCCAGGGCCGTGCCCTGCGAGGCGGCGGATTCGCGCAGCGCCTGCCGAAGCGCTGCCAGCCCACGGGTCAGCGGCGTCGGAGGAGTTCCCAAGATTTCGTGCAGTGGCGGATGGATGCGGGGGCGCACAATCTCCATCAGGCCAAGACCGGTCAGGCCCAGCAGCCGGGGCTTCAGCGGATCGACCAGCAACGCCGCCGCCATCGGCGCGACGAGGGCCTCACGTTGCCGGACCGAAAGACCGGCAAAATCCACAAGGATGGCGCCGGCCAGGTTCCGCAGCCGGATCTGGCGTGCGACCTCAAGAATGGCCAGTGCATTGACCCGCTTGTGTGCCATCGGGTCGCGGCTGCCGGCAGCGGGGCCGGTATCCACGTCGATTGCGGTCAGCGCCGAGGTTGGCTGGATGACCAGGCGCGCCCCATCCTTCAACGCGACAAACGGCGAAAGCAGATCCTCGAAGGCCGCTTCCAACTCCGCATCGAAGGCAGTTCCAAGAACGAGCGAGACACGCCCCTTGCCGATCCGGGCGCCAAGCGATGCCGCAAGTCGCGCGTTGTCCGTGACGACGGAGGCGTTCGGCCAGTCCCGCGCCAGCCGGGTCGCCGTATCATCCCCTCGCCGCAGCAGAAGCGGCGCCGAGCCGGTGGTGGTGGCGGCGAGCGCCAGTTCGGCTGCGCTCAGGCGGGCAGTCGCACGCGGGCCCTTGCCGCCCTGCGCTGCCCGGATGAGTCGCACCGGCAGCGCCTGGCCTTCCTGCAACGCCTGCGCAATTGGCCGGCGGGGGGGCGGCAGTTCGCCCTCTGGAAGAAAAGCCGTGGTTCCATCCTGCAGGGTCAGGAAGGCGCCGCTCATGGCCGCGGCGAGGGCGGACACCCGCGCCAGGTGCAGGTCACCGACCCCATCGGGACGGCCGGTCCGTTCGACGGCCGCGACCTCCAGCACTCCGCCCCGGAGCCCCGCGACCCGAACCTCGCCGGGCGTGGCGCTGACGCGGATCTCCGGCTGATCCTTCATGGCCTCAGCCAGCCAGCTCCTCGAAGCAGCTGCGCGGTTTCGAACAGCGGAAGGCCCACGACATTGGAGTGGCTGCCGGACAGGAACCGTACGAACATCTCGGCACGGTTCTGGATCTGGTAGCCACCGGCGGCGCCGCGCCATTCGCCGCTGGCCACATGATCCTCGATCTGGGCCTGCGTCAGCCTCTGGAACGCCAGGACGCTGGTGACCAGCCGGGAGATCTGCCCACCATCCGGTCGTTGCAGGCAGACAGCGGTCATCACGCGATGCCGGCGACCGGACAGCAGGGTCAGGAATTGCGTGGCCTCCGCCGCATCGGACGGCTTGCCCAACAAGCGCCGGCCGAGTGCGACAACGGTATCGGCGGCCAGGATCAGCGCATCAGGCTCGGCGCGAGCGCCAGCCGCGGCCTTCGCCGCGGCCAGGCGGATGGCCAGGAGGCGCGGCAGTTCCGCCTTGCGAGGCGCCTCGTCGATGTCAGTCGGCAGCACGCGGTCTGGCGTGATCCCGATACGCGCGAGAAGGTCCAGGCGCCGCGGGCTCGCGGAAGCCAGCACGAGCTTCGGGCGCATGGCTCCGGATTCAGGGGCACCAGCCCCGTCGCCCGTCACTTGAAGCGGAACGTGATCCGCCCCTTCGTCAGGTCGTACGGTGTCATCTCGACGTTCACGCGGTCGCCGGCCAGGACCCGGATGCGGTTCTTGCGCATCTTGCCGCTGGTGTGCGCCAGAACCATGTGCTCGTTGTCGAGTTTGACGCGGAACATCGCGTTCGGAAGCAGTTCCGCCACCGTGCCGCTGAACTCGATCATGTCCTCTTTCGACATGCGCATCCTTCATCGGGACCATCAGCGCGCGCCGGGCCGGTCCAAGGGACCCCTCAAGACAGGGACCCCGCACGGTCGCGCAAAGTGACACCGAAGATGAAGGTGACACGGTTGGCGGTCAAGAATGCACAGCTCCCGATTTCAGCCGCGCTTCGACGCTGAGGGCGTGCGCCTCCAGCCCCTCGGCCCGCGCGAGGGTGACGGCAGCGGGCCCGATCGCCGCCAGCGCCGCGGCATCCGCATCCACCCAGGTGGTCCGCTTGAGGAAGTCGAAGACGGAAAGGCCGGAGGCGAAGCGCGCGGTTCGTCCCGTCGGCAGGACGTGGTTCGGCCCAGCCACGTAGTCGCCCAGTGCCTCCGGGCAGTGCCGGCCGAGAAAGGCGGCGCCGGCATGCCGGATCTGCTGCATCAGGCGGCGTGGCGCCTCGACCATGATCTGCAGGTGCTCCGGTGCCAGGCGGTTGGTCAGCGTCACCGCCTCCGCCCAATCGGCAACCACCACGATCGCGCCGTGGGCGTGCCAGGATGCGCCGGCAATGGCCGCGCGCGGCAGCAGCGCCAGTTCGGCCTCGACGGCTGCCGCCACCCGCTGGCCGAAGCCGGCGTCATCGGTCACGAGGATGGACTGCGCGACCTCGTCATGCTCGGCCTGGGCGAGCAGGTCCAGTGCAACGTGCCGGGGGTCGTTGCTGCCATCGGCCAGGATCACCACCTCCGACGGGCCCGCGATGCTGTCGATGCCGACGCGGCCGAACACCTGGCGCTTGGCCTCCGCCACATAGGCGTTGCCGGGCCCGACGATGCGGTCGACCGAGGAGAGGGAGGCGGTTCCCCAGGCCATCGCAGCCACCGCCTGCGCTCCGCCGATGCGCCAGACCTCGCTGACGCCGGCCAGACGCGCCGCGGCAAGGACCAGCGGGTTCAGGATGCCATCCGGCGTCGGCACGCACATGGCAATTCGGCTCACGCCGGCGACCCGCGCCGGCAGCGCATTCATCAGGACTGAGGATGGATAGGCCGCCTTGCCGCCTGGCACATAGATCCCGACCGCATCGAGCGGTCCCCAGCGCAACCCTGTGGTGACGCCGGCCGTATCCGTCATTTCCAGGTCACGCGGCATCTGCGCGCCGTGAAAGGCTTCGATGCGGCCCGCGGCGAGTTGCAGGGCGGATCGCTGTTCGGCCGTGATGGCTGCCGCGGCGGCATCGATCTCGGCCATGCTGACGCGCAGGGCCGCGGCATCCCGTGGGGTCCAGCGATCGAAGCGGGTGGTCAGTTCGACCAGCGCTGCATCGCCGCGCTGCCGAACCTCCGCGATCACACCGGCGACCGTCGCATCGACACGGGCGGTGGTTTCGCGCGCATCGTCAAGCAGGAGGCGGAAGGCCTGTTCGAAATCAGGATCTGTAGTCTGGAGCCATTTCATCGTGCATCGACCTCGGCCATCGCGGCACGGAACCGCGCGATCCAGGCGCCGATCGCCTCGGGTTGCGTCTTCAAGGCGGTTCGGTTGACGATGAGGCGGGAGGTGACATGGGCAATGACCTCGGTCTCCACCAGGCCATTCGCGCGGAGGGTCGAGCCTGTCTGCACCAGGTCGACGATCAGGCGCGCCAGGCCGAGCGAAGGCGCCAGTTCCATGGCGCCGTTAAGGTGCACGATGTCGGCCTGCATGCCACGGGCCGCGAAATGGCGCTGGGCGATGGCCGGATATTTCGTCGCGACGGTCACCCGCGACCAGGCCGCGATGTCTTCCGGCACGGCACGCTCCGCCGGTTCGGCGACCGAGACGCGGCACCGGCCGATGCCGAGGTCGAGCGGCGCATAGATCTGATCGTAGTCGAACTCCATCAGAACGTCCGCACCGCAGACACCGATCTGCGCGGCACCGTGTGCGACGAAGGTCGCGACATCGAAGGGCCGGACGCGTACCACGTCGAGCGATGGGTGGTTGGTCTCGAACCGCAGGCGCCGGCTGTCCTCGTCGATGTAGTCCGCTGCCGGTGCGATGCCGGCGCGGGCCAGGAGGGGACCAAGCTCGGATAGGATGCGGCCCTTTGGCAGGGCCAGGACCAGGGGGCTGCCCGGGCCGGCCGGGGTCATCGGATCGACGGCAGGGGGGGTCAAGGTTTGCATGTCCGGCCTGATTGCGTGGCGGCGCGCCGCGTGGGGCGGTGCGACCGGAGCCCGGCCCGGGCGAGCGAGCGCGTCTGGCGGATCGCAGAAGGCGCGCCCGCCGTCAACCTCCTGCCGCATCCAGGGCTATGCTCAGACGGTGAACTGCTCGGCGATGATGCGCTCGGAAAGGCCGTGGTCAGGGTCGAACAGCATCGTCAGCGCCACCTGACGGTCCTCCCAGACCTCCACAAGACGGACGTCCCGAACCTCGGTGTAGTCCGCGACTGCCGCCACGGGGCGTTTTTCCGGCTCCAAAACCTCGAAGACCACCCGCGCCTCGGCGGGCAACAGGGCACCGCGCCATCGCCGTGGCCGGAAGGCGGAGATGGGGGTCAGCGGCAGCAGGTTGGCGCCAAGTGGTACGATGGGGCCATGCGCAGAAAGATTGTAGGCCGTGCTGCCGGCCGGGGTGGACACCAGGATGCCATCGCAGATCAACTCGGAAAGCCGCTGCTTTCCGTCCACCAGAATGCGGATCTTGGCGGCCTGCCGGGTCTCCCGCAGCAGGGACACCTCGTTGATCGCCAAGGCCTCGACCGGCTCGCCATTGCCGATGAAGGCGCGCATGCGCAACGGGTGGAGGGTCGCGGCCTGCGCCAGCGAAAGGCGTTCAGCCAGGCCGTCGTCGCTGAAGTCGTTCATGAGGAAGCCGACGCTGCCGCAATTCATGCCGTAGACCGGCAGGTTCCGGCCGAGCAGCCGGTGCTGCGTCTCCAGCATCAACCCGTCGCCACCGAGCGCCACCACGACCTGCGCGTCATCCAATGGCGCATTGCCATGGCGCGCCACCAGCGCCGCCATGGCCGTGGCAGCCTGATCGGTCGGTGCTGCGATGATGGCGATGCGGCCCGCCAGCGCAACTGCCGCCGGCAGCGGGGCCAGTCCACTCATCCCCGGCAACCGCAGGGTGGGGCGCTCAACCCGTCCGCATCGTCCACATCAGCGTACATCTGCAGTCCCATCCCACCGACCCATCAAGCCTCGCCCGCTTCGACGAAACAAGACAGGGAGCCCGCGCATTATCTGGGTGACCGTGGCCAGTCCAACCGGGGCTCGGATCGCCGCGACCTGCTGCTGTCATCCGGCCAGGCTGCCGGGGGCGGTATCGGGGGGTGCAGGCGCGGCGACTCAAGCGACGGCTTGGCCGCCTGTGGGGGCTCTGCCCAGTCGTCCTCGATCGGAGCACGCCGACGGCCGGGCTCCGGCATCCTGGCGGTCAGGCTGCGGATTTCGGTCTGGATCTCATCGAGTTGAGCCTCGATCGCCTCAAGCCGTCCCTTCAGGCCGAAGACGCTGAACGGCATCAGTAGATAGGCCAGGGCGACCAGGGCCAGGACCACGAGAACGACCAGGCCGACCCAGTCGGGCAGACCGGGGATGACCAGGGCGCCGGCCAATTGCTGCAGCATCAGCCGCCCGTGACGCTCATGTGGCGTGCAACGGCGGGTCGGTTTCGGACGCGGTCGATGACGAAGTCATGCCCCTTCGGCTTGCGCGAAATGGCCTTAAGGATCGCCTGCTGCAGCCCATCGCCGTCCAGGCCCTGGTTTCGCAACGGGCCGCGCAGGTCGGCCGAGTCTTCCTGACCGAGGCACATGTACAGGGTACCGGTGCAGGTCACGCGAACTCGGTTGCAGCTTTCGCAGAAATTATGCGTCAGTGGCGTGATGAACCCAATGCGGCCGCCGGTTTCAGCAACCGTAAAATAACGCGCCGGCCCGCCGGTCGTGTAGTCGCTTTCCTGCAGGGTCCATCGTTCCCGCAGCTTCGATCGAACGGTCGAGAGCGGCAGGTATTGATCGTTGCGATCGCCGGTGATTTCCCCGAGTGGCATGGTTTCGATCAAGCAGAGGTCGAAGCCATGTTCGCCGCACCAGGCGATCATTTTGTCAAACTCGTCCTCGTTCACACCCTTCATCGCGACCGCATTGATCTTCACCGCGAGGCCCGCGGCCTTGGCAGCGAAAATTCCATCCAGGGTCGGCTCAATCTTGCCCCATCGGGTGACGGCCGCAAACATGGCGGGATCGAGCGTATCGAGGCTGACATTGATGCGACGAACCCCGGCGGCGTGGAGATCCTCGGCCATCCGCACCAACTGGGTGCCGTTCGTGGTCAGGGTCAATTCACTCAACCCGCCGGCGCCAATACGTGCCCCCAGGCTGCGGACCAAGCTAAGAACATTCTTGCGCACCAGCGGCTCTCCGCCGGTCAGGCGGATCCGGTCCACGCCCAGCCCGATGAAGGCGCCGCACAGGCGGTCCAGCTCCTCGAGCGTCAGGATTTCGGCCTTCGGCAGGAAGGTCATGTCCTCCGCCATGCAATAAACGCAGCGGAGGTCGCAGCGGTCGGTGACGGAGACGCGGAGGTAGCTGATCCTGCGGCCAAACGGGTCGATCATCTAAAGGGTTCCCGCCTACGTCGACAAATGGGAAGCAGTCGTCCATTTGGTCCGCCCCCCCGGCAGGATGCAAGCCCTCGGCCAGCACTGCGCGCAAGCCGGGTCAGGCCAGTAGGGCCGCGAGGCCTGTTGAGACAAGGAACAGCAGGGCTGCGCGGCGGTACCAGTGCTGTGGAACGATATGAAACAGCCTTGCCCCGATCGGGACACATAGCATCAGGACCGGCAGCAGCAGTAGGGACTTCGCCAAGACCGCCCAGCTCATCAGCCCGCCCATGGCCGGCGGGATGACGGAGATCACGGAAATCGTGCCGAAGAAAAGAATGAGGTTGGCCCGATGTTGCCGCACCGCCTCGGGCCCCGCCAGCAGGTAGAGGATGACCGGCGGGCCGCTCATGCCTGTCGCACCCTTGAGAAGCCCGGCGGCTGTGCCCACGGCGATGTTCAGCGGCAGCGGGCGCGACCCCGAGTACCGCCATCCAGACATGAGGAGCAGGCCAAAGACCAGCACGAAGCCGCCAATGCAGCGCCGCAGCAGGTCTTGATCCGCACTGATCAGGATGAAGGCGCCAAGCGGAGTGGCCAAGGCTGCCGCTCCGCCAATCGGCAGGATCACCCGCCGATTCGCCTCGGACAGGGCGCGCGGAACCAGTTGCAGGGAAACGACGAGCTCCATCAGCAGCATGACCGGAACGCCGATGCGCGGCCCCCAGAGCACAGAGTAGGCGGGTGCGAGAAGTACGGCGGTGCCGAAGCCGGAATAGCCTCGCATGAGTCCGGCAACGGCCGTTGCCAACAACGCGGCGTAGATCGGCCACTCGGCAAGCAGGCCCAGCATCTCGTGTGGAAGGTCGGTCAATCTGACTCTGGGGGAAGCAGGATCAACGCGACGCGGTCGCTCCGGATCAGGACCTTGCCGGCTTCGGCGAAATTGACGGTCACCCGGTCGCCTGCCACCGATTGCACCTGCCCAACCCCCCAGTCCGGCTGGTCAGGATGGCGCACGCGCAGCCCGGGATGCAGTTCGGTCGACACGGGATGACCCTAGCCGCCCCAGCCCTGGTCCGGCCAGTCGGCCTGCAGCGTTAAAGCCGATTTGCCTCCCGAAATATGCAATCTGGCAAGATGGTTACGGTAAAGCCAGACTTGCCCGCGGCGGCCGCTGTGGCCTGCCGTGCGCTGCGGAGGATTGAATGCTGCCCGACAAACTCGCCCTGGCCCAGGCCGTGTGCACCAGACTCTGCCATGACCTCGGTGGGGCCGCCGGGGCCTTGGCTGGGGCGCTCGACCTGCTGGATGGGCCGGGCGACGACGCCATGGATGTCGCGCGCGACGCATCACGGATCATGGATCGTCGCATCCGGTTCTACCGTGCCGCCGTCGGTGCCGGCTGCGGCGATTGCCGCCTGGAAGAAATCGCGCAGATGACGGAAGGCCTGACCCTTGGTCGGAAGGCGGAGATCGACCTGACGGATCTTGAGCCCACGGCGGTGTTCCCGGCGCATCTGACCCAGGCGCTGATGCTGGGCGCCTGGGCCGCGGTGGATGCGCTGCCCCGTGGCGGGGTTGTCCGCCTGGGTGGCGACCTTCGTGATGGCTTTTCGATTTGGCCGGATGGTGCCGGCGCCGCCTGGCAGCCTGGCCTGGCCGCGGGATTGGCCGGCGGCGAGGTGCCGATCAACGCACGCAGTGTTGCGGTGCCGCTGCTTCTGGCCGTCTCCGCCAACGCAGGCATCAGGCTCGATCTGCTTCTTGGAGGCGGTGGTGGAGCCTCGCCGCTGCTGTTCACGCTGCAGACCCGCAACTGAGCATTGGCGGGTGGGATGATCCCATGGCTGTTTACGGAATATTCGGCGCGTTGGGCCATGTTCAGGGCAAGCCAAGGCGCCGGAGCCCCGAATGGACGACTTGCTCGCTGATTTCCTGACAGAGACGCATGAAGGCCTTGTGGCGCTCGATGTCGCGCTACTGAGGCTGGAGAAATCGCCCCAGGATAAGCCGACCCTGTCGGAGATCTTCAGGCTCGTCCACACGATCAAGGGAACCTGTGGATTTCTGGGACTGTCGCGGCTCGAGAGGGTCGCGCATGCCGCGGAGAATATCCTGGGGCTGTACCGCGATGGCGCCATGAACGTCACGCCGGGTGGCGTGACGCTGGTCCTTGGCGCTCTCGACCGCATCAAGGACATCGTCGGCGCTCTCGAGCGTGGCGGCACTGAGCCTGCAGGTGACGACGCGGAACTGATTTCCAAGCTGGATGACCTGGCCAATGGGCAGGCTGGCGAAGCCGCGGATGCGCTGCCGGGCGGATATCAAGCTGAGACCGACACCAAGGCCAGGTCTGTGTCGGTGCCGACCGCGCAGTCGGCACCGGCGCCGCCGAGGCCTGCGCGGCTGGAGACGAGCGCGGAGCCGGCTGCGGAGGAACTGGTGGCGGGCCACACTCCGCCGCAAAGCATCCGCGTTTCTGTCGACGTTCTGGAAGACCTCATGATGCTGGTCAGCGAGTTGGTGCTGACCCGCAATCAGCTCATGCAGTTGTCGCGGGCCCGCAGCGACGGCGCCTACAGCGTCCCGCTCCAGCGCCTTTCGCACATCACCTTCGATCTTCAGGACGGGGTGATGAAGACCCGGATGCAGCCGATCGGGAATGCCTGGGCGAAGATGCCGCGGCTGGTCCGCGACCTTTCGCTGGAGTTGGGCAAGAAGATCGACCTCGAGATGCGGGGGGCGGACACTGAGCTTGATCGACAGGTCCTTGAGCTCATCAAGGACCCGCTGACGCACATGGTGCGCAACAGTGGGGACCACGGACTTGAGGGTCCGGAGGACAGGCGGCGCGCAGGGAAGTCCGAGACGGGCCGCATCATGCTGAACGCCTTCCACGAGGGTGGACACATCCTTATCGAGATTTCCGACGATGGGCGTGGGCTGAGCACGGAACGGATCCGCCAGAAGGCAATCTCGCAAGGCCTTGCAAGCGAGGCGGAAGTCAGCGGCATGAGCGATGGCGAGGTTCATCGGTTCATTTTCCGTGCCGGCTTCTCCACGGCCGCCGCCGTCACCGCAGTCTCCGGTCGGGGTGTCGGCATGGATGTGGTGAAGACCAACGTAGAGCGCATCGGCGGCACGATCGATGTGACCTCGACCGAAGGGCGCGGCACCGGCTTCACCATCAAGATCCCGCTGACACTCGCGATCGTCTCGGCGCTTATCGTGGAGGTTGCTGGCGAACGCTTCGCGATCCCGCAGATCGGTGTTCTGGAGCTGGTCCGCGTCGGCGGTGGATCCAGCACGCGTGTCGAACGCATCAAGGACGCACCCGTACTGCGCCTGCGCGACCGTCTGCTGCCTTTGGTCTCGCTTGGCCGTGTGCTTGGCCTGGACGAGGAGGGTGCAGCCCCGATCCGCGAGGGCGTCGACGTCGGCTTCGTGGTCGTCACGCAGGTCGGCGCGAATGTCTTCGGCATCATCGTCGACCGTCTGTTCGACACGGAGGAAATTGTCGTCAAGCCGGTCGCGCCGATCCTGCGGCACATCGGCATGTTCTCGGGCAACACCATCCTTGGCGACGGCAGCGTGATCATGATCCTCGACCCCAACGGCATCGCCCGCGTCACCGGGGTCGTTGCAGATGGTGCGAGCCCACGGACCGAGGACAGCAAGGTGGCAAGCGGCGTGCGATCCGGTGAAACGACCGCGTTGCTGCTGTTCCGTGCGGGCGATGAGACGCCGAAGGCAGTTCCCCTGGGGCTTATCGCCCGTCTCGACGATATTCCCGTGGAGCAGATCGAGAACTCGGGCGGGATGCCTGTGGTGCAGTACCGTGGGCAGTTGATGCCACTGCTGTCGATGTCGGGCGGCTTCGCGCGGGGGGAGGGTGAGCGGACCCGGCAGACAGTGCTGGTTTTCAGCGAAGGTGATCGCAGCCTCGGCATCATGGTGGATGCCATCCTCGATGTGGTGGACGAAGCGCTCAGCGTACAGGCAGGCCAAGGCCGGCCTGGCTTTCTCGGGTCTGCCGTCGTGGCCGGCAAGGTCACCGAGGTCATCGACACGGCCTGGTGGCTTCGCCAAGGTGGCGGAGACTGGTTCCGGCCTGCCATCAGCGCCCCAATGGCGCGGCGCCTGCTGCTGGTGGAAGACAGCGTGTTCTTCCGGGAACTCGTGGTCCCGGCACTCGCCGCCGATGGGTATGAAGTGGTCGCGGTGGAGGGTCCGGCGCAGGCGCTGCGGTTGCGTGAGCGGGGTGAGACCTTCGACGCCATCGTGTCCGACATCGAGATGCCGGAGATCGACGGCTACGCCTTTGCCCGCGAGGTTCGCGGCGGCGGCCCTTGGCAGGATCTGCCGATGATTGCACTGACCGGCCGGGTGGAGCCGGCAGCTGTCGCGAGGGGGAGGGCGGCTGGCTTCACTGATTACATCGGCAAGTACGACCGGGAGGCCCTGCTCGCGAGCCTCTCCCAGTGTTTTGCCGTGCCCGTTACGGCCTGAAGGAGCATCCTGACGTGCGAACGCAAGCAACTCATTCGGCCATAGCTGACGCAGACCTGTTCCTCACGCTCGCGGTCGCCGGACAGGCCTGCGGCGTGCCGGTGCTTGTAGTGCGAGACGTGCTGGGGCCGCAGACCATCACCCGCATCCCGCTGGCACCGCCCGAGGTCGCAGGCAGCCTGAACCTCCGCGGGCGTATCGTCACCGCCGTAGACCTGCGGCGTCGCCTGGGATTGCCGATCCGGGAGCCGGATAGGCAGCCCATGAGCATCGTCGTGGAGATTGCTGGCGAACTCTACAGCATGCTCGCGGATTCGGTGGGCGAGGTGGTGCCGTTGCGGCAGGAAGATTCGGCCAGCAATCCGCCGACCCTCGACGCGGTGTGGCGGGATGTCTCAAGGGGGGTACATCGCCGCGACGGCCAGTTGCTGATCGTGCTGGATGTCGAGCGGGTCCTGGCCATCGGTGGCGGCCGATGAGCATGTCGGTGGATTCCTCCGAGCCGCGTCATTGCCTGGTGGTCGATGACAGCCGCGTGGTGCGGAAGGCAGCCCGACGCTTTCTTGAAGGCTTCGGGTTTACCGTGCGCGAGGCGGCGGATGGGCAGGAGGCGATGGAAGCCTGCCGTGAACTCCTGCCAGAAATCGTTCTGCTCGACTGGAACATGCCTGTCATGGACGGGCTGACCTTTCTCAAGGCCGCACGCGCCGAATTCGATGCAGACCACCCGGTGATCGTGTTGTGTACGACGGAGATCGGCCTTGATCGCATCGTGACTGCCCTTGAGGCGGGCGCGCAGGAATATGTGATGAAGCCGTTCGATGCGCAGATTCTTGGCAGCAAGCTGGAGCAACTCGGACTGATCAGGACCGAGGCAGCGTGAGTACTGCGGGCCTGGTGCGCGTGCTGCTTTGCGACGACAGTCCTGCCGCGCGAAGTGTTATTTCAAGGATGTTGTCCAGCGACCCGGAGATCCGTGTCGTTGGAAAGGCCGCCGATGGAACCGAGGCATTGGCGCAGCTGACGGCATTCGCGGAGGCGGACCGGCCCCAGGTGGTGCTGCTCGATCTGGAGATGCCGCGCATGGATGGGATGACGGCACTTCCCCTGCTGCTGAAGGCCGTACCCGGCACGGCGATCATTGTCGCCAGCGCACTGAGCCAGCGTGGTGCGGTCGCCACCATGACGGCGCTGCGCGCCGGAGCGGTCGACTACATTCCCAAGCCCTCTGCGGCTGCAGGCGGCATGAGTGGTGGCCAGTTCCAAGCCGAGCTGGTGGCGAAGGTGAAGGGCTGGGCGCGCATGCGGCGCCCTTCATCGCGGCCGGCCATGCCTCGTGCGGCGGCGGGATGGCTCGGCACGGCCATGCCAAGGCCCAGGGCCATTGCCATCGGATCCTCAACGGGTGGGCCGCAAGCACTTGCAGCCCTGGTGGCGCGGCTCGATCGGCCGCTTGGCGCGCCTGTCATCATCGTTCAGCACATGCCGGTGGGCTTCACCACCCTGCTTGCCGACCACCTGAACCGAATCGGGACCCTGCCGTGCTGCGAGGTGGGGGAGGGCCAGAGTCTTTTGCCAGGACGCCTGTATCTCGCGCCTGGCGACCGGCACCTGATCGTCCGAGAAGTGGCTGGCGGCCTGGTCGCCCATCTCGGCGATGGCGCCCCTAAGAACTTTTGCAGACCGGCGGTTGATCCGCTGCTTCGCAGTCTGGTCGCGACCTGCCAGGGACGGCTGCTGGTGGCCATACTGACCGGCATGGGGAGTGACGGACTCGCGGGGTGCCGTGCCGTGAGCAGGGCAGGCGGGGTCGTGCTGGCTCAGGACGAGGCCAGTTCCGTTGTCTGGGGTATGCCCGGAGCGGTCGCCCGAGCTGGCTTGGCCAACGCGATCCTCACCGTTGACGACATAGCGGCCCGTATCGTCGCGGCCTGCGCAGATGGAAAACGTACATGACCAACGATGACTTCGCCGCAATTGCCGGCGTTGTGCGCCGGCGGTCAGGGATCGTACTGACCAGCGATAAGGCCTACCTGCTGGAAACGCGGCTCGGCCCCGTTCTGACGAAGTTCGCCCTCGTGTCGCTTGCGGCGCTCGGTCAACGACTGCGGCATCAGACGGAGGAGGCGCTTGAGCGATCCGTGGTGGAGGCGCTGACGACCCACGAATCCTCGTTCTTCCGCGACGGCAAGCCCTTCGATCATCTTGCGCGAAACCTGCCCAGACTTCTGGCGAGCCGCACACCGGGGAAGCCGCTGCGGATTTGGTCGGCAGCCTGCTCTACGGGACAGGAACCGTACTCGATTGCAATGCTGGTCGCCGATGCGGTGGCGGGTCGGATGGACAGCCGGGTCGAGATCCTGGCAACGGACATTTCCGCGGAGATCCTGCAGAAAGCGCGCCAAGGAGTATTCACCCAGTTCGAAGTTCAGCGCGGCCTGCCCATCCGGTCTCTTGTCAAGTATTTTCGGCAGGATGGAACCAAGTGGAAGATTCTGCCGGAAATTGCCAGCCTCGTGCGGTTCGAAGAGCGGAACCTGCTTAAGGATTTTTCTGGAGTTGGTCAGTTCGAAGGCATATTCTGCCGGAACGTACTCATCTACTTCGACGCAGCGACAAAAGCTTGCGTTTTGGAGGCACTGGCGCGGCGGTTGGCTCCAAACGGGGTGCTGTATCTTGGCGGCGCGGAAACGGTATTGGGATTGACCGAAAAGCTGGTGCCGGTTCAGGGGGAACGCGGCGCCTACGCTGTCGCAGCACAGCGCGCTGCGGCCTAGATCGGCTTGATGATTGGACACCCGCTGGAAAGCGTCCGATTACGACCCGCTTTCCTGTCGGTGGTCCGATGAGTGGACTGGCAGGGCGGAGGTGCCAGGCTCAGGCGGCGGCGTTGGCTGGCCCACCCCGGCCGTCGGAACCCGGGCTGACGCGGAGGCCTCCGTTTGGTTCGCGGAGCACATAGCCCCGTCCCCATACGGTTCCAATCAACTCGGCGGCGCCAGCACTTGCGAGCTTCTTGCGGAGTTTGCAGATGAAAACGTCGATAATCTTGACCTCGGGCTCATCCATCCCGCCGTAGAGATGATTCAGAAAGGCCTCCTTGGTCAGCACGATTCCCTTGCGCAGGGTCAGGAGTTCCAGGACCGCATATTCCTTGCCCGTCAGATGTACGGCTCGCCCATCTACCAGAACCTCTCGCGACCCCAGGTTCAGCGTCAGTGGCCCAACGGACAGGGTCGGCTGGCTGAAGCCCTTGGCGCGTCGGACAATCGCTTGGATGCGCGCAACCAGTTCCTGCTGGTCGAAGGGCTTCGTGATGCAGTCATCAGCCCCCATCCCGAAGCCCCGCACCTTCGCCTGCGGCCTGGTCAAACCCGACAGGATCAGGACCGGAGTCTCCAGCCTGGCTGCGCGCAGCCGCCTGACGACTTCATACCCCTCCATATCGGGCAGCATCAGGTCGAGGACGACGATGTCGTAGTCGTAGAGGCGCGCCAGTTCGAGCGCCTCCTCACCTGTATCGGCCGTGTCGACGATCATCGTCGCCGCCTTCAGCGCAAGCGCAACGCCTCGCGCCACAATTGTATCGTCTTCAACCAAAAGGACACGCATGGGAGGCCTCCGCACACCTGATGCGTGTGACGATACCACCTGGACGCGAACTGTGAAGAGCTTATTCATTGAAAAAATGCATCCTCATCCAGAGCAATCTGTTTAAGTAGAAAATCATATTTTTCGGGACCCACGAGTGCAGGCTTGGCGCTTTGCTGCTGGCACGTTGCGAACGATGTCCCGCTTTCGGCGGCGAGGTCGCGTCAGCAGCGCGGACCTGCTGAGCGTCCAGGTCAGTGGTTTCCGGCCGCCCTGTGCCATCGGGGATCGTCTCCGTGTCGGGACGGCGCATGACGCCGGGGTCCTGGCGGAGATCGTCTCGGTCAGCCAATCCTGCGCCCGCGCCGTGATGTTCGGGGAAACTGACCGCGTTGCGGAGGGGAACGGAGCCTGGCTTGATGATCGGACCGGTCTTCTCATAGGGCCTGGCTGGCGGGGGCGTGTGCTTGATCCTCTCGGCCGCCCGATCGACGGCCTCGGTGCCATCATTGATGTCCTGGAGCCTAGGCGAAGCCGGGCAGCCGCACCCTCGGCGGCGACGCGCCAGCGCCTCGGTCCGCCGATCAGCCTCGGCGTGCGTGTCCTCGACGCTTTTTGCACCGCGCGAGAGGGGCAGCGTCTCGGCCTGTTCGCGGCATCGGGCATCGGAAAGTCCACGCTGCTTGCAACACTCGCGCGCGCTGCCGGCTTCGACACCGTTGTGCTTGGACTCGTCGGTGAACGCGGCCGCGAATTGCGTGAATTCCTCGAGGATGACCTGGGTCCGGTTGGTCTGGCCCGTAGCGTGGTGGTGTGCGCGACCTCGGACGCGCCGGCGGCCCTGCGGCGCGAAGCCGCCTATACCAGCCTTGCGGCTGCGGAGTTCTTCCGCGACCAGGGGCAGCGCGTTCTCCTGTTGCTCGATTCTGTCACCCGCTTCGCGCTGGCCTGTCGCGAGATCGGCCTCGCCGCCGGCGAGCCACCTGCAACCCGCGGCTTCCCGCCGAGCGTCTTCCGCGAATTGCCCGCGCTGCTGGAGCGCGCCGGGCCTGGCGGTCCGGGTGCCGGCAGCATCACCGCGCTGCTGACGGTGCTCGTCGAGGGTGACGACCACGATGAGCCTATTGCCGATGCGGTCCGCGGCATTCTCGACGGGCATGTCGTGCTGGACCGGCGCATCGCCGAGGGCGGTCGCTATCCCGCCGTGGATGTGCTGCGCAGCCTCTCGAGGTCGGTACCCGGCTGTCTCACCGCCGAACAGGCACAGCTTGCAGGCCAGGCGCGCAAGGCGCTGGCGCTGCGTGACGAGATGGCGGCTCTCGTACGGCTAGGCGCCTACCGGGCCGGTACCGATGCGGACACTGACCAGGCCCTGCGCCAGGCGCCCCGGGTCGAAGCCGTGATGCATCAGGCACGAGGCGAGGTCTCGACGCTCGAGCAAGCCTTCGAGCAGTTGCGGGAGGCCCTCCTCGATGCGCCGCACTAGCCCGTTCGACGTCATGCGATTGATGCTGCGGGTCGAGATGGACCAAGCGCGGGATCAACTCGGTCAGGCGCGGCGGGCCGAGTTTCAGGCGGAGGCCGCTCAAGCCGCAGCCTTGGCAGCAGTTGCGGCGGAGCGAGGGGAAGCCTCCGCCAGCGACTTCGCACGCTGGCTTCCCGCGGCGCGGCGCCAGTTTGCAGACGCGGTCAAGTCAGAAGCCGCGGCCCGCGCCCGGCTCCTGCCGGCTCTGGAGGCCGTCGCCAAAGCCGAGATCGCCGTACAGGTTCTGGCTGCGGAAGTTGCCACCCAAGACCTGCTCAGGCGCAGGGCGCACTTGGCGAAGGATCAGCGGCTCATCGAGGAACTGCGGCCTCGGGCGATCAGCGATCCGGAGTCGTGAGCACGCCGCGTCGGATCTGGTCCAACTCGATGCTCTCGAACAATGCCTTGAAGTTACCTTCGCCGAAGCCCTGGTCGCCCTGGCGCTGGATCAACTCGAAGAAAATCGGACCGATCACGTTCCCGGTGAAGATCTGGAGCAGCCTGCCACCCTCGGGAGTCGGCGCTCCATCCATGAGGATGCGGTTGCGGCGCAGTCTCTCCAGGTCCATGCCGCCACCCGGCAGGCGCTGGGGCAGCAATTCGTAGTAGGTTTCGGGCGTGTCCAGGAACGCCACGGCGCCATGCCGCATGGCCTCCACGCTGGCGTGGATGTCGCTGGTCCCAAGTGCAACGTGCTGGATTCCCTCGCCGTGATAGGCGCGCAGGAACTCCTCGATCTGGCTCCGATCATCGGAGCTTTCGTTGATCGGGATGCGGATCTGGCCGCAGGGTGACGTCAACGCGCGTGACTTCAGCCCGGTAAGCTTGCCCTCGATATCGAAGTACCGGATCTCGCGAAAGTTGAAGAGATCGGCGTAGAACTGCCACCAGACGTCCATGCGCCCCCGATGCACGTTGTGCGTCAGGTGATCGATGACCGTCAAACCGTGGCCCGCTGGCCCTGCGTCCTTGTCGCCGATCCAGGTGAAATCAACATCGTAGATGGTGCCGCGCGGTCCGTAGCGATCGACGAAGTACAGGAGCGAGCCGCCGATGCCCTCGATCGCGGGAATATTCAACTCCATGGGCCCGACCTTCCCGGTCACGGCCTTGGCGCCCAGCGAGAGGGCGCGGCGATAGGCCTGGGCCGCGTCCGCAACCCGAAAGGCCATGGCGCAGGCGCAGGGGCCGTGCACCCTGGCGAAGGCCTGCGCGAAGCTTTCCGGCTCCGCATTGATCAGGAAGTTTACGCCACCCTGCCGCCAGAGCGTGACCGCCTTGGACCGATGGCGAGCCACGGCCACGAAGCCCATGCGGCGGAACAGATCCTCGAGGTAGGGAATGTCCGGGCCAGTGAACTCGACGAACTCGAAGCCGTCCGTGCCCATCGGGTTGGCGTCGGAGATGCGGCCCGCAAGGGCCGTGCGATCTGGCGGGATATCCATTGGCGTCCTTCGCTCCCTGAGCTTCGACTTGTGAGCCTAGGGCATCGCAGGGAACGAATTTCGCCGAATTTGGCCACGAGAGCCGCCTAGGCTATGCAGTTCGACCAAATCGGGGCTTCGGCATGGCCAAATCCACCATCAGCCTGGACGAGATGGACCGGCGTATCCTTCGTGCCCTGCAGCAGGATGGCCGCATCGCCGTCACGCTCCTGGCCGAGCAGGTGGGCCTTTCGGCGACGCCCTGCCTGCGACGCATCCGGCGGATGGAGGAAGCGGGCGTCATCGCCGGCTATGCCGCCGTGGTCGACCCGGCGCGGGTCGGCCTGCCCATCCAGGCCTTCGTGCAGGTCGCCCTGTCCTCCCATTCCGAGGAGGTCGCGAGCGGCTTCCACAAGGCGCTGGCTTCGCGGCCGGAGGTCGTGGCCGCCTATGCGATGAGCGGCGGGATGGACTACATGCTGCACGTCGTCGCCGCGGATTTCGAAGCCTATGCGGACTTCGCCCTGAAGGCGCTGCTGCGCATGCCGGGGGTGAAGGAGACGCGCAGTTCCTTCGTCCTCATGGCGCTGAAGCCGCCCGGCGCAGTGCCGGTCTGACGTCGTTCTGTTCACTGATCCAGTCGAGCGCCCCGCGGGCTGCGGCGACGCCGGTGCTGAAGCAGGCCTGCAGCAGGTATCCGCCGGTCGGCGCCTCCCAGTCCAGCATCTCGCCGCAGGCAAAGACGCTGGGCCGGGCCTTCAGCATGAAGCGCGCGTCCAATTCGGACCAGTCGAGACCGCCCGCCGACGAGATGGCGCGCGCCAGTGGCGCCGGGGCCGTGACCCTGATCGGCAGGGCCTTGACCAGGTGCGGGATTGGTCCCGCTCCACGGCGAAGGGCTTCCTGGATCAGGCCAGCTGCGACCGGTGGCAGGGACAGGGCCTTGCGGAGCCCGTTGGACAGCGACTCCGCCCGCGGCCGCGCCGCCAACCGCGCCGCCACCTCGCGCTCCGGCAGATCGGGACGGAGGTCCAGCTGGATCTCGACCGGTCCGCGTGCGGCGATCGCCTCCCGGAGTTGGGCTGAAAGCGCATAGATTGCCTGGCCCTCGATGCCGCGGAGGGTCACCCGCGCTTCACCCTTCACCCGGAGACCCTCGAACTGCAGGGCGATGCGCTTCAACGGCGCGCCATCGTGCCGCGCCTGGAAGAACCCGGACCAGTCGACCTGGAACCCCATGTTGGAGGGGGCCCAGGGGGAGACTTGCACCCCCGGCAGGGCCTGCGGCCACAGCCCGTCCGAGCCGAGCCGCGGCCAAGATGCGCCGCCGAGCGCCAGGATCGTGGCAGCTGGCGCAGGCTGCGCCGGTGCGTCGGCGAAGCGCGCGCCACCATCCTCCGCCCACCCGAGCCACCGGCTTCGTGGCTGGATGGCGACGCCCAGCGTTGACAGGCGTCCCAGCCAGGCGCGCAGCATCGGAGATGCCTTCAGCGTGGCCGGGAAGATCCGGCCGCTGCTGCCCTGGAAGGTTTCGATGCCAAGCCCCTGGCACCAGGCCATCAGCGCGGCAGGCGGGAACGCCCGGACCGCATCGAGCAGCAGCGGCGCGGCTGGGCGGTACCGCGCCAGAAACATGTCCAGCGGTTCGGAATGCGTGAGGTTGAGGCCGCCGCGCCCCGCCATCAGGAACTTGCGGCCAACCGAGGGCATCTGGTCATGAACCGTGACCGGAATGCCGGCCTGGGCCAGGATTTCCGCGGCGATCAATCCCGCCGGACCGGCGCCGACAACATCGACGCCATTTGCGGTCTGGCCGGTGGAGGGATGTATGTCGCTCATGCCCCGCCTTCTGCGGCGGATCGTCCGGAATGGCCAGAGGCGCCTGATTTGCGCGTGCGGCAGCGCGGAGCGACACTGTTGTTCATGCGGGCAGTGGCGTCGCCTCTTACCAGGCTCGCGTCGCTGCCCAGGTTGATCAAGTCAAGTCGCGAGGATCTTCATGCCCGACACCAACATGCTGGATACGACCCGCCTGAAGTTCGGCATCGGCCAGCCCGTCCCGCGCGCGGAAGACCCCGTTCTGCTGACCGGGCAGGGGCGGTACACCGATGACATCGCGCTGCCCGGCCAGGTCTGGTGCGTCATGGTGCGCAGCCCCTACGCCCATGGCGTGATCCGCGGCATCGGGACCGAGGCGGCGCGCGCCATGCCGGGCGTACTTGGCGTATGGACCGGCGCAGACCTCGTGGCCGCGGGCTATGGTCCGATGAAGTGCGGCATGCCGCTGAAGAACCGGGACGGGTCGCCGCTGCGCACCACGCTCCGCCACCCGCTGGCGACCGACAAGGTGCGCTTCGTCGGTGATCCCGTAGCCTTCGTCGTGGCCGACACGCGCGCGGAGGCCAAGGATGCGGCGGAGGCGGTCGAACTCGACATCGACATGCTTCCGGCAGTCACCGAGGCTTCGGCCGCGGCGGCGGCCGACGCACCACAGCTGTATGAGGAGATTTCCGGCAACCTCGTGCTGGATTTCCACCAGGGCGACAGCGCCAAGGTCGAGGCGGCTTTCGCCAAGGCGGCCCACGTCACCAGGCTGTCCATCCGCAACAACCGCATCGTCGTCTGCGCCATGGAACCGCGCAGCGCCATCGGCAGCTTCGAGGACGGCCGGCATGTGCTGCGCCTGGGCTGCCAGGGTGTCTTCGGCCTGCGCGCCCAGATGGCCAACGAAATCCTGAAGGTGCCGACGGAGCAGGTGCGGATCCTCACCGGGAATGTCGGCGGCAGCTTCGGCATGAAGGCCAACGCCTACCCCGAATACGCCTGCCTGCTGCACGCCGCGAAGCAGCTGGGCCGGCCGGTCAAGTGGACGGATGAGCGGACCGGCAGCTTCATGTCGGACCAGCATGGTCGCGACCATGAGGTGGCGGCGGAACTCGCACTCGACGCGCAAGGCCGGTTCCTCGCGGTCAGGCTGACATCCTTCGCCAACATGGGCGCCTACCTGTCCACCGTCGCGCCGCTGATGGGCACGGGCAATTTCTGGAAGAACGTCCAGTCCAACTACGCCACGCCGCTGATCGAGGTCTCGACCCGCTGCCTCCTGACCAACACCTCCCCCGTCTCGGCCTATCGCGGCGCGGGGCGGCCGGAGGGCAACTACTTCATGGAGCGGCTGATCGAGGCGGCGGCGCGGGAGATGGGGATCGACGCGCTGGACCTGCGCCGCCGCAACCACATCCGCCCGGACCAGTTCCCCTACGCCGCGGCATCCGGCAGCACCTATGATGGCGGCGACTTCACCGCGTTGCTGGATCGAACGCTGGAGGCGGCCGATGTGGCGGGCTTCGCCGCGCGCAAGGCAGCCAGCGCCGAGCGCGGCCTGCTGCGCGGCCTTGGCATCGGCAACTTCCTGGAATGCACGGCGCCGCCGACCAAGGAACAGGGCGGAATCCGGTTTGAGAAGGACGGCACGGTGACGATCATCACCGGCACCCTGGACTACGGGCAGGGCCACTGGAGCGCCTTCGCGCAGGTGCTGCACCAGTCCATCGGCATCCCCTTCCACCAGATCAGGCTGCTCCAGGGCGATTCGGATGAGCTGGTGGCGGGTGGCGGGACCGGCGGCTCCAAGTCCCTGATGGCCTCCGGCGCCGCGATCGTCGAAGCCGCCGACCTGGTGGTGGAGAAGGGGCGCGCGGCAGCCGCCTGGGTGTTGGAAGCAGCGGCGGGCGACATCGAGTTCGAGGCGCATCCGGACTCTGGCGAAGGGCGCTTCCTGATCGCCGGCACCGACCGCGGCATCGGCATCATGGCGCTGGCCGCCAGGCTGCGGGCGGCGCCGTCGCTGCCCGAGGGCGTGCCGGCGACGCTGGATGTCACCCATGTCTTCGACCAGGCGCCGCAGGCCTATCCGAATGGATGCCACGTCGCCGAGGTCGAGATCGACCCGGAGACCGGCATCGTCCAGGTGGATCGCTACATGTCGGTGAACGATTTCGGTGTCATCGTGAACCCGCTGCTGGTCGCAGGTCAGGCGCATGGCGGTATTGCACAGGGAATCGGCCAGGCGTTGCTGGAAAGCGTCGCCTTCGGCGAGGATGGCCAGCTCCAGACCGGCAGCTACCTCGACTACGCGCTGCCACGCGCCGGCGACATGCCGCTGATCGGCTTCGTCAGCCATCCGGTTCCGGCGACGACGAACCCGCTGGGTGCGAAGGGATGCGGTGAGGCGGGTTGCGCGGGCTCCCTGCCGGCGGTGATGAATGCCGTGGTCGATGCGCTGTCGCCGCTGGGCATCCGGCACATCGACATGCCGGCGACGCCGGAGCGGGTCTGGCAGGCGATCCAGTCTTCCCCTGGCGCCGCCCGTACGGCGGCCTGACGTTTCAAGGCGGGGGCGGCTCCGCCTTCGGTTCCGATGCGACGCGGGAGGAGGCCTGCCAGCGAGCCTCCTCCGCATATTGCCGGGCAAAGAAGCCGCCGCGGCGCTGAAGCAGCTGTTCGAAGGTCCCGCTCTCGGCGATCTTGCCCTCGTTCAGCACCAGGATCCGGTCGGCGTTGCGGATGGTCGAAAGGCGATGCGCGATGACGATGCGCGTCGCCGGCAGGTTGCGGACGGCCCGCATGGTCGCGCGCTGGGTCAGATTGTCCAGCGCACTGGTGGCTTCGTCCAGGATCAGGATGGCCGGCTTCTGCACCAGGGCACGGGCCAGCAGCAGGCGCTGGACCTGGCCACCGGACAGCACGCGGCTGGCGTCCGTCAGCATCGTCTCCAGCCCCATCGGCATGGCCCGCACATCATCAGCCAGCGCGGCCTGTTCCAGCGCCTGCCAAAGCTCCGCCTCGGTCGCGGATGACAGGCCGCGCACCGCATCCCGCAGGCTGCCGGGCGGAATCCGGCCTGATTGCAGCACGGTTGCGACCTGCTGGCGCACGACCGCAAGGTCCAGGCCGCGGATGTCCTGGCCATCCATGTAGATCGCCCCGGCACTCGGCTCCTCCATCCCCAGGAGCAGGCGCACCAGGGTGGATTTGCCGGCGCCCGAGCGGCCGACGATGGCGATGTACTCGCCCGGCTCGATGTTCAGGGACAGCCCGGCGAAGACCCAGGGCTCGGCCGCGCCGTAGCGGAAGGACAGGTTCGAAAGGGACAGGCCGCCGGAGAGCCGGCCGGGATCGACCTTGCCGGTATCGACCTCCGGCAAGGCGTCCAGCAGGGGTTGGGCAAACTTGCGCGTCGGCATGAGGAACCACAGCGCGAACAGCGTCTTCGCCAACTGTGCACCCGACGCGACCATCAGCCCGTAGGCCGCGATGAAGGTCATGACGGTGGCGAGGCTGGGCGGCGGCCGCCCCGGCTCCACCCGCTGCATCATCGCGATGACCAGGAAAGCCGCCGCGGTGGACAGGATCGCGAAGCCGGCCGCGAAGGCATCATAGGCGTTGCCGATCTGGCGGGCCGCGGTCATGCGGCGACGCATCTCGGCAAAGCGGCCGGCCCAGACTGTCTGCGCGCGCCGCTCCCCGCCCGACAGCCGCAGCTTGACCAGCCCGGCGACGATCTGGAACACCATCGCATCCGCCATGCCGGACAGGGCTTCGCCGGTGGCGAAGGCGCGCGCCTGAAGCCAGCCCGCCAGGTTGGCGGCGCCGAGTTGCAGGACCAGCATTCCAAAGGCGACCGCCGCGGCGAGCGGCTGCGAGAGCAGCATCAGAATGCCCGCGGATAGGATGGTGGCGAGTGCGCTGATGATGATGAAGCTGAAGGCCCGCAACTGCGCGGCCAGCGAAATCGCGGATTGGGCACGGCCCGCGGTCTCGCCGACCGTCTGGCGGTTCAACGTCGTCATCGGCAGGCGCATGACCCGGTCCCAGATCGCGGCATGCAGCGCCGGGCCGGCCTGTGCCTCGATCCGCTGCCGGGCAATGTCGCTGCCCAGCTTCACCACCCAGGCAACGCCCGCGACCAGGACCAGGGCGGCGCCGAGTTGGGCCAGTTCGGACAGGTGGCCGCCTGGAACCAGCAGGGAGAAGGCGATGCCCGTGCCAAGTGGCACGGCCTGCCCGAGCGCCGCGCCGATGAGCATGGTCACGAAGATCGCGGTCACATCGGAACTGCTGCCGCGCATGCCGCTGCCGACCAGGTCCAGCAGGCCGAGGGCCTTGCGTGGCAGGGGGATCAGCGGAACGCGTGCATCGCGGGCGATCTGCTGCGCCAGCCCGGGATCAAGCGCCACGCCATCTGGTCGCGCGGCGGTGTGCAGGCGATAGCCCTGGCCCTTGTGCAGCAGCCCGACCGTCTCACCGCTGGCGAGCCTGCCGAACAGGGGGCCGTGATCGTCCTGCCACCAACCCTCTGGCAGATGCGCCGGCCGCAGCCGAAGGCCTGAGGCTCGCGCCAGTTCCTCCAGGGTGGGAATGGCGTCGATGTCGGCGCGGCGGACCCGGATTGGCCGTTTCGGACGGATGCCGAGATGGCTGCAGACCACCCGGAACACCGGCATCAAGGGATCGGTGTCGCTGTCTCCCTGAGACCTGGCCGGGTTGCCCAGGATGGCCGCGAAGGCGGAGCCTTGCTCGGCGTCAGCCTCATCGTCCCGCTCGGCGCGCAGCCGAAGCCGGTTGAGCTCGTCCGCGGCGTCGAGTGCCAGCGCCGAGGACAATGCGCCCAGTGCGGCGGTGTTGAAGGCTTGCAGCCCGAGCTGCCAGTCTTCCTGCGCCACCGCATCGACCGCCTGAAGCGGCTCGATGGTGCCGCCGCTGCCGGTCAGCCAGGCTTCGGGCGGCAGGGGTACTACGCCCTGAACCGGCTCCAGCCCGAACAGCAGCCAGGTTCCGGAGGGCAGGCGCAGCCAGACCGCTGCACCGCGCGCGGCGATGGTGGCGCCGGGCGTTGCGTGGACGGCGCCGGTGGTGCCGGAGACGGCGATATCGGTGCGGGGCCGGGGCGACATCGGCCGCGCAAGTCCCTCGGCCAAGGCCCGGCACCAATTGGCGGCGGCCAGTGCCAGGCGTGGAGCCGATTCGGCGGATGCCGCCAATGCGTCCTGCTCGAGCGGCTGGAGCACCGTCTCCGGCGTGCCGACCGCGATGAGGGTTGCGCCGGTGTCGTCCGTACCGAACCCGCAGAGCAGGCTGCCGGAGGTCAGCGTGCCGATGTAGCGGCGAGGGCCTTCGGTTGCTGGCGGTCGCCCGGGGCGGGTGGCGAACAGCGTCACGGATCCGGCGAGGACCAGCCAGCGCAGTCCGGGATCATCCAGCCGCAACGGTGCGTGGGACGGCAGCGCCAGGGTCGCGACGGGCGGCTCCGGCGTGCCCGGCTGTGGCAGGGCAGACGCAGGCAGGTTGTCCGGCATGGTCAGCCGCTCGCGAGCATGGTGCGGAACACGCCAGGGACCCGCGCGAGTTCTTCGGGGTGGCCCTGCTGGACGATGCGGCCACGGTCCATGACGATCACCTCGTCGCACTCCCGGACCAGGGCCAGCCGGTGGGCGATGATGATCATGGTGCAGCCGCGCCGGCGCAGGTTGCGCATCAGCGCCGCTTCGGAGCGGTTGTCGAGCGACGCCGTCGCCTCGTCCAGCACCAGGATCGAGGGGTCGGTCGCGATGGCGCGGGCGATCTCGATGCGGGCGCGCTGGCCGCCGGACCAGTTCCGGCCCTCCTCCGAAACCACGCCCGCATAGCCGCCGCGCCGCGCCAGGATCTCGTCGTGGATGATGGCGTCCTGCGCGCATTCGACAAGGCGCTCGTCCGCCAGGGTCGGGTCCCACAGCGCGATGTTGTCGCGGATCGTGCCGTCGAACAGGTAGCCCTGCTGGTCGACCACCGCGACTTCCCGCCGCAGCTCGTTCCTTGGGATGCTGTCGAGCGGCCTGCCGTCGATGCGGATTTCGCCCGACCAGGGACGATAGAGACCGGCGATCAGCAGCGCCAGCGTGGATTTCCCCGAACCCGACCCGCCGACGATCCCAAGCCGCCGGCCCGGCTCCAGCCGCAGGGAGACGCCGTCGAGCAGTGGCGCCTCCAGCCGGCTGTGCCCGAAGACCAGGCTCCGCAGTTCGACATGGCCGGCGAAGCGCGCCGCGGCGGCTTTCGCCGGAGCGGCGGCAAATTCGGCAGCAAGCGGATGGTGCATGGTGTCTTCGAGCAGGGTCAGGTTGGCCCTGGCGTCCTGCAACTGGGTGGCGACGGCGATGAGCTGCGCGACGGGCCCCATGAAGCCCATCGCCAGGGCCTGAAACGCGACGAGCTGCCCCACCGTCATCGCGCCGTTCATGATCTGCCGGCCGCCAAGGACCAGGACGGCCGATGCAGCCAGGATGGCGATGAAGGCCGGCAGGCCCTCCAGCATGGCGCGCCGCAGGGCCAGGCGCTGGGTGATGTTGGCAACGCCCGCCCGAGTCCCGGCGAGCTGTGCCAGGAGCAGGGACTCGCTGCCGGAGGACCGATAGGTCTCGATCATCTGCAGCCCCTGCTTTGCCAAGCCGTCGGAGCGGAGCGTGCGGGACAGCAGGCGCTGGTTGTCATCGCTGAGCGAGCGGCTGAGCCAGGCAAGCGCGGCGAGGTTCACGGCCGATGCCAGGACCACGATGAGGGTCAGCGTCACGTCATACAGAAGCATCGCCGCGGCATAGGCGGAGGCGGTGACCAGCCCTAGCAGACCTCTGCCGACATCGCCGGAGGCGAGGCGAGCGATGCGATCATTCAGCATGACGCGTCCGGTAACATCGCCCGGATGGCGTTGGGCGAAGAAGGCGACCGGCAACTGCGTCAGGCGCTCCAGGAACGCCGCAGACCCGGAAACCGAAAGTCGTGTCTCCAGCCGCAGCAGCAGGTCGAGCTGCAACCAGGTGATGACGGCCATTGCCGCGGCCGCGCCAGCCATGCCGTACAGCAGCGGCTGCAGCCAGCTGTCGAACCGGGCCACCAGCACGTCATCGACGAAGACCTGTGAGAAGGCGGGCACCAGCAGAGCCGGAACCATCAGCAGTACGCTGAGACCAACAAGGAAACCGAAGCTGGCCTCGTTGCCACGGAGCCGTCGCAGGATTCCAGACATCGCGCGCGGCTGCGATCCCCCCTTCTGGAAGTCGGGGCCGGGCTCAAGGGTGAGGGCGACGCCGGTAAAGCTGCGGTCGAGCTCCCGGATTGTGATGCGGCGGGGGCCGCTTGCAGGATCGTTGATGTGCGCGTGATGCGGTCCGATTCCCTCGATCACCACGAAATGGTTCATGCCCCAATGAGCGATCAGGGGCATTTTCATCTCGGCCAGGTGTTCCGGCTCCAGGCGGAAGGCCTGCACCATCATGCCGAACTGGCGCGCTGCGGCGGCGATGTGGCTGGCGCGGCTGCCGTCGCGGGAAACGCCGCAGGCCACCCGCAATTCCTCAAGCGCACACCAGCGGCCGTAGTGGCCGAGGATGATGCCAAGCGCCGCTGCACCGCATTCCACGGCCTCCATCTGGAGAAGCGTGGGCGTCCTCACTCGCTGGGTGGTGCGGGTCCGCCTCGGCGATAGCTTCAAGCCCGGCTCGTTCAAGGACTGGCGGCCTCCGCGGTGCTGGTCAGCCAGCCACGCAGCGCCGGGAAGGCCAGGCCGATGAGCCGCACGGATCGGACCGTGAACTCCGCCTCCGCGAGGGTGCCGGATTCGATGGCAAAGTCGGGCCCGCCGCCGGTGGACCAGCGCAGGCCGCTGCGTGTTGCCGCATCGCGGTCCAGGGCGACCTCGACTTCGAAGGGCGTGCCGAGGTCGGTGGTGAAGCTGCGCACCAGCTGGTCGTTCTGCAGGGTGCGCAGCAGGCCGGCGGAGGACGCCGGGACATGGGCGACGCGGATGATGCGGCCGTGGACGAAGCCGTGCTCCTCCCGCCGCGTGGAGGACGGTGAGACTTCCACGCGTAAGCCCTCCGCCAGCCGCTTGCCGTCCTGCGCGGTGACATAGAGGATGGCGACTGGCCCGCCGGGGCCGGAGGCCGGATCGCGCTCGATGGTCAGCAACGGCGTGCCGCGCTGCACCACCTGTCCCTCATTCACCTTCGCCTCCACCACGATCCCGGAATAGGGTGCGAGGACGGCGCCGAGGCGCAGCAGCCGGTCGCGGAGCGCCTGCGCCTGGCGGCCGGTTTCGTCCGCGCGGCGCTCGGCCTCCATGGTCTCACGCTCACGCTGGGTACGCTTCAGCGCCTGGTCGAGGACCAGTTGCTCACGCTCATTGCGCGCGGCGGCAATCTGCTCGCGCACCTGGAACACCTCGACGCGGGCGAACAGCGCGCGGTCGCGGTTCACCAGGTTCTGGCGCGACAGGCCCTGCAACACGTCCTCGCGCTGCATCATCATGCCGAGGCGCTCCTCGAGCAGGCGCAGGTTCTGCGTCAGCGCCGCGTCGCGGGCGATGCGGAAGGCATCCGCGGCGGCTTCCTCGCGCCGGTGGAAATCCTGCAGCTCCCGCCGATGGCGGGCGGCATCGGTCGCCTGGCCCTCGGCCAGCGCCAGTTGCAGCCGAACCTCCGATTGATCGACCCGTGCCACTGGCATGCCTGCCTCCACGCGGCTGCCGGGACGGGCGGCGAGGGCTTCGATCCGGCCATCAGTATCGGCGACGATGTCGACCACCCCGCCCGGCGGCAACAGGATGCCGCGCCCAGAAACCTTGACGGGAACGTCGACGAGCGAAGCCCAGACCAGCCCGACCAGGGCCAGTCCAAGCAGCCCGCCGCCGACACCCCAGGTCCAGGGGCGCATGACACGCAGGGCTTCGTCATACCGATCCGGTGCCGCCGCTTCGGCTACGGCCTCTCGGCGGAAGAGAGCGGGCGGCGTTGGCATGGATGGATCTCCCGGCGGCATCTCAATACTGAGCATCTCGCCCGGGGTAGATGAGGCTTCCCATTGGAATGGACTGATTCGGTGATAGGGAAAACCAAGCGTAGAACTTTCAATCCCATGTTGTCGAGCCGAACCAGCATGATTAGGTTTGCCTGAGACGCAGTCAGGAGAACAAGATAATGTCCAGCCAGGGTCCGCATGAAATCAAGAAAGAGACGCTTGATGGCGTCGTGGGTGGGTTCAGGGAGCAGTCCGGCGGCGCTGGCAATGACACCCTGGTGGGCGGCGACGGCAGCGACAAGCTGATGGGCTCGAACAACTGGGCGCCGGGTTCGGATGGCAACTGGCAGCCCGTGGGCAGCGGCAGCGACAACCTGAGTGGTGGCGGCGGGACCGACGAACTGCACGGCGGCGACGGAGACGACCTGCTGCGGGGCGGCGCCGGGCACGGCGACAAGGTGTTCGGCGGTGATGGCCACGACGTGTTGTTCTGGCGGACCGGCGACGGCAACGACGAACTTCACGGCGGCCCGGGTGCCGACACGGTGGTGGTCGAAGGCGCATCGGTGCAGCAGGTGATAAATGGCCTGCAGGTCAATGGCAGCGGCTACACGCTCGTCGAGAACCGCATCGTGTTCAATGGCCCGACCGATAATCAGTTCACCCTGAACGGCGAGACCGTCCGCTTCTTCGGCATCGAGCAACTCACCATGCCGGATGGTCATTCGGCTCAGCCGCCGCCGGCACCTCCGCCGCCGGCGCCCGCGGGCGGAGACGTCGTCACTGGCACGTCGGGTGCCGACAACCTGGCAGGCTCCAACACCTGGGGGGCCGGCAGCGACGGATCCTGGCAGCCCCAGGGCAGCGGCAATGACACGTTCCTGGCCGGTGCCGGCAATGACCAGGCGCATGGCGGTGACGGCGACGACACCTTCCGCATGGGCACGGGCGACGACAAAGCTTTCGGCGGCGACGGCAACGACACCTTCGTCTGGAGCGCGGGCGACGGCAACGACGAGTTCCACGGCGGCCCGGGCCACGACTCGGTCATCATCGAGGGAACGCCCTTCAGCAGCCTGACCTCGCACAGCATCGCCATGTACGAGGGCGGGTCCTACCGGTTCGAGGGGAACTCGATCGTCTTCAACGGACCGTCGAACGGCCAGATCACCCTGAACGGCCAGATCGTGAAGTTCTTTGGGATGGAGCGGATCAACTTTACCAACGCCTGATCCGCGCCTTGCCGGTCAGCGCGCGGCCCTGAGGGTCGCGCGCCAGACGCGGAGGAAATTGCCCGACCACAGCAGCGCCAATTCCCGGGGTCCATAGCCACGCCGAAGCAGTTCTGCACTGACGGCTCCGGTCATCGAGGCATCTTCCCATCCGGGAACCCCGCCGCCGCCATCGAAGTCGGAGGAAAGCCCCACATGGTCGATGCCGATCCGGCGAACGGCGTAGTCCACATGGTCCACATAGTCGGCGAGCGTCGCCGCCGAAGCCCCGTCGGGTTGGGGCGCGCGCAGGAAGCCGCCGACGGCGGTGATCTGGATCAAGCCGCCCACATCCCGAAGCGCGTCGAGTTGGACATCGTCCAGGTTGCGAGGATGGTCACGCAGGCTGCGGCAGCAGGCATGGGTCGCGACGATCGGCGTGCGCGACAACTCGGCCGCCTGCAGCATGGCGCTGCGAGCGACATGCGAGACATCCACGATGAGGCCGACCCGGTTCATTTCCTGGATTGCGGCGCGCCCCAATGCCGAAAGACCACCGTGCAGGATTTCCGCATCGCCGAGGTCCCGCCGCGGTCGGGCCGCATCCGACAGCGCATTGTGCCCGTCATGCGTCACCGTCAGGTAGATGGCGCCAAGGCGGCGCCAAAGAGCGAGGCGACCGAGATCCTCGCCCATGGCGTAGCCATTCTCGACCCCAAGCAGGATGGCAAGGTCACCTGCGGCGGTGCAGGATTCAAGCTGGTCGGGCGTCGTACAGACGCGCCGGCGCAGCGGAGCATCGCCTTCCGTGGCGGCGATGGCCCTCAGCATCGCCTCCGCGCGCGCGCCGGCCTTCGCATGACCCTCCGCGGTCAGCGGCCCCTGCGGCACGAAGGCAATGAAGACAACACTCTTTAATCCACCCGCCTGCATCTTTGCGAAGTCGACGCGCCGCGTCGTGGGCCCGGCCGGATCGGGTGTGTCTGGCCATGGGATGTCGACATGGGTGTCGAGCGTCAACGTCGCCGCGTGAATGGCGGCATGGCGTTCAGTCTCGCCGGTCGGGTCGGCCTGGATAACGTTCATGCCCAGGACGCTGGCCGGCCGGTGCGCCTTCGTCAACTGCCATGCCGCACCGATCAGCCGAGGAGGTGCAGCAGCGCGATGGCGCAGCCGACGATGCCGAGCGGCGAAAGAATCGCCAGAACCGCCTCGGTTGGGAAAGGTTCGCCGGCGGTCCAGGCCGACCCGGCCGTTCGCACCGGAACCGCGATGGTCGCTGGGTAGGTCAGCACGCGGCGGCGCCGCGCCCGTGCCGGGGGCATCGGAATCACGCTCGCGGAACGCCTCGGTGCCCGCCGAGTCGGGGGCGCCTCAAGCTGGCTGAGAGACCAGAGGGGGATGGTCTGGCGCGCCAATCCTGTCCTTTGCATTTGAAATCGCGTCCCCCTTCCGTAAAGCCCGCCTTGAGGGACCGGCTCCGGTGATTCTCTCAGCAAGGTCCCTCAGCAAGGTCTCTCAGCAAGGTCCATGCCTTGCCAAATGCAACAGCCGACCCGGGGCATCAGGCTTGCGGGCGTCGCGCTGCGTCGATCAGGCTTCGCATCCGGCGCACCGCGGATGGCAGGCCCTCGAAGACGCTCTGGCTGATCAGGAAATGCCCGATCGAGACCTCCGAGACCTCGGGGAGGGCGGCAACGCCAGCGATGCAGTCGAAGTCCAGGCCGTGTCCCGCATGACAGAGCATACCCGCCGCCTCGACCGCCTTCGCACCTGCCGCCAGCCGGGCGAGGTGGGCGGGGCGGTCGGCCGGCTGGGCATCGGCATAGCCCCCGGTGTGCAACTCGACGCACCGCGCCCCGATCCGGGCCGCGGCCTCGATCTGCGCCGGGTCCGCCTCGACGAAGATCGAGGTCCGGATGCCGCCGTCGTTCAGTCGCCGGACGGTACCGGCGAGGTCGTGGCCGCCTTTCACCACATCCAGCCCACCTTCCGTGGTCAACTCCTGCCGCTTCTCAGGCACCAGACAAACGGCCTCCGGAAGCACACGCAGTGCGATCGCGACCATCTCCGGTGTCGCGGCCATTTCCAGGTTCAGCTTTGCGGGGACCTCCGCCTTCATGCGCTCGACGTCGCGGTCCCGGATGTGGCGCCTATCCTCCCGCAGGTGGATCGTGATCCCCTCGGCCCCAGCGGCCAGGCAGAGATGCGCCGCGGCGACGGGGTCCGGGAAGCTGCCGCCTCTCGCATTTCGCAAGGTCGCCACGTGATCGACATTGATGGACAGCAGGATCGGTATCATGCGGATGCTCCCCTTGCGCGGGCGGTGGCGATTTCGGCGGCCATCCGGATGGCCGCCACGAGGCTGCCGGGATCCGCCTGGTCCCGGCCCGCGATGTCCAGCGCCGTCCCGTGGTCAGGGCTGGTGCGCACGATGCTGAGGCCCAGGGTCACGTTGACACCTCCATCCATGTCGAGGGTCTTCACCGGAATCAGCGCCTGGTCGTGATACATGCAGAGCGCGCAGTCATAGCCGGCGCGGGCGCGGGGGGTGAACAACGTGTCCGCGGGGAGTGGACCCCTGGCGTCGATCCCCGCGGCGCGAAGCGCGGCGACGGCGGGAGCCACGATTTCGATATCCTCCCGGCCCATGGTGCCGGCCTCCCCGGCATGCGGGTTGAGCCCGGCAACGACGATCCGCGGTGCCGCAATGCCGAAATCGCCGCCGAGGGCCTCGGCCACGGTCCGGCCATGCTCGACGATCAGCGCCGTTTTGAGCGAACGGACCGCCTCGCTCAGGGCCATGTGCACCGTCACCGGAACGACGCGAAGGCCAGGGCAGGCGAGCAGCATGACCGGTGGCCGGTCGCCGCCTGCCAGTTCGCCAAGGAATTCCGTATGACCCGGATGTCGGAAGCCGGCGGCGGTCAGGACGGATTTCTGGATCGGGTTGGTGACGATGCCGCTGGCCTGGCCCGACAACGCGAGTTGCACCGCAGTCTCGATGGAGCGGATGACGGCCTGGGCATTGGCTGGGTCTGGGTGCCCTGGGTACGAGCGCGCCGGCAGCTTGATCGGAAGAACGGGCAGTGCCTCGCGAAAATGCCGGCTCGCCTCGCTTGGCGAGGCGATGATGCTGATCGGGATATCCTGCAGGAGATCGGGGTCGCCGACGAAAAAGAAAGATGGGCCGGCTGCGCGGATGGCGCGCCAGGCCTTCGCGGCGATTTCGCCTCCGATGCCCGACGGTTCACCCATCGTCACGGCAAGAGAATCGGTTGTCATGAGCAGGGGCGTAGATCGGTTTTCGCGCCGCCGCTACCCGCAGCTCCGGCAGCTTGACCTGGCGCAAGGTCTGGGCTCCCCGGACGCGCTACAGCTCGATCATGCTTGCGAACTGCCTTCATGATCTGACGGCGCTGGGACCTGGCGGGCTCGGCCCTCTCCTGCTCACCATGCTGGTTGCCGGACTTGCCGGAGGCGCGACGCATTGTGCCGGCATGTGCGCACCCTTCGTTCTTGCCCAGGTGACCGCCAACGCCGCGCAGCATGGCGGTGGTACCCTGGCGCGCCTTTCTGGCGCGGGTCTGGTCCCCTACCACCTCGGCAGGATGCTCGGCTATTCGGCGTTGGGCGCGATCGGGGGTGGCGGGATCGGTGCGCTCAGCCAGTTGCCAGGCTTCCGGCAACTGCTCGGGGTGATGCTGCTTCTCGCCGCCTTCCTGATGGTCCGACAGGCGCTCAGCAGGCTTCCACACCCATGGCGCTTCCGCTTCCAGGCAGGTGCCCCTGCCATGACCGGCCGGGGTGGTCGTGCGGGCGGCCGTTATCTGGTCGGCCTGTGGAACCGGATCCGCCGCCCTGCCCAGCGAGCATCGCCGAAGCAGTCCGGTGTCCTGATGCAAGGTGTTTCACGGCTGCTTGCGAAGCCGACCGGCTGGAACGGAATCGGCCTGGGCCTCCTCCTGTCCGGGCTTCCCTGCGGCCTGCTGTATGCGGCGCTGGCGGCTTCTGCGGCAACCGGTAGCGCCCTGGCAGGTGCGATGAGCATGCTGGCCTTCACGGTGGGTACCGTCCCCTCGCTGTTCGGTGTCGCCCTGCTGGGTCGGTTCTTTCTTCGTGGCAGTGGCAATACCGTCCGGATCGCGGGCGCCGCGCTGTTCCTGGTGAACGGAGGAGTGCTGATGGCCATGGCCGCTCGCCTGCTCGGCTGATTCGGTCATCCCACAGCACGCGTTGACGCGATTTCAACCTGCTTGGCCTCCTGCTGTCTCGACCAGGAGGGGTTTTGGAATGTCTGTCTCGATCGGCGGCACCGTCCCCGACGTGATCCACGAGAATTCACGGCCTGGCGACTGGGTCGCCTACCTCACATTCCCTGCGGAGGTCACGTCGGCCGCACTGGCTGGGCCGGATGTCGGGCATTTCGTGTCCACATCCAGCCTCAGCCGCAGGCTGATGACGATCACGACCTTCCAGCAGTTCGACGCGGAGCAGTTCGCGCCGGGGACGATCTTCAACCTCGGCCTGAGCGTCGAGATCGCCTCGGTCTGGACGGCGCTGCCGGCCACTCATGCGGTCGCACTTCTCGATGTGGACGACACGCCACCGCAGGGCCTGCGCTTCAGTTCCGGCGGCGTGGTGCTGGCGACGGATGTCGCGGCCCCGATCGGCAATCTGGTCGCCGATGACCCGGATACGGCCGGTCCTCTCTCATACCGTGTCGCCTGGCCGGACTACGCCTTCTTCGAGATCGTCGGGTCGGAGCTTCGCCTGCGGCAGGGAGTCGACCTTGTTGGCCTTGGCGGAACCGTGCGGGAGGTGCTGATCGAAGTCTCGGATGGCCACAACACCTCCGCCTTTCTCCTCCCCGTCACCGTTCTGCAGTCCGGCCCGCTCCCGGGCTTTGCTGTGATGGACGGCACCTTCGTTGACGACCGCCTGGAAGGCACCGAGGCAGCCGACGCGATCTTCGCGCATACGGGGGATGACGAGATCCTCGGCAGGGGGGGTGGCGACAGCCTGCATGGAGGCGAAGGGGCCGATACTCTGTACGGCGGGGAAGGGGGTGACACCCTGCACGGCGACGACGGCCACGATCGGCTGGATGGAGAAGCGGGCGACGACAGGCTGTTCGGCGGTGCCGGCAACGACTGGCTGGAGGCCGGAAGTGGAATCGACGAACTGGACGGCGGTGAGGGTGCCGACACTCTCGTGGGCGGCGCAGGGTCGAACCGCCTGGTTGGCGGCCCCGGAGACGATGTCTACCTGCTCTACAGCCCTGCCGATGTCTGGGTCGAGGTGCCTGGTGGCGGCAATGACGAATTGGTGGTCGCCTGGACGATGTCGATGCCGGCGGAGATCGAGCGGCTGCGCCTTGCCCATGGTGCAGGCGACCTGGGTGCCTACGGAAGTGCCCGGGCGGACACTCTCCTCGGCAACGATGGAGCCAACCGGCTCGAGGGGCGCGAAGGCGATGATGTTCTCCACGGTTCGGGCGGCAGCGATACCTTGGAAGGGGGCGATGGATCGGATCTGGCTCTGGGCGGAGACGGCGACGATCTGCTTCTCGGCGGAGCGGGCGCCGACACGCTTCTGGGCGGGACCGGACAGGATCGGCTGCTGGGTGGCGCGGGCAACGACCGGCTGGATGGGGAGGCTGGCAACGACCTGCTTTCCGGCGCCGACGGCGATGATCACCTGGCCGGTGGAGAGGGCGCGGATCTCCTTGCCGGTGGTCTCGGCGCTGACGTGCTGGAGGGTAGCGCGGGCCCCGATTCGCTTCATGGCGGCGACGGACATGACCTGCTGATGGGCGGCGACGGCGATGATCGCCTTGAAGGTGGTTCAGGCAACGACACCCTCGATGGCGGGCCGGGTGCTGATGATCTGCAGGGTGGCGCCGGCAACGACCTGCTGCGCTCAGGCGGTGGCCTGGGGGACGTGCTGAGGGGCGGCGCTGGAGCGGATACGCTGGATGCCGCCTCGGGCGACCGTTCGGGAAGCCTGCTGATGGGGGGGGCGGGCGACGACATCTACATCATCGATTCGCGCGGGGACCAGATCATCGAGTCCGCGGGTGGGGGCGCCGACTCGGTTTGGGCCAATCTGGCAGGCGGGGGGTACCTGCTGCCGCCGCATGTCGAGAATCTCTCGCTGCAGGGCACGGCAATATTCGGCATGGGCAATGACCAGAACAACTCGATCGCCGGCAACTCGCTTGCCAACTACCTGTATGGCGGCGATGGGGCCGACAGGCTCCGGGGCGGGCGCGGCGATGATACTCTGGAGGGCGGCGAGGGGTCGGACCGCTTCGTGCTGGAGATGAACTCGGGCCTGGATACCGTGCTGGATTTCTCGCCAGGGGTCGATCGGCTCAGCGTTCCCTCCGCCGGCTATGCCACGACAGCCGCGTTGCTGGCAGCCCTCACCGCCAATAGCGCCGGGTCCTTCCTGCCGCTCGGCAGCGGCGGGGTTGTGTTCATTGGCCTGTCGCCCGCCCGGTTCCTGGCGGGGGACATCGATCTGATATGATCAACGGACCAGGTCGCGATAGGCATGCCAGGTGGCGTGCGCGATCACAGGAAGTACGAGTGCGAGCCCAAGGAAGAAGGGCACAAGCGCCATCGCGGTAAAGATGACGATGAGCCCGGCCCAGAGCGACATGGCGCGCCAATTCTTCAGCGTCGCGCGGATGGAGACGGCGACGGCCTCGAAGGCCGAGATATCCCGGTCCACCAGCATCGGGATCGAGACGGCCGTGGCAGCGAACGCGATGGTCGCCAGCACAAACCCCATCCCGGTGCCGACCACCAGGAAAGGCAAAAGGTTTGGCGACCGCAGCATGGCCACGGGCACGGCCTCGATCGCCGGCGCGAAGCCCAGGCCAAAGAACAGGGCAAACAGCAGGCCGGCCATGCGCACCCAGAAAAGGTGAAGGAACAGCAGCGCCGCGCCCATGAGCATCAACTGGGGTGCGTGCCGGCGGAACCCCCGGAGGCACAGTCGGAGGGTGACCGGCTGTCCAGCCTCCCGCAGTCGGCTCGCCTCGTACATGCCGGCGCCGAGGAAAGGCGCCATCAGGAAGAAGCCCGCGGTTGCAGGGAGCACCGCCCAGGCGATCCCGGTTCCCAGCAGCAGGCCGCTCAGCAGCCAACCGGCCGCGACCACCGCGCCACCGTAGCAGAATCCGATGTGCGGCATGGCCCTGAAATCGGCCCAGCCCGCCGCAATCCAGGCCCAGGGGCGGTCGGGCGGAACCTGGGTTTCGGCTTCGATCACCGCGGCAACCGGCGTCATCGAGTCATCCATCTGCGTGGTCATGGGCCACATCTTTCGCTGCGTTGCCCCAGATATAGAGCGGGACCACGACCGCCGGGTTGATCCGGATCAAGGACGGGTGACCTTCTGCGATGTCATCTCCACTCCGGTGCCGCACCCAAGCTCGCGGCCCGACCGGATGCGGGAGATTTTTGCCATGGCTGCAGCAGGCGACAGTGCGGGTTGGGTAGGAGGAACTGCCGGGCAGGCCGAACCCTATGTGGACGGCCCCATCCGCGCCTTTGCCATCGCGACCATGTTCTGGGGCGTCGTCGGTTTCCTGGTCGGCGTTGTCATCGCCTCCCAGCTGGCATGGCCGCTGCTCAACCTCGACCTCGAATGGACGACCTTCGGCCGGCTGCGGCCGGTGCACACCTCCGCGGTGATTTTCGCCTTCGGCGGCAATGCGCTGATCTGCACCAGCCTCTATGTCGTCCAGCGAACCTGCCGCGCGTCGCTGTTCGGCGGGGCGCCGATGGGATGGTTCCTGTTCTGGGGCTACCAGTTCTTCATCGTTGCCGCGGCGCTGGGCTACGTCTTCGGTGTGACGCAGGGCAAAGAATACGCGGAGCCCGAGTGGTTCGTCGACATCTGGCTGACCGTCGTCTGGGTGCACTACCTGGTCGCGTTCGGCGGCACGATCGTGAAGCGGGAGGAGCCGCATATCTACGTGGCGAACTGGTTCTACCTCGCCTTCATCATCACCGTCGCGATGCTGCACATCGTCAACAACCTGGCGCTGCCGATCACTCTTGGCCACGCGAAAAGCTACGGCCTGGCCGCCGGCGTGCAGGATGCGATGATCCAGTGGTGGTACGGCCACAACGCGGTCGGCTTCTTCCTGACCGCCGGCTTCCTCGGGATGATGTACTATTTCATCCCGAAACAGGCGGACCGGCCGGTCTATTCCTACCGGCTGTCGATCGTGCATTTCTGGTCGCTGATCTTCCTCTACATCTGGGCCGGCCCGCATCACCTGCACTACACGGCGCTGCCGGACTGGGCGCAGACGCTAGGCATGGTGTTCTCGGTCATGCTCTGGATGCCGTCCTGGGGCGGCATGATCAACGGCCTGATGACGCTGTCGGGCGCGTGGGACAAGCTTCGCACCGACCCTGGCCTGCGCTTCTCCGTCACCGCCGTCGGCTTCTACGGCATGTCGACCTTCGAGGGGCCGGTCATGTCCATCAAGGCCGTGAACGCCCTGTCCCACTATACCGACTGGACCATCGGGCACGTGCATTCCGGCGCCATGGGCTGGGTCGGCTTCATCACCTTCGGTGCGCTGTACTGGCTTTACCCGGTTCTGTGGGGCAAGCGTGCGCTGTACAGCCAGAAGCTGGTGTCATGGCACTTCTGGATCGCGACGCTCGGCATCGTCCTCTACATCACCGCGATGTGGGTCTCGGGGATCCTGCAGGGCCTGATGTGGCGCGCCTATGACGAGCTCGGCTTCCTGCAATACGCGTTCATCGAGAGCGTCGCCGCGATGCACCCCTACTACGTCATCCGCATGCTCGGCGGCCTGATGTACCTGAGCGGCGCGCTGATCATGGCCTACAACCTGTGGATGACCGTGACGCGGACGGAGGTGGCGGACGAAGCTCCGTCCCGCGTCCCGCAGCGTGCGGCTCTTCCCGTCCCGGCAGAGTGAGGAAAGATCGATGCGCTGGTTCAACCACGGGATCATCGAGAAGAACCTGGTCCTGATGGGCGTCCTGACGCTCATCACGGTCTCGATCGGCGGCCTGGCCCAGATCGTGCCGCTGTTCACGGTCGAAAGCACCATCGAGCGGGTGGAGGGCATCCGCCCCTACACGCCGCTGGAACTCGCCGGGCGCGACATCTACGTGCGGGAGGGATGCTACCTCTGCCACAGCCAGATGGTGCGGCCGTTCCGCGACGAGCTGGAGCGATACGGCCATTACTCGCTGGCGGCGGAGAGCATGTACGACCACCCCTTCCAGTGGGGCTCGAAGCGAACCGGGCCGGATCTTGCACGGGTCGGCGGTCGCTATTCGGATGACTGGCAGGCGGCGCATCTGCGCAGCCCGCGCGCGGTGGTGCCGGAGAGCGTGATGCCGCCCTACGCCTTCCTCGACCGCCCGCTGAACACGCGCCACATCGCCGACAACCTGCGCGCGCAGCGTGCCGTCGGTGTGCCCTACACGGACGAGATGATCGCCAACGCCCGGGCTGACCTGGAAACACAGGCGAGGCCAGATCGCGACCCAACGGCCTTCGCCAGCCGCTATGCGCGCGCGAGGCAGGGTGTGTTCGACGGCAATCCGGCGACGGTGACGGAGATGGATGCGTTGGTCGCCTACCTCCAGATGCTCGGCACGCTCGTCCGCTTCAGCGACGTGACGCCTGACCAGCTTCGGCAGCAGTGAGGACCGGCACGATGGACCTTGTCGCGCTGCAACCCCTGTTCTCCACCCTCTGGGTTGTCTGGTTCTTCGTTCTGTTCATCGGAATCCTGATCCGCGTCATGGCGCCAGGCCGCAAGCAGACGCTGGACCAGGCAGGCCTGATACCTTTCCGCGATGACCATCGCGACCGCCGGCCCTGAGGACACCGACATGCCGACCAAGATCGAGAAGGACAGCCTGACCGGCACGGAGACGACCGGCCATGAATGGGACGGCGTCCGCGAGCTGAACAACCCGCTGCCGAGATGGTGGCTCTACACCTTCTATGCCTGCATCGCCTTTGCGGCGGTCTGGGTCGTCATCTACCCCGCCTTCCCGTTCCAGGGGGCGACCGGCATGTCGGGCTGGATTGCGCGCGAAGCGGTGGTGAGGGATGTGCGGGAAGCCGATGCGCGGATGGCACCGATGATGGCGCGGCTCCGTGCCGCGACACCGCAGGAGATCGCGGCTGACCCCGAACTGCGGGGCTTTGCCGTGGCCGGTGGCCGCATCGCCTTCGCGAACAACTGTGCCGGCTGCCACGGGGCGGGCGGGCAGGGCGCTCCTGGTGGCTTTCCATCGCTGGCGGATGACGACTGGATCTGGGGCGGCACGCACGACGCCATTCGCAGCACCATTGCACATGGTGTTCGCGCTGGCGAAAGCGATGAGGAGCGCATCAGCATGATGCCGCGCTTCCTCGCCGACGGCGTCCTGACCCGCGCGCAGGTCGGCGATACGGCGGAGTTCGTGCTGTCGCTCAGCGGCCGAGCGGAAGACGCGACGGCAGCGCAGCGCGGCGCGGCGCTGTACGCCGAGAACTGCGCCGCCTGCCACGGTGACGCAGGTGCCGGGAACCGTGATGTCGGCGCGCCCAATCTGGCCGACCGCATCTGGCTTTATGGCGGCGACAAGGCCGCCATCATCCAATCCATCGCCTACAGCCGCGCCGGCGTGATGCCGTCCTGGGGCGGGCGCCTGGACCCGGCGGTCGTCAACATGCTCACCGTCTACGTGCATGCGCTCGGTGGCGGCGAGAACTAGGGCAGGTGTGAGCACAGGATCATGACAACCCTTCATCCGCCCGAACGCCTGCAGGCTGCTGCCAACACGCCGCTCTACGCGGCCAGGCAGCAGGTCTACCCGAAGGCAGTGACTGGTGCGGTGCGGTCATGGAAGTGGGTGGTGCTGACCCTGTGCCTCGCGGCCTACTACCTCGTGCCGTGGCTGCGCTGGGATCGGGGTCCGGGCGCGCCGGACCAGGCGGTGCTGGTGGACATCGGGCATGGCCGGCTGTTCTTCTTCTTCATCGAGATCTGGCCGCAGGAGGTCTATTTCCTGACGGGTCTCCTGGTGCTTGCGGCGATCGGCCTGTTCGTCGCGACCAGCCTGTTCGGGCGCGTCTGGTGCGGCTTTGCCTGCCCGCAGACGGTCTGGACCGACCTGTTCATGTGGGTCGAACGCCGCATCCAGGGGGATCGCAACGAACGGATGCGCCTCGACAAGGCGCCCTGGAGTCTTGCCAAGCTGCGCAAGAAGGGCGCCACTCATGCGGCATGGTTGCTGATCGCCGCGGCGACGGGCGGCGCCTGGATCATGTACTTCAACGATGCACCGACGGTGGTGCGCGAGGTGCTGACCGGGCAGGCTTCGGTCGAGGTCTATTTCTTCTTCGCCCTGTTCACCGGCACCACCTACCTGCTGGCCGGCTGGGCCCGCGAGCAGGTCTGCACCTACATGTGCCCGTGGCCGCGGTTCCAGGCCGCGATGCTGGACGAGAATTCCCTGGTCGTGACCTATCGCGACTGGCGCGGGGAGCCGCGCGGCAAGGCAACCAAGGACGGCGTCGGCGACTGCGTCGATTGCCGCGCCTGCGTCAACGTCTGCCCGACCGGCATCGACATCAGGGATGGGCAGCAGCTGGAATGCATCGGCTGCGGCCTCTGCATCGATGCCTGCAACGACATCATGAAGCGCCTCGATCGGCCCAAGGGCCTGGTGGCGTTCGAGACCTTGGCCAATCTGGCGGCCTCGACGGCGGCCTCGGCTTCCGTTCCGCCCGGACCTGCACGCCAGACCGCAGGCATGGCGGCACGCAGCATGCCGCGTTTCCTCCGGCCGCGGACGCTGTTGTACGCCGCGATGCTGACCCTCGTCATGGGGATCATGGCAGGTGCCTTCCTGACGCGCGAAGCCGTGACGCTATCGGTGCTGCGCGACCGCGCCCCGCTGTTCATCGCACTGGCGGATGGCTCGGTGCGCAATGCCTTCACCCTCAAGATCGCCAACAAGACACGGGATGTCCCGGAACTCGCGCTCGAGATCGAGGCTTCCGTGCCGGTGCAGATGCAGGTGCAGGAGGGCGCGCCTCGCGGGCCCAACCGCTTTGCCGTCACCACGCGTCCTGACGGGATCACCCAGTGGCGCGTGCTGGTGACGCAGCCAGCCGGCCCTTCGCAGCGCCAGACGTCCGATATCACCTTTCGACTGCGGGACGGCCAAGGCAACCTTGTCGCCTCGGAACGCAGCGTTCTGCTGGGACCCAAGCCATGAGCCACTCCGCACGCGACGCGCAGCCTCGGCGCAGCCTCTGGATTCCCTGGATCTTCGTGGGCGGCATGCTGCTGGTCGTGGTGGTGAATGGCGGCCTGGTCTACGCGGCTCTCTCCACCTTCACCGGCGTCACGGTCGGCCGGTCCTTTGACCGCGGACGTACCTACAACCGTGTGCTCGAGACGGCCGCACGGCAGGATGCCCTGGGGTGGGAGGCGGAGGTGCGCTGGGAGCACGGCGTTCTCCTTGTCGCCGCGGTCGACCGGGACGGACGGCGCGTGGCTGGCGCGTGGGAGGGTACCCTGGTGCGCCCGTTGGAAGGGTCGGAGCTCCCGCTGACGTTCCGCGCGGCCGGCAACGCAACCTACGTGGCCGATGCCAGGCCCGCGCTTTCCGGACAATGGGAGGCGCGGCTTCGCCTGCTGGGTCCGGGTGGCGACGTGTTAGAAGTTCGTCGCCGGATCATCGTCTCGTGACCGCTGAAGCCTTCGCGGGGCGGCGCTTCCTGAAGGCGCCGGCGGGTCATTCCCTGGCCGGGTGCCGGCATTGCGGTGCGGCGCTGATTCCCGGGCAGGGGGATTTCTGTTGCGATGGCTGCGCAGGCGCGCATGCGCTGGTCCAGGGGCTGGGCCTGGATGCCTTCTACCGGCGACGTGATGCCGCGGCTGCGCCTCTGCAGGCGCCGGACGCGCCGCCATCCTTCGACGCCGCCTCCCTCGCCACCGCGGCGGCGGGCGGCTTGCATAGCCTTGAACTCATGGTCAGCGGCCTCAGCTGCGGCGCCTGCGTCTGGCTGGTGGAGCAGGCGCTGGCGACCGAGCCGGATGTGTTGCGTGCGCGCGCCAATCTTTCCACGCGCCGCCTGAGCATCACCTGGCGCGGGGAAGCGGACCGGGCCCGAGATCTCGCGGCGCTGGTCGCACGGCTCGGCTTTCGCGTTGCGCCCTGGTCACCCGCCTGCCTGCGCGCCACAGAGGACGCGGAGGGCCAGGCGCTGCTGCGGGCCCTCGGCATCGCGGCCTTCGGGTCGATGAATGTCATGCTCGTCTCCGTCGCGGTCTGGGTCGGCGGCGACATGGGGGAGCAGACCCGCGCCCTGATGCATTGGCTTGCCGCGCTGATCGCGCTGCCCACGGTGCTGGTGGCAGGCATGCCCTTTTATCGTTCGGCCTGGCATGCGGCGCGGACCGGTCGGACGAACATGGACCTGGCCGTCTCGCTGGGTGTCATCGCGACCACCGCCATGAGCCTCAGCGAGGTGCTGCGGAACGGTCCCTACACCTGGTTCGATGGCGCCACGAGCCTGCTGGCGCTGCTCCTGGCGGGTCGCTTGCTCGACCGTCGGATGCGACGCAAGGCCGGACAGGCCGTGGCGGAACTGCTGGCCCTTCAGGACGGTACCGTCACCGTGCAGGATGGGGGCGGACGGGCGCGGGAGGTTCAGGCCGAGCAGGTCCGGGCCGGTGACCTGGTTCGCGTGGCGGCCGGGGAACGTCTGCGGCTCGACGGCGTGTCCGAGGTGGACGTGGTGCTCGACCTGAGCGCAACGACCGGCGAATCGGTGCCCCGGTACCTGGCCGCCGGGCAGGCGCTGCCGGCCGGCGCGATCAATATGGGATCGGCGTTCCTCATGCGGATCAGCGCCGCCTTGCGGGAAGGATCGCTGGCGGCGCTCGGGCGGCTGTTGGAACGGGCCGAGCAGGGCAGGGGGCGCTTTGTCTCCATCGCCGATCGCGCGGCGCGGATCTACGTGCCGACCGTACACGTCATTGCCGCCGCGACCTTCCTGGGTTGGTGGCTGGGCGTCGGAATCGACTGGCAGGCGGCCCTCGTGCCGGCGGTTGCCGCCCTGATCGTGACCTGCCCCTGTGGTCTGGCCATCGCGGTGCCTGCCGTACAGGTCGCGGCGGCGGGCGCACTGTTCCGGCGCGGTGTCCTTGTCGCGTCGCCGACCGCGCTGGAACGCCTGGCGACGGCGGACTACGCGGTGCTGGACAAGACCGGGACGCTGACGACGGGCCAGCCGGAACTGCTGCTGGACCACCCGCACGACCCGGCGACGCTACGCCAGGCAGCCGGCATGGCGCGGGCCAGCCGGCACCCGCTCGCGCTGGCCCTGGCACGCGCCTGTCCGGATGCGCCGGCCCTGTCCGGCGTTGCGGAAATTTCGGGCTACGGCCTCCGGCTTGGTGAAGCCCGCCTGGGCAGCGCTGCATTCTGCGGCCTGCCCGAGGCGCCTGGTGCCGAGATGACGATGTTCCTGTCGCGCCCGGGCCAGGAGCCTACGCGGTTCCGTTTCCGGGACCAGCTTCGGCCGGAGTCGAGCCAGGTGGTGGCCTCGATGCATGACCTTGGCCTGGCAACCGAGATCCTCTCCGGCGATGCGCCGGACGTGGTCCAGGCTGCAGCCGAACAGACGGGTGTCGGGCATTGGCAGGCGCGCGTGGTGCCGACTGCCAAGGCGTCGCGCGTGGAGGCGCTGCGGGCGAGCGGGCTCAGGCCGCTCATGGTTGGCGATGGCATCAATGATGCCGGTGCCTTGAGCCTCGCGCATGTCTCCGCCAGCCCTGCGAACGCGGCGGGAGTCGCCCAGGCGGCGTCCGACATCGTGCTGCTTGGCCGGGGTCTTGCGGCACTGCCCTTCGCCATCCGCGTGGCGCGCCGTGCGCAGAGCCTGGCGCGCCAGAACATCGCGTTCAGCTTGACCTACAACGTCGTGGCGGTGCCGGCCGCAGTGCTGGGCTACGTGACGCCGCTGGTCGCCGCGGTCGTCATGGCCAGCAGCTCGATCATCGTGATCCTCAATGCCCTCCGCGCCGGGAGCGACCCGCAGCCATGAACGCATTGATCCTGCTGATTCCAGCGGCGCTGGGTCTCGGCCTGCTCGGCCTCGGCCTGTTTCTCTGGATGCTGCACAGCAGGCAGTACGAGGACCTCGACGGTGCCGCGTCGCGGATTCTTTTTGACGACCACTCCAACAGGAAAGACACATCCCCATGATCTACTTCATCGCGCTGTCCGCCATCATCTCCCTGGTCGGGCTTGCCGCCGCGGCGGCGGCGCAGGAAGCGAGCCTCTCGATCTTCGGCCTCGCCCTGTTCGGCTTCGGCGTGCTGTTCGGCCTGTTCATGGTCAAGCTGCACTTCGATTCGGCCGAGGGCCACGCGCGTCCCGGCGGGCGCTGACGCGCAGCGCCCCTTCCGTCGCCTGGCGTCAGATCGGCATCGGGGACAATTCCTGCTTCAGGCACCGCAGCGCGAAACTGCTGCGGGTGTGGCGGATGCCCGGCAGGCGATACAGGCGGTCCCGCAGCAGGCGCTCGTATCCGACGGTGCCGCCGACCGCCGCCTTGATCATGAAATCGTACTCCCCCGTCACCAGGTGGCATTCCAGCACCTCCGGGATCGCCTGAACCGCCTCCTCGAACCGGCGCAGGCTTTCTTCATCGTGGCGCTCCATCATCACCTCGATGAACACGGTATCAGGCAGGCCAAGCGCCGCCTGGTCGAGCAGGGCGGCATAGCCGCGGATGGTGCCGGCCTGTTCCAGGCGCCGCACCCGGGTCCAGCAGGGGGAGGCCGAAAGCCCCACTTCCTCGGCCAATTCCGCGTTGGTCAGCCGCCCCTTGCGTGCGAGGGCGCGGAGGATCCGTTTGTCGATGGCGTCCATCCCGGCATCTTCTTCTGATTATTCGGCGGCGCACAACAGAATTCAGAAAAGCTCCCTTGTGCTAAGGGGGCATCCTTTCCAAGGTCTGGAACCTGATACGGGAGACGTCGGATGGGCATCCTGCAACGCCCGGAGGCCAGCCTGGAGGATCGCTGGGATCTGGCCGGAGAGCCGGTGGTGCTGACCGGCATCCAGGCCCTGGTCCGCCTGCCGCTGCTGCGCCGGCAACTCGATGCGGCCCAGGGCTGGAACACCGCCGGCTTCATCAGTGGCTACCGTGGCTCGCCGCTCGGCGGCTACGACCTGGAGTTGGGCCGCCAGTCGGCGCGGCTGAAGGCTGCGCAGGTCGTCTTCCAGCCGGGGCTGAACGAGGATCTTGCGGCGACGGCGGTGTGGGGCACGCAGCAGGTCGGCCTGGCGCCCGGCGCGAAGCATGATGGCGTCTTCGGCATCTGGTACGGCAAGGGGCCGGGCCTCGACCGCAGCGGGGACGTGCTGCGCCACGCCAATTCCGCCGGGACCGCTGCACGGGGCGGCGTGCTCGCGCTGTCCGGGGACGATCCCTCCGCGAAGTCCTCCACGGTCACATCGGGCTGCGAATTCAGCTTCCAGGACCTGGAAATCCCGCTGTTTGATCCGGCGGAGGTGGCGGAGGTTCTCGAATACGGGCTCAAGGCCATTGCCCTGTCGCGCTTTGCGGGCACCTGGGCCGGGCTGAAATGCGTGGCCGAGACGATGGACGCCAGCCAGACGCTGCGTGTCGATGCGGCGCGGTACGCTACGGTCGAGCCGACTGGGCTTCTGCTGCCTGCCGATGGCCTGTCGATCCGCCTGCCGGATCAGGCCCTGGCGCAGGAACGCCGGCTGCGGCTGCACAAGCTGCCGGCCGCGCAGGCCTTCGCGAGGGCCAACGGCATCGACCGCATCGAGATGGACAGCGCGACCGCCCGCCTCGGCATCGCGGTGCGTGGCAAGGCCTTCGCGACACTGCGGCAGGTGCTGGCGGAATGCGGCATCACGCCGGAACTGGCGCGACTGCATGGCCTGCGGATCTGGAAGGTGGGGCTTGCCTGGCCGCTGGATGCGGAGGGCGCGCGCGCCTTTGCCGGGGGGCTCGAGACGATCCTGGTCATCGAGGACCGGCGGGCCTTCCTTGAGCCCCAGCTGCGCGACGCGCTGTATGGGATGGCCGGCGCGCCGCGCATCCTTGGGAAGCGCGACGAATCCGGCCTGCCGCTGCTGTCCGATCTGGCGGAGCTGGATTCGGCACAGATCCTGCGGGCGCTGGCACCACGTCTGCCGGAGGCGCTTCGCAGCGATGCGATGCGGGCCAGGCTGTCGGAGCTGGAGGCGCTGGAACACCAGGCGGCGGAGCCGCTGGCGGCGCGCGATCCGTTCTTCTGCCCGGGCTGCCCGCACAACACCTCGACCCGCATTCCGGAAGGCTCCCGCGCGCTGGCCGGCATCGGATGCCATTGGCTGGTCACCAAGATGCCGGAGCGGGACAGCCTTGCCTTCACGCAGATGGGCGGCGAGGGGGTGCCCTGGCTCGGCCAGATGGCTTTCACGGAGACGCCGCACATCTTCGCCAATGTCGGCGACGGCACCTGGGCCCATTCCGGCAGCCTGGCGCTGCGCGCCGCGGTGGCGGCGAAGGCCAACATGACCTTCAAGGTGCTGGTGAACTCCGCCGTGGCGATGACCGGCGGCCAGCATGTCGAGGGCGAGTTCACGGTGCCGCGCATCGCCGCCCAGCTGCGCGCCGAGGGTGTAGAGCGGATCGAGGTGGTCGGCGATGACCCCGACCGCCATCGCGGCGACCCCATGATGCCGCCCGGCACCGGCTTCCATCACCGCAGCGAGCTGGACGCGGTCCAGCGCCGGCTGCGCGAGGTACCCGGCGTCACGGCGCTGATCTACGACCAGGAATGCGCGACAGAGCGTCGCCGCAAGCGCAAGCGGGGGACGGCCGCCAAGGCGGAGCGGCGGGCCGTCATCAATCCCCGCGTCTGCGAGGATTGCGGCGAATGCTCCCGCGTCTCCAACTGCATCGCGGTGGAACCGCTGGCAACGCCCTGGGGCCGCAAGCGGCGCATCGACCAGTCCGCCTGCAACCAGGACCTGTCCTGCGTTCAGGGATTCTGCCCCTCCTTCGTCACGCTGACGGGTGCTGAGCCTGCGCGGCCGAAGCTGCCGGCGATGCCGCACGGCGCGATGCCCGACCCGGTGCTGCCCGAGCCGGTCGATGGCGTGGCCTGGAACGTGCTGGTGGCTGGCGTGGGTGGGCAGGGTGTCACGGCGCTGGGCGCGATCCTGGCCATGGCGGCGCATGTAGATGGGCGCCCTTCGCGTTCCGTGGATACGCTGGGCTTCGCCCAGAAGGGCGGCGGCGTATTCGTGCAGCTTCGCATTGGACGGCCCGGGGCGACCGAGGCCAGCATCCCGGCGCCGCGTATTGGTGCAGGGCAGGCGGATTTGCTGATCGCGTCCGACATGGTTGTTGCCCATGGGCGCAACGCGCGGCTGATGCTCGGCCCGAGCCGCAGCGCAGCCGTGGTCAACGCGGATCTTTCGCCCACAGCGCAGTTCGTGCGGGACACCGCCACCCGCTACGAGCCGGAGGCGATGCTGGCCAACCTGTCCGAGGTCTGCCGCGACCTGGCCGCGGTCAGCGCGACGAGCGAGGTGGTGGCGGAGCTTGGCGATGCCATCTTCCTCAACATCTGGCTGCTCGGCCTGGCATTCCAGCGGGGGCTGGTGCCGGTGTCCGCGGCCGCACTGGAACAGGCGATCACGCTGAACGGGGCGCAGGTGGAGCGGAACCTGACGGCCTTCGCCCTGGGGCGCCGGGCGGCGCTTGAGGAACGGGCCGCGCCGGTGGCGGCGCCGGAGACGCTGGAGGCGATGATCGCGCGGTGCGAGGCGGATCTCACGGCGTATCAGAACGCCGCCTATGCCGGGCGCTACCTGCAGTTCGTGAACCTGGTCCAGGCGGCCGAGCAGGCGGCCGTGCCGGGTGAACAGCGCCTTGCACGGGCCGTTGCCACCCAGCTCTACCGGCTGATGGCGTTCAAGGACGAATACGAGGTCGCCCGGCTGCACAGCCTTCCGGAATGGCGCGCGCAGCTTGCCGGCAGCTTCGCCGGGGCGCCGCAAATCGAGATGAATCTGGCGCCGCCGCTGCTGTCCCGTACCGACCCGAACACTGGCCTCCCGCGCAAGCGGCGCTTCGGGCCCTGGATGCTGCGCGCCATGGGGCTGCTGCGGCACGGCAAGGCGCTGCGCTTCACGCCACTCGACCCCTTCGGCCATACCGAGGAGCGGCGGATGGAACGGGCGCTGGCCGAGGAGTACCGGGCGACGATCGACTCGCTGCTGCCGCGACTGACGCCCGACAACCACGGCGCGATCTGCGAATGGGCGGAAGCCGCTTCGGGCATCAAGGGCTTCGGGCCGATCAAGGCCCGCAACCTGGCAGCCGTGCGGGTACGCTGGCAGGAGATTGCGGCCCGCCTATAGTCGGGCGGGGAGGACCAGGATGATGCCTGAGGAGACCGGCGGCTTCGAACTGCCCGAGGCCACGCGAGAACTGCGCGAAACCGCGCTGGCCTTCGCCCGCGATCGACTGGCGCCGCATGCGCGGGACTGGGACGAGCGCCGGCACTTCCCGGTCGACGTGCTGCGGGAGGCCGCTTCGCTGGGCATGGCGGCGCTGTACGTGCGGGAGGAAAGCGGCGGCGCCGGGCTGACGCGCCTTGATGCCGCCGTCGTGTTCGAGGCATTGGCGACGGGCTGCCCCACGATTTCCGCCTTTCTCTCGATCCACAACATGGTCGCCTGGATGATCGACCGCTACGGCACGGAGGCGCAGCGCGAGGCTTGGTTGCCGCGGCTGATCCCGATGGAGGCCATTGCCAGCTACTGCCTGACAGAACCGGGTGCCGGCAGCGACGCCGCGGCCCTGAGCACCCGCGCGGTGCGGGACAATGAGGGCTACGTGCTGGACGGGGTGAAGCAGTTCATCAGCGGTGCCGGTGTGTCGGACCTCTACCTGACCATGGTGCGGACCGGCGGGCCGGGCGCCGCCGGAGTTTCCGCGCTGCTGGTGCCCAAGGGAACGCCGGGGCTGTCCTTTGGCGCGAATGAACGAAAGATGGGCTGGAACGCCCAGCCCACCCGGCAGGTGATTTTCGACGGGGCGCGCGTTGCCTCCGAGACGCTGCTGGGTACCGAGGGCGAGGGCTTCCGCATCGCGATGAGCGGGCTGGATGGCGGCCGCCTGAATATCGGCGCCTGCAGCCTGGGCGGCGCGCAGGCCGCGCTCGACGTCGCGCTGGCCCATGTGCGCGACCGACGCGCCTTCGGCAAGGCAGTGGTCGAGTTCCAGGCGACGCAGTTCCGGCTGGCCGACATGGCCACTGAGTTGGAGGCCGCGCGGACCCTGCTGTGGCGGGCCTGCGGCAAGCTGGATGCGGCTGCACCCGATGCCCCGGCGTTCTGCGCCATGGCCAAGCGCTTCGCCACGGACACCGGCTCCCGCGTTGCGGACGAGGCGTTGCAATTGCTGGGCGGCTACGGGTACCTGGCCGATTATGGCGTCGAGAAGATCGTCCGTGACCTTCGGGTGCATCGCATCCTGGAAGGCACCAACGAGATCATGCGCGTGATCATCGCGCGGCACATGATCGGGCGCTGAACAGAACTCGGGGTTTCATTTCGGCCGCGACATTCGCGTCGATCCTGTTTAGGGTCGTGCCATGCGAATTTTGGGCGCCTCCCTCGCCGTGGTTCTGGCTACGATGCCTGTTGCGGCGCTTTCGCAGCCACTGCGCAGCCTGATCGTTGGCCATCATGCGCAGGTGGTGGTGCCGCCACGGGGCGCGGCGCCACTTCCGGTCGCGCCCCCTCCGCCTGTGATGCCCGCGCCACCGGTTGCCCTGCCGGCCGAAGCGGCCGGGATCGGGCTTTCGGCGGCGCTGCCCGTGCTTCTCCCGGTCGTTGCCGCGGTGCTGCTCGGTGCCGGCTCGCCGGGCTCGGGTGGCGGCAGCAGCGCGCCCGCGAGCACCCGCTGAGCCACGACACCCCGCCGCACCGGTTGGACAGTCCCGAGGCCCTGGGCCATGGTCCGACGGACAACGTCCGGGTGGAATTCGAGGTATGGGATCGCGAGAGGGCGCCATCGCGCGCGCAGTGGACTTCTTCGATGGTGGCGGCTTCGAGCGCCTGCTGACCGATCTGGTGGCTGTGCCGTCCACGTCGCAGGAGGAAGGCTCCGGCCCCGCCCTCTCGGCCTACCTCGATTCGGCGATGCAGCCCTGGCTGGATCGGCTGGGTTTCGTCGTCACGATCTCGCCGAACCCGCTCGCCGGCTTCGGACCGATCCTGACGGCGACACGCGTGGAAGACCCGGCCCGCCCGACTATCCTGCTCTACGGCTAAAACCATGGCATTTGGGAGCGGAGAATAGTAGCAAAGCCAAGCACTTGAGAGGCTGAGCCATGACCGCCCACACCCGCGAGAGCTTGTTCGGTTGCCACTTTATCGGTTACGAGCGGTGGTCCTCCCCCCAGCAGGGCGAGGAGGGGCGGAGCAGCGAAAGCCGCCAGACCGAGGCCACCGACCGGATCGTGGTGGACTTCAAGCTGGTCCCCCATCCCCGCTACAGCAGCTTCCGGGACGCCGGGTTCTCCGCCAGCAAGGGGCACCACAGAACCAAGGGGTCTTTCGGCGACATCCTCCGCATGGCCGAGGCCGGGGACTTCCGGGGCGACCGACCGGTGGTCCTTATCGTCGAAGCCACCGACCGCCTGTTCCGCGAGGGGCTGATGGGCGGGCTTGAGCCCATGTCCATGCTGGTGAACGGCAACGTGGTGGTGGTGACCGGCGACGGGTCTATCTGGGACCGCTCCTCCCTGGATGGCGACAGCAACCATAAGTTCGTCGCCGAGATGAATGCCGCCCGGAGGTATGCCACCCGGCTGGCTGAAATGGCCGTGGGTGCCCACAACAAGCGCCGGGCCAAGCTGCTCGATCCCGCGACCGCCCTCCCCCGGCTGAACGGCAGGACGCCCGGCTGGATGGTCAAGCGGACCAGCCTCTCCCCGGAGGGCTTCTGGCATGACTTGGGGGAGAACGTGTGGGTGATCCGCCGCATCTTCCAGGAATGCCGGGACGGCGCCACGGTGAAGATGATCGCCGCCGGGCTGAACCGCGACGGCATTCCGGTGCTGGGCGACAGAGCCTCCCTCTGGCGGGCCACCAGGGTGGGCGCCATCCTGGCTGACCGACACGTCCTGGGCTTTTACACCCCGACGCGCTGGGTGCCCTCCACGGAGCCTGGGAAGCCGTCCAAGAGGACGAAGGCGGGGCCAGAGGTGCGGGCGTATCCGGCTGCCATCGCGCTGGAAGACTGGTTCGCGGCCCGCGAGGTGCTGGCAGGTAGGCAGTCCCTCCTCCGTGGCCGTTCCGGGAGCAGCATCCCCAACCTGTTCACCGGGCGGACGTACTGCGGCTCCTGTGAGGGCCGCCTGCGGGCTGCGACGGGCGGAAGGAAGGTGGATGGGCGCCGCCCGCGCGACCTCCTGTGTGCCGCCTACGTGGAGAGTGGGACCTGTCAGGATCGGACGCGATACGACATGTGGTCTTTCGAGGTCGCGCTCATGAACCACATCACCAACCTGTCCACCCTGGCACCCCGCTCCCCCACGGCTAACACCTCCAAGCTGCTGGCTGAGAAGGCGACTGCCCTGGCGGAGGTTGATCGGCAGGAACAGATCATGGCCGCACTCCGCCCTTCGCTCCCCCAGCCTTGGGCATTGGATGAGATGGGGAAGGCGGGAAAGGCCATTGATTCCGCCAAGCGTCGCGCCACCGAACTGGCCCTCCTCGCCCAGCATGCCGCCACCGCCACCGACAGGCGGAAGGAGACCATGGCCTTCATGCGGACGAACATCGGCCCGGCCGTCCAGGGAGACGTGTCCGCCCGCGACATGCTCCGGAGCCTGTTGACCAGGGTGGACTTCAAGATCGTCGGGCAAGGCGAGCGGGGCCTTGTGCTTACGGTGGGGGACGTGTCGGTTGAGGTCCCACACAGTGAGGGGGCTCCGCAGTGGCGGGAGAAGGAAGACGCCTAATGGAGATGAAAGAATCGATAGATAGGTGGTGGAAGTAGAAGGGGCCAGTAGGCAGGTCGAGCCTTGGCCTTTCGTTGAAGCTTAAAAAAATCTATATCAATTTACTTCGCAGAAATGGGTGGATAATCTACAGGCCCTCTACTTCCGATCAGTAACGGCCCTATTCACTTCCCGCATCTCATGTTCTGCTTCTAGATTGTCCACCAGCCATCTGCACGGTTGGTCGTTATTGATTCGCCGTCAGCATCAGATCGGCATCCGCGGCCCTCATGGTGAACATTTGCGGCGGTTGAGCAGGAAAAACGCACGTGATCATCGAAAGCAACTCACTCGTCAGTCTGCGGGCTCGTTCGCGGTGAACGGCAGCCGTTGAGCGGACCGGGCGGACCCGGCGAACAGCCCCCCTTGTTGGGGGAAGCGCTGCATCGGTCATGGCATCCGGCTGTATGCGAACAGCCAAAGTACAAGACCATGAAAACGCCCGGGAACTCGCCACTTTTTGGTCGTTTATAGAAAAACATCGCAATCTACATAATAATGAAAAGATAAATGAGAGCCCGACTACGTTGTTGAGGGCGGTATTTTGTGATTCGAACCCCCCACGTTACTTCTCTGGCCCAAGTACGAGTGAAAATGCACTTGAACATTCGCACCATGAACCCCAAATTCGGTGGGATCGTAAACGGGAATACTTTAGGAGGTCGTGGTGCCTAACGCAGCCATCATCACCAGTATTTGGTGCAAATGGGTCCAGGCGCGCCAAGCATCTCAGGCGCCGATCCGTGCCAATGCCGCCGCGGGCACATCTGCCGTCTCGCATTCTGTGACGAGGCCGCTGTGATGGGAGCCCAGCGGGGGCGCGGCTGGCAGGAGGTTGAGCGCGGCCGCGTGGACTTCCGGGTGCCCGCCCGCATCATGCAGGAAATGCCCATCGAGACGATCGTCGCGCAGATCACTGCCCGGGCCAATGCAGAGGTGAGCCGCAAGCTCGGCATCCCGCTGACGGTAGTCGGCGTATGCGCAGTGCGACCCGATCGAGAGAGCCAGCCGACCCAGTTCATGGTGTTCTGTCATCCACCATCACCATTCGAGTGGATGATCAAAGCCAAAGCGTTCGAAGGCTGCCGCGAGGGAACTGTGAGGGCCGACGTTCGCGCGTGGCTACGCCAGAATGCCCGCGGCAGGACGCGGACCGGTTGGCAGTGGCTTCATACGGAACGCCTAACTATCGACGACTGGAGGACGCCCGGTCGATTTACGGTCATTTGGTTTGCTGACCAGAACGACGCGGCCCTGTTTAGGCTGACGTGGTGTTAGTACAGTGACGCGTTCGAAGGGTGCAGAGGCGCGGCGGCGCATGATTTTGGATGCGACGGAGGTCCCGGCATTTCCGTACTGCCCTTCCTGCTGACGCCCACTCAGATGCGCCGCCTCTCGCCGCACTTCCCGCGCCCGCATGGTGTGCCGCGGGTGGATGACCGCCGGGTGACCAGCGGCATCATCTACGTCATCCACCACGGATTGCAGTGGCGCGCCCGGTCCTGGTGCTGCCGACCGAGGAGCAGGCCGGTGACCAGCGCGGCGCCGCCTTGATCCTGCCCCACCTGCCTCCCGCACGAGAACTCAGGGGCGACCACGGCTATGACAGCAGGCGCTTCCGCACCGCCCTGAAGACAAGGCCGTCGCCCACTCGCCGGGCGCTCTCGGGCCAGACGCGGGTGCTCACCGCAGGCTAACGGATGGGCAGAAGCGCGTTGCTCTCCTCAAAGGTGCGCATGACCTTCCCCACATCATAGGGGTGCTCCGTCAGGCTCTCGGGGTCCCACTCGCTCCGCTCCATGGCGAAGAAATCGCCCTCGTAAACATGGATGGCTCCGGTCAGACGGGCGATGGGGTTGGTCACCGAATGGATGACATCCGGCCCCAGGACAGCGCAGTCACGCTCTCGCAATGCCTTGGCACCCGCGGCTTCGACCCGGCCATTGCCGCCCTCGATCTTGCGCCAGAAGATGTTGTCCTCGCAGCCCGTGTAGATGCCGATGACGGCCGTCATACGGTGGTTGTGCGGGAACAGAGTCATCTTTGGACCCCAGATGACGTTGATGATCGTCAAATCCGGAGCATGGTAGAGCTTGTGGATAGCTCCGCGCTGGGGCTCGCCAAGGCTTCGTATGACGCTCCCGGGATCGGAAACCGCTCGTGCGACGACTTCGCGGAGCGCCCGCTGCTTGCCGCGGTCTTCTCCGATGGCGTGACGGCAGTCATGAGTGAATTGGTCGAGGTCGAACATCTCCTGACCCTCCTCTGCACACCTGAAGATTACTCCCGAGAGTTCCCAACTGCCACGAATTCTTACAGCCTGCCGCTGGTTGACTTTTCATGCTAAAATATTCGCAGCGTCGTACTTGCGCCAAAGTGACCGCACGCCTGCTCCCGCGGCGGGTTATTAAATTGATCTCAGAAATAAGGGTTGGAGGTTCGCTAGTCTATTTGAACACAGCCTGCTCCGCCGTCACTTGCTGGTCCGCTAAGAAGCGGCGCCTACTGGGGGCGTGCTTGAGCCCGGGCCAGTCCGGGTCGTTTGACAACCGGATTCGGAACGTCACCGCGGCAGATTCGCGGCTGCGACCGCTCCGGATGAGATGTTCGGATCATGTTTGACTGGCGCTCATCAGCAAGCGCAGCCTCATGGGACAGGTCCATGACGCGGACCAGCGCTGGAGCCGATCATGATCGTTGCGATCGTTCAGTTCGACCTACCCAGTGGAATGACGCTGCACGAGGCCACAGACACAATCTTCGGGCCGTCCGTCGGCAAGTACCGCACCATGCCGGGGCTTATCCGCAAGAACTACCTGTACGGACACGGTAAGGGGGGCGGTGTCTATCTGTGGGATTCGATCGAGTCTGCGGAACGCGCTTACTCGATCGAATGGCGAAGCATGATGGCCGCCCGATTTGGGTCAGAGCCGTCCGTCACATATTTCGAGAGCCCAATCGAGGTTGAGAATTCCGCACAGCCGCACTGAGCGATCTGTTTGGTCTACTCGGCTCCCGCGGACCCTGCCGGGCATTCCGAGCCCTTCTAATCGGTCTCGTTTCGAAGCAGGCTCAGGAGCGACGCACCAGAAGGAACCCCGCCGATGGCCGATCAAGTGCCCTCCCACGCAAAGCGGCAAGACGCCGAGATGGCGATCGCTTTTGTCCGAGAGGAGCTAAACCGTGCGCTCGCCTACAAGAAGCGCTACGATGCAGAGGGGCACAACCTCTGCCTCGCGATCGTCGAGTTGAAGACAGGCGGCAGTGCCGTGATTGCCGCCTATTCAAATGATTCCGCGATTCCTGAGTCGCTTCGGCTGCACCTCAGCCTCGTGCCCGACGTTTACGCATTGATGAAGCCATCGCAGCGCTTTGGCTGTGATGGCATGGCGCAGTTCCACACGGAGCCGAAGCTGCTAAATTTCTTGACGGCAACGCCCAGCATCCGTGAGCAGCCATTTTCTTCCGCAACCCCCGATAGGCCGCCGCGGGTTGGTGGCCAAGCCCTCTACAGAGCGGTGCTCGGAGTTCAGCGGCGACAGGCTACAACAGCGGCAAAACTTCTCCCTCCGCCGGAGATGATGACGACCGTCACTTTGGTCTCGGAAATCGCCTGTTGCCCGACCTGCGTCGCCTACTCCATCAACCGTTTTCGCGGGCGATTTTCTGGAAAGCGACTGGAGACAATCGAACTTGGAAAGCAGGCGGGGCAACCCACGGCCTATAGCGGTATAACAGTGACGAGGCGTTCTTGAACGAATGACTCAAGGGTTGTTTGTGCGCTCGGATATCCGACACGCGCTAGGGTGCGGGCACGAACGTGATTGGTTCATGCGGGAAGTGAGACATGCCGAGGGCGAGCAGCAACCCTCGGTTTAGCTGCGTTACCACCATCAGACGGGAGTACGGTCATGCGCGCCACTGCCGCTTTGATTGCTCTCATGCTCTCCACCACCCCCCTGCACTCCGCGGAGGGTTGGCCGCGCATAGTCGGTCAGTGGCAGGTCGAGCGCGAGGATGGAGGAAACGTCTGTCACGTTCGCAGCCTCGTCCCTGGCCCAAGCTTAGTGCTGACCATGACGACCAAGGTTCCCCTCTCTGTTTCGATCCTCAATCCCCCAGTTCCCAACAATACACTGATTGGCGAGGTATGGCCCATCAGGGTAGGCAGCCGCGGTTTTATGATGCGGGGTCTTTTCGCAACCCATCATCGGGGCGTTGTAGCAATTACTGGGCGAGTTGGGGTCCAGGCTCCAGATGGGGATCGGCCGGTACCTACCCGCGAGTCCCTGGATTTTCTGCACGCACTGCGGGCCTCTGACATCTTAAACGTGCGCCTGCCCGGCGGACAGAATTTTACCATCACAGCAGAGGGAGCAGGAGACGCCATTCGGGTATTTCTGCGTCAGTGCGTGCGGCGCACCATAGCAACCTGAGGGATCATCTAATGAAAGAAGAAAAGCTAGTCGGTGGACCGATACTTTGGGGGTGGATTCTGCGGAGCAGCAGGGTGCCCATAGCGACGTGGATCATGGCCTAGGACACTTCGAGGCGTCGCTTGTAGTCGCGGACGAGGCGCCCCCAGCGGATCATACAGCCGAAGGTGCGCTCCATGACCCGTAAGTTCATAGAGACTCCCGCACGATGCCCCGTTGGCAGCAACTCGTCGCCTATTCAAAAAGGTCAGTTCACCGCGGCACGCGCTCACAGATGGTCAGAGCAATGTATGGAGGTATGACTTCGATTGGTCTGCCTTCCCCTGATGCCTCTGTGCGTCGCGGATGTCGCTCATAATCGCCTCGCGTTGACGCGGCATCTACCGCCCCGACGCTTCGAACTCGCTGATCAGAGCCTACAGTTGGTATGCGGTGATCGTGAGAAGGTAAATGCCTAGCCTCAATACGAATTCTCGTTTGTCCTCCCTGTTCACCTGGGCGCATTCCATCCTCGTTCGTAGATCCGATTAGATACCGGCCCGCAGCCGATGACATTTTCCTCCATCCTGGTGATGGGCAGATGCGATCGTTTACAGCGATAACCGCCCTGCTTGGCAGATCACCCAATCTATCCTGGACAAGAGGAATAAACCTGGAGTCCTCCAATAGGCTGTCTGCGACAACCGCGGGAGCGACTTGGCCAGCAGCAGTTCTGGCGACTCCTTCGGCGTGCTCCTTTGCAAATGCATTGAGGCCCCAGGCGCCTAAAACGCCTAGAATAACCATTGACACGGAAAACCCGCTTCCGACGCCAAGAGCAACAATTTTCCAGACTTGGAGTTTCTGGTAATCGGAAAGGCCCGGCTCCGTTGCTCCTGCCATATTATGCCTCCTTCACGGTGATCAGGTGAGTGCCGATAAGTACAGTCACAATGAACCAGAAAATATCGGTAGGCAACTGAGAAACTCGAAGTATTCACTGCCCGGTTCTTATGGCATGATCGGCGATTAAGGGTCAGTGGAAATCAAGCGGCAGTCGCCCAGCCGGTAGATGTCTTTTGGCGGGCCAGCACTAGGTCAACTCCGTTTTTCGAAAACGAATACTTACGCACTTTTTTTTGGCGGAACGTGAACGGCCGATCGCCCCGCCGCTATCGTCGATTGGCAGCCCGGCATAATGGCACGGCACGTACTCCCTGAACCGTCTTCACGGACCGGAGCCCCCTTGAAAAATAGGAGCCTGCGTTTCTACGAAATAGGATGCTGTTCAGGGTGATGACGATCACAGTCTCGGACATGTCGAACCGTTCCTCGTAATCGTACACGAGGCGCCGCCAGTGGATCGCCCAGCCAAGGGTTCGCTCCACGACCCAACGGAGCGGAATGACATCGAAGCCCGCGGCACCAGCACATTTTCCCACGCTGCATGATGTTGAACGCCCACCGAGTGGCCTCCTCTGATCCGCCGGAAGCCGAGGGTGCTGCGGACAACCTTAATGCAATAGCAGCATCTAAGATTGAGCCTCCAGAACCTTCCCGAATGCGTTGTTGTATCGAATGTGGGCGCAGCATCGAAGTCAGGAAGACGACAATGAATTTCCCTTAGGCCACCTAAACTTTCGGGTTGCAGTCCGCAAGCACTAGCTATTAAGAATCACATAGCTTTATCGTAGTCCCGGTACACATCCGCTAGTGGGGTTGACCAGATGGCAACCGAACCGGCTCCCGTAGGGCGCCCTGGCAAGGCCACCGCCTCGCCGCCACAAGTGCACCCATTGTTGTACTCGCTCATGGCGTTCGGCGTGGGTTTCTTCCTTTTAGGGTCTGCCGTCGTAATTTCTGTCTGGCAGATAAATCTACCCACAACTAGGTTGCTAACCTATTCCGGTGTTGCTGCGCTATTCGCAGCGATAGGGTCAACGGCTGCTGTACAGCTTAAGCTTCCAGCAGGTGGTCAAGTTGGAAGCGCAAGTGGGGCAGCTGCCATCGCGATTTTGTTGTGCAGCTTTGTTGGCGTAGATCCACCTGTACGACTAACGACAAGTTATTATGTTACGTTTAGGAATCTGAACTTGACTGACATTCCGGAAGATCTGGCTGCAACAGTCCGATTGCTGTCGGGTGACGACCAGACATTAGCCGAGCGGAACGTGGTTATCGCTCGCGCCCCCGGTGGGGATGCGCTGAAACTGATCATACGGAATGTTTCAGCAGATAATCGGATCATCATTCGGATGCGTAGCGCGGAGGTGGATAGGATCTGGGAGAGCGCTGCCATGCACCCAAACGAGGGCTTTATGCCGCTCAATGCTCTACAGAGCGGGGGGCAATAATGATGCACCTGAACAACAATCGCGGTGGATACAGCTATCTGGCACCAAGACTAATTTCCAATCTTGCGCTAGCTCCTTGCCTTATGATGTTTCTATTTCCACCGACCTCACTCGTGCGCGCGCAGAACAACGGCATCGCGCCTCTACGCATAGAAAATGTCGCTGTTCCACTAGGGGAATTCCGGTGGAACTGGAAAGCTTATGTTGCTGGACCACCCCAAGAGATAGCGCAAATTGAATGTGTTATTTATACCCTGCACCCAACTTTTGTCGAGCCGGTTCGAAAGATATGCGACAACTCTGATGCTAACTTCCCGTATGCTTTAGATGCGGTCGGTTGGGGTACCTTCAGCTTACGGGCACGGATTGAGTTTAAGAACGGGTCGTCCCGGGAATATGTTCATGCACTAAGTTTTTCACGGCGTCCTTCTAAAAGCCAGTGATGCCCAGGCTACACCGACTGGCTCCTTTTTCTGTCGCAGGCCGCTGTTTCCATCAGTGCCCCTATCAAGTCACCTTTCAGAGGCGGGACGTGTCCGCCGCACCAGCCGCTAGCCCCACGTCCGCCGGAACATGGCGGCCTCCGCCTGATCCGCGAAGCTGAACCGGCGCCCAGTATCGCGGCCCAGGGCGGTGTCTCGGATTGGCGCCACGCTGAACTCGTTCTGGCAGTTCCTCCTGCACCAGAGCCGCCGTCCTTGGAACTCCTCAGCGAACGCCTGATCGAGATCATGGACCGTCAAGCCGTGGCACTCGACGATGTGCGGCATAGCGACCTGCTGCTCAGCGGTTGGATTGTCGATCTCTGGCCAGATGTGCGCCGCGTTGGCGGCGCGTACGGCATCCATGATCTGGCGCATCGAAATCTTGTCTGCGCTTCGGCCCGCGTCAGTGATCTCGTTGTACCTCATGCCTGCGTTGCCGAGCCGCAATCGCCCGCCTCCACGCCGAGTAGCTGTTGGCCCACGATGGCCTGAAGGTCAGCCTGCCCGACCTCGCCAAGCCTGCGGTGCAGGTTTAGCAATGCCGCGGGGCTGCATCGGTCGAACCCGGTGTCGGCCGCATAGTTGGAAGCCATACCGAGAAATTCGGTGGAGAACTGGCGCCCGGACCGCACCAGCCCTCGCTCTCGTGCTGCCTCATATATTCTGCGTGTTGTCATCCCGCGCTCCTGTGTGATTCGTTCATCCCTATTTATCTCAGCAGTCGTTTTGACGACCACTGGCGGATGCTGCGGCCGGTAGACCAGGGTGTTCCATACGTGCTCCGCAGCAGGTTTTAGTCAGCTTTGCCAACTCATCCTGTGGAGATGGTCTTCTTGAAACTGACACCAGACCAGCAGCAAGCCGCCTGCGCGTGCGGCATAACTTTCGTTCCCACAACAGTCATCCAGGTGCAGCGGCTCGCAATGCAGCGGAGCGTCTTCCTCATCGACGAGCCCTTTCTGGCCACGCGCAGCGCTGGCCTCTGGGAGACCTACGGGACGCTGATGCGGGTTACAGAGGAGTATGAGCAGGGCCGCCAGCGGCGTCCTGAGCGGGTTTCAGGGCTCACCGGCAAAGCTGCACCCGCGGCGCCGCGCGAACCTGCGCTGCAAGTCCCTGTCGAGGAGGTGGTCGGTCCTATCACAGTGGTCCCTGCTCAGCAGCAGGAGGCCATCCAAGACACGCCCAGACGCAGGGGCGGTGCTCGCGGTGGAACCAAGCCCGCACCGGAAGCCAGCCGCACCGTTGTCAGCAGAGAGGCGCCTTTACCGACTGTCGCTGCGATCGCAAAGAACCCACTCCCAATCTCCCAGATCGACCTCGTGGCGGCCGCTGCGGTAGTAGGCGTCGAGTCAGACCGCGCCACTCGTCGCCCGCGTATCAGGCAGACACAGCCGCCGCGGTGGACCACGGCCGGAAAGGCGCGGCGCGGCAGGCTTAAGCAGCGGGATTATCACGCTGATCAGAGAGGATCGACGTAGAAAGCCACACCTTCGTATTTGAACGATGCTGAGTTAGCCAATATATAATCTCGTTCGGCTTCAGAAGCCGTAAAAAAATGACTCTGCTTCTGCGCGTCATAGAATCGGTGAAGCTCAACTTTCGATCCATCATTGACGGTGTGTGCCTGGAAACTGACGCCTACTAATTCATATTGCGGAAGCACTTTCTGTATGTAATCCCGCTCAGCTTCCGATGCTGTGTAGAAATGCGAGCTAACTTGGGCATTGTAGAAGTGGAAGATGTCGCTTGATGGGGTTCCGGCGCCTGCTACTCGGAATGCAAAGCCCTCGTGATTGAACGCGGGAAGTTGATCGCGGATGTAATTAGCTTCCGCATTTGACGCAGTGAGAAAGTGGGTGCCGTTGAGTGTGTTGTAAAAGCGGTGGACGATACCGGTAACGCCTGCCGCTTCTTCAATCCAGACGCCGCCGTCAGCGAACAGCAAATGCTCGACCGAAGAAAGCGTGTCTTGCCCCTCGGGTCCTATAACCTCATATCTTTGACCAAAGAAATTATCAAAGGTGACGCTGTATTCGGACCGAGGGTGCAAGTAAACCGCTGCATCTACTCCACCTCCACCAATCAATGCGTCGTTTCCTCCCAAGCCCCAGAACATGTTCGGATCATTGTTGCCGAGAAAAGTATCGCGTAATTGGGTACCTGCGATCCCCTCGATCTCTAATATCCTGATTGCGTCTCCCCAGTAGTCAATAACCTCGTTGCTCTGTATGTAGAGGTAGCGGCTGGCCGCGATGGTCGAGTCAGTTAGATTTGCTATTATACCGCGGTCGAAGCTGCTTTGGGGCTGAATGTACGTGAAATCGGCTACATCAAAACCTGCCCCACCCACGAGCGTGTCCCAGCCACCATTGCCCCGAATCCAGTTGTCACCGTCGTCACCAACAATGACATCGCTAAAAGCGGTGCCGTGAACCTGCTCGATAGTGCTGTGGCCCGGACCAGCCAAAGCGATTGTGTCAGTCCAAGCCCCATCTTTGCGACCTATGCCATCTCGAAGATTTATCCGAACTGGCTCACCCAGTCCGCTGTAGCTCAGGATGTCATAGCCACCACCGCCGTCGATATGATCATTTCCGAGGCTGCCGATGATGCGGTCATCGTCGCCAGTAGAATCGGGCAGCATACTAGACGAGCCGCCCAATTCGGCTGGACGAACCGTGTCATCGCTGGCGGTGGTGATGATCTCGACCATTTCGTCCTCCCACGGAGGTAGCGAGCCGCAACAGTCTGCGCCGCTCTTACCTTTTATTCAAGCAAAAGCCGAGGAAGGGCGCCGATGGATGTTGCAGCGATATTCCGGCGCTATGTCTGTGGCAGTAGCGGTTCTGGACGCAGCCGATGCTTGGTCAGGTAACTCGGCGACTGGAGCCCCTCACTGGCACGCCTCTCCGGGCAGTCGCGGTCGGACCGGCTTGTTCGACGACACGAGGGGCATTTTGCCAACATGAACTCTCGCGACTGCAACTTGCCAGCGGCCAAGAGCCGCGGGACGTGCGCACGACATCCGAGTTTCGAGGTTGGGGTTCTTCCCCCGCGCGCCGACGAATTGGCATTATGCTGCCATGCCATCGAGACCATCATCTTCGTCACCGGCAACCTCATCGCCGTCGCTGCGGTTGCGCCGATGCGCCTCTTGTTCGAGCCGCCCCCATGCCGTCTGCGGGTCAACAGTGACGACCCTCAGACCTTGGGCTTCCAGACTCGCCACAAGCGCCATCTCCACAGGTTTTGGGATGGGCGCATTTGCCGGTCCGACGATCTGTTCGAGGTGCAGAACGCCCGCCGCCACGCGGTTGAGTGCGGCCAGCAGAGGAGGATTATCTGCTGTGACGAAGGTGGTGGTGCCGTCAAGCAGACCGAGATGGTACTGGGTTGCGCTCCACTGCGGCAACGCGACGCAGTTCTTGAAGGCCGTCGCCACGCGCTGCAACTCGCCTGTGTTAGTGAGGAGGCGGAACGGCAGCGGCACGGTGAAGCCAGGACCGGGAGCTTCAATCCGTTCAAGCGCGGCGCGAATGCGCCGGGCGACCGCTCGTAGTCCCGCTCCGTGAGGGAGCGTGAGGTCGCCGTCGCGCAGCGCTCCGTGAGAGCGTAGAAGCGAGACGAGGCAATCGATCCCAGCGCAAAGATACCGATCCTCACGCAGCCCGACTTGGAGTGCTGCGACGGCCGGGTCCATCTGCGACAGCGCCTCGAAGAAACCGAGGCGTGCCTCATTGATTGGACCGCCTGCGAGCAGTGCGGCTGCATGGGTACCGGAAGCGGTTACCGAGAGCCGCTGATAGAACTCCTTGCCATGCAGTCGGTCGCCTGCGCGGTCCAGGGCTCGGTAAAGCTGAGCGGGACAACCGGGCATCGCCAGCCGGAGTAAATCACGCGGATCGGTCTCGTCGATCAGAACCGCAACAGCACTGTCCGATCCTGCGGCGTCCGACGCGAGATGCAGAAAGGCACCGCAGGCGTGGATGGCCCGAGGCGGTGCGAAGATAAGCTTGCTTGTCAGTGAAGGCCGGGTGCGCAGCAACCTCCCGACCCGCGAGGCGAGGTTACCGAAGACTGACAAGACTGGCGCGCGCTCATCAGGAGGGGTGCTGCTGTTGTCCATCCTATCGGCATACCCGAAAACTGGTATTTGCCAAGGAAACTAGACCGCAAGCGAGCGCCGTTGCTCGACGTGAACCGCCTGTGGATGCTCCGGCCATGCCTAACCTGACGGCCTATGATTTTTCCGCGGATCGGTGCCACTCGGCGCCATCGAGACAAGGACGGCCATGCGGTCGGCCTTCCTGAGCGGTCAGGCCGCCGCGACAGGCCCAGCCGTTGACGCCATCTCTCGCCGCACTGCTGAGACCTTTGCGGCGCTGACTTTCAGCGCGCGGGCGGTCTCACGCACGCCGCGGCCATCAGCGATCGCTTGGCGGATGCGTTCGATTCTGATCGGCGGCATAGGGGGGCGGCCGAGACGCTTGTTCGCTGAGCGAGCCCGATCCAGCCCGGCCATCACCCTGTCGCGAATCATCGACCGCTCGAACTCCGCGAACACGCCGAGCATGCCAAACAGCATCCGGCCCGCGGGTGTACCGGTATCGATCGCCTGCTGGTGGAGGTATAGGTCCACGCCCGGGGTCTGTAGCTCGCCCAGCACTCCGAGGAGATCAGGCAGTGACCGGCCAAGGCGGCAGACCGACCATGATGCTACGGTATCGTACTGACCGCGGGTCACGCCCTTGAGAAGCGCATCGAGGCCGGGCCGCTTGTCGCGCCCCCGGGCT